>DASUFK010000411.1:0-9771 GCA_036274615.1 Gammaproteobacteria bacterium | reverse complement strand
GCCCCTTGCCGTCGGATTGGCGAGATCAGGTCAACGCGGCGGAAGCGGAGCCTGTGCTGCGCGCTGTTCGCAGCTGCCTGGACACGGGCCGGCCGTTTGCGAGCGACGACTGGGTGCGCAGAGCGGAATCCGCTTTGGGCGCGCGCTTTAGCTTCCGGCCAAGAGGTCGACCGACAAAAGGGAGCCGCGCCGCGAATGGCGGCGCGCTCCCGGACGAGGGTTTGTTCGACGACTAGCCGCCGAAAAGTAACATGTCCCTATTTTTTCAGGGCGAAGGCGATGTAGGCGCGGTCGGCTTGCGGGCCGGCGGGGGGCGGTGCGATCGTCGGCGCGAACGTGCCGGCGCCCGCGGCCACCGCGAAGACGACGTACTGGCGTCCGTCGACCTCGTACGTCGCCGGGATGCCTTCGGAGCCGGTGGGCACCTCGCGAGACCACAGCACCTTGCCGTTGTCGCGGTCGTAGGCGCGCAGCATCTTGTCCTGCGCCGTGGCCACGAACAGCAGGCCGCCCGCCGTGACGAGCGGCGCGCCGCGCGGGAAGTGCGAGCCCGAGTCCTCGGGGAAGCCGGGGCCGGGCGTGGAGCCGTCGGGGATGCGCCACTTGATCTCGCCCGTGTTCAGGTCGTACGCGGTGATGTGCGACCACGGCGGCTTGATCGCGGTGAGGCCGTTGGTCGGGCTGCGCAGAAAGTCGTACGGCACCACATAGCGCACCGGCCCTTTCGCGGCCGCGGCCTTCGCGTCGGCCATCGCCTTCGCCGCCTGCTCCGGCGGAATCACCGCGCCGTTGATGCCGCGCGCGGACGGCTCCTCGTCCGAAAGCTGCGCCGCGAGCATCACCGGCAGATTCTTCGACACGACGTACATCTCGCCGTTGACGGGATCCACGGCCGAGCTCGCCCAGTTCGCGCCGCCGTTGTGCCCCGGCATCTCGATCGAGCCCTGGAAGCTCGGTGGCGTGAACAATCCTTCGTTGCGCGACGTGCGCAGCCGCTGCCGCAACGTCTCCTGCTCGGCCGGCGGCAGGAACGGATTGATGTCCTTCTCGGTGAACGACTGCACCGCGAACGGCGGCGGCTTCGTCGGGAACGGCTGCGTCGGCGACGTGTGCTCGCCCGGCAGGTCCGACTGCGGCACCGGCCGCTCCTCGATCGGCCAGACGGGCTCGCCGGTCTTGCGGTCGAACACGAACACGAAGCCGTGCTTCGTGGCCTGCGCCACCACGTCGCGGGAGCGGCCGTTCTGCTTGATGGTGAGCAGCTTCGGCGCCTGCGGCAGGTCGTAGTCCCACAGATCGTGATGCACGAGCTGCTGATGCCAGAGCCGCTTGCCGGTCTTCGCGTCGAGCGCCACCAGCGAGTTCGCGAACAGGTTGTTGCCTGCGCGGTTGCCGCCGAAGAAGTCGTAGCGCGCCGTGCCGAACGGCACGAACGCGATGCCGTTCGCCTCGTCGACCGTGAGCTCGCTCCAGTTGTGCACGCCGCCGGCCTTCTCGTGGCCCTCGGCCGGCCAGGTGTCGTAGCCGAATTCGCCCTTGTGCGGGATGCTGTGGAAGATCCACGCGAGCTTGCCGGTGACGATGTCCCAAGCGGTCACGTCGCCCGGCGTGGAGTTGTAGCCCGCGCCCTGCGCCGGCAGCGAGATGATGAACAGGTTCTGGTACACGCGGCCCGGGTTGCCCGCGTTGCTGAGCTCGCGCACGCCGGTCATGTCCCAGCCGTCGGACTTGAGCGCGTCGCGAAGGTCCACGCGGCCGTTCGTGCCGAAGCTCGTAACCGTGTTGCCGGTGCGCGCGTCGATCTCGGTGAGAAAGCCGGCGTTGCCGTAGATGATGCGGCGGTCGGAGCCGTCGGCGTTCTGCCAGTAGTTGAAGCCTCGCGCGCTGATGCCGCCTTCGTTCGGATGAGCCCAGAGCTGCTTGCCGGTGACGGCGTCGAGCGCGACGATCGCGTTGTCGCCGGCCGCCACGTACATCGTGCGGTCCACGATCAGCGGGTTCTGCGTGAAGCCGCGCTGGCCCACGGGGAACGTCCAGGCCACCTCGAGCTGCGCGACGTTCTTCTTGTTGATCTGGTCGAGCGCCGAGTACTGCGACGAGCTCGCCGAGCCCCCGTACGCGCGCCACGTGGTGTAGGGCTTCTGGGCGTGCGCCGCGCCGCCGAGGAACATCGAGACCGCGGCGGCTGAGACCGCGAGCGTGGGCCGTAGTCGAGTCATCGAGAAGCTCCCCCAGTCCGGTGCCGCCGATTATTCATGAACCGGCGCTTCGAGACGAGGGGGAGCGCTCGCGCGGCTTCAGCCCGGCATCGTCTCGCCGTTCAGCAGCGCCACGAGACCGCGGATGTGGCGATAGACGTACCAGATCCATGTGACGAACATCACCGCCCAGCCGAGCCCGAAGATCCAAATGGTGATGCAGCCGATCACCATCCAGAGCAGCGCCCACCAGAACGTACGAATCATGAAGCGGTGATGGCTGTCGTAGAAGCCGCCGTAGCGGTTGACCCTCACGTAGTTCAGGACGGTGCCGATGATGCTCGGTAGACCGCAGGTCGCGCCGAAGAGATGGAGCGCATAGGCGACCAGCGTCACCGTGCGCTCGTGCTCGGCGCCTGCTCGTGCGTAACTCATTTGACGATGTCTCCTTCGTATCCTCCGCCGCGACCGGCTCGGGCCGCGGGCCCGCCGCGCCCGGCTGGCCGAGCGCGACGAACGCCGATTGCAGTTCCCATGCCAGCGGCGTCGAATGCGCGCGACCCACTGATTTTACGGGGTTTTTTCATGGGTCGGCCGCGAGATCGGCTAAGACCCGCGGCCAAGGGATGGCGCATTTGCACAACTGTTGGCGAAACGCACGCAATCGCCGCGGCGTCTCCGGCGTCGGACCGCTTTACAAAGCGCCGTGACCGGCGTCTCGCTTATGCGTGTAAGGCCCTGATTTTCGGCCGGCCGAGGGCAGCAGGCACGCCGATTGCAGTATCCCCGGCGTTACGGAACAACCATGGAGGGGTGTGTCGTGGACCTGAGGAAGCTGTTCATCGGCGGATACCAAGAACTACGGCGACCGGTCAACGTCGTCGACGAATCGCTGATGACGAGAATCGAGGAAGCGCGCAAGCAATTGGCGCTCCAGGGCAAGGACGTGATCGCCGTCCTGCAATCGGCCCCGAGGCCGGATCACGAGCAGCCGCCGCGCCAAGCGGCGAACCACTGATTCCGCTCGGCTCCGCGCGATTCCGCTCACCGGCTCGCATGCTACGATTCTCCCCGTGCGGCGCGTCGTCGCACGGGAGGGTGTTAATTTGAGAACACGTCACTTCGCAGCGCTCGGCTCGAGCTTGCTGCTCGCCGCGGTCGCGGCCAACGCGCACCACGGGTTCGGCACGTTCGCGATGGACAAGGACATCGAGCTCGAGGGCGTCATCACCAAGTTCGACTTCGTGAATCCGCACTCGTGGATCAACTTCGACGTCACCGGACCCGACGGCAAGATCAAGAAGTACCGCTGCGAGGTCCGCTCCGCAACGACCTTGCGGCGTTCCGGCTGGACGCCCGAGATGTTCGCGGCCGGCACCAAGGTCAAGATCCAGGGCTCGCCTGACCGCGTCGAGCCCACCGCGTGCTACGTGAGCACGATCACCTTCAACAACGGCCTCACGCTCGATCGTTACGGTCAGCGCATCGAGGCCAAGCCCACCGGCGAGCGCGCGGCGCGTCTCGCGAGCGGCGAGCCGAACATCGCCGGTGACTGGGCGCAAGAGCAGGTGGTGATGACCGACTCGGCGGGACGCGAGGGCACCCTCGTGCCGCTGTCGGAAGTGAACAAGTACGCGAAGGGCGGCGTGCCCGAGGGACAGCGAGCGATCGCGGGCGCGCGCGGCACGCCGGAGGCGGCTGCGGCAATCGCAGGCGGCGCCGCGCCGGCCCGGCCGCGTTTTCAGCCGCGCGCCGCCGTGGATCTGACACCCGCGGGCACCGCGGCGATGCAGGCGCAGCCCGAGGTCTCGCGCGCGGTGCGCGCGTGCATGCAGGGCAGCATCGTGTCCGACTGGGGCGGCGAGCCCGTCAACCGGATCACGCAGACGGCCGACACCATCACGCTGCTCTACGGCCGGCTCGGCCTCGAGCGCAATATCCACATGGGCCAGCACACGCATCCCGCGAGCATCGAGCCGTCGCGCGCGGGCCATTCGATCGGCTGGTGGGACCACGACGTGCTCGTCGTCGACACGGTGGGCTTCCTGCCCGGAACGCTGACGGGCAACACGCCGCACAGCGCCGAGCTGCACGTCGTGGAGCGCTTCACGCTCAATCCGCGCACCTTCGCGCTCAGGCGCGAATATTCCGCCGACGACCCGCTGTACTTCACCGAGCCGCTGGTCGGCGCCGGCACGATGCAGCCGTCGAACGTGCCGTACGAAGCGGAAGCTTGCGAGGACTTGTCGGTGGTGGCGCCCGCGCCCGCTCGGTAGCCTGGCACCGCTAGTGTCTGACACTCTTGGTGTCTGACACCTTTGGTGTCTGACACCGGGCCTTGCGACACCGCGTCTTACGCGATCGCGTCCGCGGCGCGCCGCGCGCCGTTCGAGGTGCGCACGCGTTCGCCGAGCCGCGCGGCCGCTTCGCCCGTGGCGCGGTCGTCGAGCAGCTTCCTGATCGCGCCGGCCATCGCAGCCGGCTTCGCCTTGCGTGGGTCGAGCACGGCCGCCGCGCCGAGCCCACGAAGCCGCACGGCATTGTCGAACTGATCGTTCGCGAGCGGCAGCACCAGGCTCGGCTTGCCCGCGCGCAGTACCGCGGCGAGCGTGCCGATGCCGCCGTGATGCACGACGAGCGGCGCGCGCTCGAACGCGTGCCCGTGCGGCGCGAACGCCACCCAGCGCGACGAGCGCGCGGCCACAGGCGCGCGGTCGCCGATCAAGAGCGCGGGCCGCCCCGCGAGCTCGCAAGCTTCGGCCAAGAGGTCCGCGATGGGCAGCGGAATCGGCCCGCCCGTGGTGCCCAGCGCGCAGACGATCGGAGCCGGTTTCGTGTCCAGGAACGCGGCGACCTCGGGCGGCAGCGGCGGCTCGCCGCCCTCACGCGCGAGCAACGGAAAGCCGCAGGTGACGAGGCCCGGCGGATCGCCGGCGGCCGGTGCGCGGAACGCCTCGTCCCAAAGCGCCACGTGACCGTGCCCCGTGCCGGGCAAGCGCACCATCGCATCGCGCTGCGGCGCAAGACCGAGCGCCGCGCGCGTTGCGTTCATCGGCGCATCGAGCTGGCGTCGAATCAAGGCGGGAATCACGAACCGCCGCAGCACGCGGGCGAGCGGCAGCGGCGTGCGCCGGGCGAAGCCCGGCAGCATCGACCCGAGCCCGTCGGGGTTTAGCAGCGAGATCGGCGCGAGCCAGCCGATGGTGAGCGGCACGCCGCGGCTCTCGGCCCACCAGATCGCGCCGAACGCGATGTGGTGCGCCACCACCGCATCGATCTTGCGCGCGGCATGGAGCCGCTCGATGTCGCGGAACTGGAGCTCGGCGGTGGGCAGCAGCAGTTGCCGCGTGATCGCGTAGAACGCGTTGCGCGGGTGGAGCAGCTCGGGATGCTCGAGGATGTAGTCGTTCGGAAATTCCTTGCCCGCGGCGTGCGCCCGCAGCGGCAGCTTGGCCGCGGACCCGGCGTAGGTCGGATCCACCACGCATTCGACGTCGTGGCCGTGCCGCGCGAGCTCGATTGCCACGGCCATGTACGGGTTGTGATCGCCGCTCGTGCCGAGCGTGCAGACGACGATGCGCAAACCGCTAGTCCGCCGCGGTGACGTGCAGGTCCGAGTCGAGCCGCACCGTGGGGCCGTCGATGCCGCGGCGGCCGACGTAGCGCGCGTCGGCGAAGTGCACCACCACCGCACCGCCGGCGACCGGCTCCGTGTCGATCACCGGAAAGCGCGACCACGTGAGAAACTTGCGTGCCTCCGGCGCGCTCGCGGCTGCGTCGTACACGGCGCCGCGCGGCCGCGGCAGCGGGTCGCCGTCGAGATTGAGGCGCGTGGGCGCGAGCCAGCGCCAGTGGCCGAGATAATAAGTGTCGGCCGTCGCGGCGACGACCTCGCCCGCGAACGGATTGCCGGCCGCCGGGCCCACCATCACTCGCTCGACGCCATGGATGCCGAGCGCCGCCAGGCCGTCGCGTACCTGCGAGCGCGCGATCCGCGTGGCCACGCTCGTCGCCACGATGTACACCGCGAACAGCGCGAGCACGGCAAGCGCCGCGCGCTCGAGCGTGCGCTCGTTGCGCACGATCTCCGGGCGGCGCACGCGCGCAGCCGCGAGCGCCGCGACGCCCACGAGCCAGAGGATCTGCGTCTGGAACGGCACCAAGGCGCCGGCGGCGAGCACGATGAACGTGGTGACGACCCAGAATACCGTCCAGCGCGCGATTGCGAGTCGCGAGCTCGAGTACGTGAGGAACAACACGCCGCCGAGCACGAGCCACACCCACGGATCCACGACGACGAGCGCGTCGCCGTAGTACCACGAGCGGTCGAACGGCATGAGCCAGCGCACGCCGTAGTCGTTGAGCCAGTCGAGCAGCGGGTGCGTGGCCACGGCGAGCGCCGTGACCGCGAGCAGCGGCCCCGCGCGCGCGGGCGCCGCGGCGGGATTGCGGCGGCGGCGCACCCAGCGGTCCCACGCGAGCAGCACCGCCGCGATGAGGAACGGCCAGATCGCGAGCGCGAGCAGGCCGTGCGTCCAGCCGCGGCGAAACGCGATCGCCTCGAACGGCGCCGCGAAGTAGGCGAGCACGTCAACGTCGGGCGCGTTCGCGCCCATGATCAGCGCGGCCGCTGCGAGCGGCGTGGCGCGGCGCAGACCGGCGGCGAACATTGTCGCGCCGGTGAAGGTATGGGCGACGGGATCCATTCGAGTGACCGTTACGAGGAGCGGCCATTCTAAAGAAAATAGGGACAGGTTACTTTTTCCGCGCGGACGGCCGGGCGCGGCGGCCGATACTCGATCCCACGCGCGAGCAACGCCGCTGCTCCCGCGGCTCTTCAGTCAAGTTCATGACAGTGGGACCCGGGCGGTCTCGACTACATTGGTCGCCGTCGGGCAACGTCGTACGTCGAGAAGGTAGGACCGATGCAGATCCACTGCCGTTGCGAGCGTGCGCCATGAGCGCGAGCACCGAACCCTCCGGCTCCGCGACTCCGGGACGCCGGCCCAAGGCGATCGTCGTGTTCTCCGACGGCACCGGCAACAGCTCCGCGAAGGTGTTCAAGACCAACGTCTGGAGACTCTACCAGGCCGTCGACACCACCGACGTGGACCCCGCCGAGCACGAAGGCGTGCTGCGCCAGGTGGTGGCCTATGACGACGGCGTCGGTACGTCGTCGTTCAAGCCGCTCGCGCTGCTCGGCGGCGCGTTCGGCGTTGGGCTGATGCGCAACGTGCTCGAGCTGTATCGCTTCGTGTGCCTGAACTACGAGAAGGGCGACCGCATCTACGCGTTCGGCTTCTCGCGCGGCGCGTTCACGATCCGCGTGCTCGTGGGGTTGCTCACGAGCGTGGGCATCATCGACCGCAAGCGGCGCGACCCCGACCTCGCGGGGCTCGCGGACGGCCCCTCGGCCACGATCTCGCACGCCGACTTGAAGGCGCTCTCGGAAGACGCGTATCGCCAATTCCGTCGTCACTTCGTGCTGAGCGGCGATCGCACGTCATCGGCATCGACCACGGACCACCGGGGGCTCACCCGCTTGATCGTCGACCCGCTGCGGAACTTCCGTGACCGCCGCATTGCGCGGCGGCGCGCGAAGAGCGGGCCGCCGATCCTCACCGGCAGCGACCTCATCGAAGTGGACGAGATCGCGTTCGTCGGCGTTTGGGACACGGTGGCCGCCTATGGCTCGCCCATCGCCGAGGTCACCAAGGGCATCGACCGCTGGGTGTGGCCGTTGTCGATGCCCGACTACAAACTGTCGGAGAAGGTGGCGTGCGCGCGCCATGCGCTCGCGCTCGACGACGAGCGCGACACGTTCCACCCGTTGCTGTGGGACGAGGTGCACGAGCGCGACCTCGTCGCGGCGGGCCGCGTGCGCCCGCAGCGGCTGCGGCAGGTGTGGTTTGCGGGCATGCACTCCGACGTCGGCGGCGGCTATTCCGACGACTCGCTCGCGTACGTCTCGTTGCTGTGGATGGCGCAGGAGGCGATGAGCGCGGGCCTGCGGCTGAAGCCCGACGAGCTCGAGCAGTTCCGCGACAACGTGAACCCCTTCGGGCCGTTGCACGACAGCCGGTCCGGCGTGGCCGCTTACTACCGGTATCAGCCGCGCAAGATCGCGGCTCGTCTCGAGCACCCGGATCCCCACTCGAGGGTCTTTCAAGACCCCGACTTCAACGGCAAGGGCATGCTCACCGGCGTGCACCTCCACGACAGCGTGCTGCGGCGGATCGAGCACGGCGGCGACGGCTATGCGCCGATCGTCTTGCCGCCGGACTACGACGTCGAGGGCGGGCCGGTGCGCGAGCGCTTTTCGCGCGAGCGCGCACAGGCTCAGGAGAAGGTTTGGGACCGAGTATGGCGGCGCCGCGTGAACTACTTCCTCACGCTGGCGTTCACCTTCGCGCTGCTTGTCATCGGCGCTCTCGGCCCGTCGCCCGCGAGCTGCATCGGACCGCAGTGCGTGCTCACGCCGGTGATCCGCTGGGCGGGCGGCTGGCTGCCGTCGTTCACGTCGCAATGGGTGGAGGCCTACGCGGATCGGCCGGGCACGTTCTTGGTGCTGGCGATCGCGGTGCTGTGGCTGCTGCGCAGCACCGCCCGCACGGAGCTCGAGCTGCGCGACTTGATGCGCAAGCTGCTCGTGTCGTCGATCGGGTCGCCCGCGGGCGCGCCGCCCGAGCTCCTTACGCGAGCCGCGAAGCTCACGAAGATTCGCAAGTTCCGCACTCACGGCGCGTACCAGAAGATTTTGCGCTACGTGAAGTGGCGGGCGAGCCCCGGCTTGGCGGCGGCCGCCATCTACGTGCTGTGCCTGCTGCTCGGCGCGGCGGCGGTCACGGCCGCGGTGACTTCCGCGCATCGCGTGCAGCTCACGTTCAGCGCGCAGCGGCTCTGCGAGCGCAATCCGGAGCGCGACGCCGCTACATTCGACACGTCGAACATCTGCTGGCGGATACCCGACGGCGACGTGACGAAAGGCGAGCGGTATCGCCTCACGCTCGTCGTGGACGCGTGGCACGACGCCGACATCAGCGCCTCGCCCGCGGGATTCTCCACGGACCGCTTCAAGTGGTGGTTCCGGCCGCTCGCGCCGTTGCTGCGGCGGTCGCTCAACGATCCGTGGTTCCAACCGATCCTGCACGTGGCCGACTACCGCTTCGGCGACGCGGCCTTCGTCTCCGTGCCGATGAAAGTGGTGGAGTACGACGGCGGCAAGTACGTCGGCGAGTTCGTGGCGCCGCGCAGCGGGCCGCTCATGCTCGCGGTGAACGACGCGGTGTGGATGTGGTTCGTCGACCCGGAGCTCTTCTACACCGGCAAGGACGGCAGGAACGAAGGTAAGGCGAGCGTCGTCACGGTCGACGCTTGCGGCGCGAAGACCATCGCGCCTCCCTGCACGTATTGAGGTCTCGCCGAGTTTCTTGGTGTGACGTTAGGTCAGCAGCCAGCCGCCGTCGATGACGAGGTTGATGCCGTTGACGCCGCGGTTCGTGAACAGGAAGTCGACGGCGCCGACCACGTCCTCGGTGGTGGCGAGCCGCCCGCCGGGCGTGCGCTTCTCGAT
>DASUFK010000410.1:0-28096 GCA_036274615.1 Gammaproteobacteria bacterium | reverse complement strand
GGACGATGATCTACGAGAATCATCCCACGCTGATCGTGGACCTCGCGAAGGCGATGCTCGAGCACGACATCAAGCCGGAGATCGAGATCTTCGATCTCGCGATGCTGTACAACGCGGCCAACCTCGTGGCCGAAGGATTGCTCAAGCCGCCGGTGCACGTGCAGTTCGTGCTCGGGATCCCCAACTCGCTGCCGGCCGATCGCGAGGTGCTCGTGTTCGAGATCGCCCAGCTCCGGCGCGTGCTGCCGGGTGCCACGTGGACGGCAGCGGGCGTGGGCAAGGACCAGATCGTCGTCAACGAGTGGACGCTCGAGCTCGGCGGCCACTGCCGCACCGGCCTCGAGGACAACGTGCGGTTCGACAAGACCCGGCTCGCGGCGAGCAACGCGGAGCTAGTGGCGCGCGTCAAGGAGCTCGCCGCCGAGTACGGCAGGAGCGTGGCCACGCCGGCGGAGGCGCGTCGTATCTTGGGATTGCGCGCAGCTTGATCCACTTCCCGAACTTCAATCCGGTCGCGTTCAGCCTCGGCCCGTTCTTCGGCATCGGGCCGTTGCAGATCCGTTGGTACGGGATCATGTACCTCGCGTCGTTCGCGGCCGGGTGGTTCGGGATGCGCGCGCGCGCCAAGGCGCCCTGGAGCCGGATCGGCCAACAGCAAGTGGAGGACGTGGTCTTCTACTCGGCGCTCGGCGCGATCATCGGCGGACGCATCGGTTACGTCTTCGTCTACGGGCTCGACGCCTTGCTCGCCGATCCGCTCAGCATCTTCACCGTTTGGAAGGGCGGGATGTCGTTTCACGGCGGGCTCAGCGGCGTGCTGCTTGCGATGTGGCTCTATTCGCGGCGCTCGGGCCTTTCGTTCCTCACGATCGGCGACGCGATCGCGGTGTGGTTCCCGGCGGGGATATTCCTGGTGCGCGTCGCCAACTTCGTCAATGGCGAGCTCTGGGGCAAGGTCACGAGCCCCGACGCACCGTGGGCCGTGATCGTGAACGGCGAGCCGCGGCACGCGAGCCAGCTTTACGAGGCGTTCCTCGAAGGCATCGTGCTGTTCGTGGTGCTCTTTCTATATACGCGCAAGCCGCGGCCGGTCGGCGCCGCGTCCGGGTTGTTCCTGTTGCTCTACGGCGCGTTCCGGATCCTGGTGGAGTTCGTACGCGTGCCGGACGAGCAGCTGGGCTATCTGGCGTTCGGCTGGGTCACGATGGGTCTGCTGCTTTCCACGCCGATGGTGATCGCCGGCGCGCTGCTGCTGTTTCGGGCGTTGCGCCGGCCGGCGGCGACGCAACCGTCAACGCGATAGCCAGCCTCCGTCCACCGGCAACACGACTCCGTGCACGTAGTCGGACGCGGCCGACGCGAGGAACACCGCCGCGCCCGCGAGATCGGCCGGCTCGCCCCACCGCCCCGCCGGAATTCGCGCGAGGATCTCCGCGTTGCGCTTCTCGTCCGCGCGCAGCGCCGTGGTGTTGTTGGTTGCGAAGTAGCCCGGTGCGATCGCGTTGACGTTGATGCCGTGCGGCGCCCACTCGTTCGCCAGCAGCTTGGTGAGGCCGGCGAGCCCGCTCTTGCTCGCCGTGTACGCCGCGACGCGCACGCCGCCCTGGAACGACAGCATCGACGCGATGTTGACGATCTTGCCGCGCACCCGGCGCTCCACGAGCCGCCGCGCAACCGCCTGCGACAGGAAGAAGACGCTCTTCAGGTTCACGTCGAGCACCTCGTCCCAGTCGGCCTCGCTCACCTCGAGCGCGTCCTTGCGGCGGATGATGCCGGCGTTGTTGACCAAGATCTCGATGCCGCCGAGCGCCTCGGCGGCGGCCGTCACCGCGGAGGCCGCCGCGCCGGGGTCGCTCAAGTCCGCCGCGACGAACTCGAGCCGCCGGCCGAGCGCGGCGACTCGGGCCGCCGTGTCGGCGGGCGGCGTTCGGCCGACGGCGGCGATGTCCGCGCCCGCGGCCGCGAGCGCCAGCGCGATCCCTTGGCCGAGCCCGGTGTTCGCGCCCGTGACGAGCGCGCGGCGGTTCGCGAGGCTGAACGCGTTCGTCATGTCGGTCACTTCAGCTGGCAGATGTCGAGCACGCGCATGTCGATGTAGTCGAGATTCTCGCCGCCCATCGCCCAGATGAACGCGTAGCTCGCAGTGCCCGAGCCCATGTGGATCGACCAGGGCGGCGAGATCACGGCTTCGTCGTTACGCACGACGACGTGCCGTGTCTTGTCGGGCTCGCCCATGAAATGGAACACGCGGTCGTTGTCGCCGAGCCCGAAGTAGAAGTACACCTCGGAGCGCCGGTCGTGCAGGTGAGGAGGCATGGTGTTCCACACGCTGCCGGTCTCGAGGATCGTGAGGCCGAGCAGCAGCTGCGCCGAGCGGCAGGTCTGCGGGACGATGTACTGATAGATCGTGCGCTCGTTCGACGTTGACTGCGAGCCGCGTTTCAGCGGCACGGCCGAGTCGATCGAGATCTTGACGGTTTCGAAGCGCGCATGAGCCGGCGTCGAGATCAGATAGAACTTCGCCGGGGCGGACGCGTCGAGCGACTCGAACATGACGTCCGCGGTGCCCATCGGCACATACAGGCCGTCGCGCGGGCGGAGCGAGTGCGTCTCGGCGCCCACGCGCACGCGACCCTCGCCGGCGCCCACGTTGACCACGCCGAGCTCGCGGCGCTCGAGGAACGGCACGCCGGCCTTCGGCTCGGACTGCGGGGGCAGCGCCACGCTCTCGCGGATCGGCGCCGCGCCGCCGATCACGAAGCGCTCGTTGTGCGAGTAGTCGAGCGATACGCGCTCCGGCGCGAAAAGATCCGTCACGAGATAGCGGTCGCGCAGTTGCTGATTGCGCACGTCCTCCATCATGTCCGGATGGGTCGCTTGATACGTCTTGCGAAACACGGCGTGTCTCCTGAAATGGTGTCAGACACCGGCGGTGTCTGACACCCGCGATGTCTGACACCCAGTCATTTGCGCAGCGGCGCGGTCGACTGGCGCACGATCATCTCGGGCTGGAACTCGACGAAGCTCGTGCGCTCGCCGCGCGCCTCGTTGATCAAGAGAGCCGCTGCGGCCTTCCCCATCTCCCGGATCGGCAGACGAACCGTGGTGAGCGGCGGCCAAATGCGCGACGCCATCGGCGTGTCGTCGAAGCCGACGATCGACAGGTCCTCCGGCACGCCGAAGCCCGCGCGCCGCGCGGCTTGATATACGCCGACGGCCATCTCGTCGTTGCCGGCGAATATCGCGGTGGGCCGCGACGCGGGCGGACGCTCGAGCAGCTGCTGCGCGCACGCGACGCCTGACTCGAACGTGTAGCCGCCTTCGAGCACGAGCTTGGCGTCGAGCGCGAGCCCGAACTCCGCGAGCCCCTCGGTGAAGCCCCGGAGCCGCTCGTGCGACGAGCGGAACGTGAGCGGGCCGCGGATGTGCGCGATGCGCTCGTGGCCGAGCGTCGCGATGTGACGGGCGGCCGCTGCCGCGCCTTCGGCGTCGTGCGTGCGGATCATGCTGTGCACTTCGTCGAGCGGCACGGAGGCGATGCGCACGTACGGGCAGCCGGCGTCGGCGAGGATGTCGGCGAGCTCCTGATCTTCCGACACCGACGGAGGCAGGATCGCGCCGAACAGCTTCTGCTGCTCGACGAACGCCCGCATGCTCGCGTGGAAGCGCGGGTCGCCGCGATCGCACGGCCGCACGATGAGCTGAAAGCTCGTGCCGTCGAACGTGTCGAGTATGCCGCGTTGCATGTTCACGACGTACTGCGGGCTCGGGTTGTCGTAGATCAGCGCAACCAGGAACGACCGCCGGAACGCGAGCGCGCGCGCCTGCGGGTCGGGCGCGAAGCCGTGCTCGGAGATGATGAGCTTGACCTTTGCCCGCGTCTGCTCGCGCACGAGCGGCGAATCGTTGATCACGCGCGACACGGTCTTCTTCGACACGTTGGCGAGCCGCGCGATGTCGTTGATCGTGACCTTGGTCTTGTCGCGCGGCGCGCGCCGTACACGCTGCGCGGGTCGCTCCGTCTTTTCTCCGGTCATCTTGAACGGGGCGCCTCAAGTACCCGATGCTTTCGCGCTGCTGTCGAGGGTTTCCGGGAATCGCGGGGCCATCGTGTCGAGGTCCCACTGGCTCGGGTCGAATGCGCGGTGCGTCGGCGTCACGGTGGGGTAGCCGCCGACCTCCGCTTCGCTGTCGATGATCTTGCCGCGGCCTTCCGCCACGTCCGCGAGGATTCGCACGTCGTGCGCGTCGCGATCCCACGGCCGCGCTCCGGCATTGGCGAGCACCCAGGTCTCCACGTCGACGGCGGACAATGCCTTCAGGCCCGCGGGCCAGTCAAGCGGGGACTTGTGCTCGACCACCTTCGCCCCGGTCGTCGTGTAACGGCCGAACGTCGGCAGCGGGTTGCCCAACCGATCGACCGCCAGGTTGTCGCGGCCGAAATAGTCGACGTCGCCGCCGCCGCCGAGCATGAAGAAGGCGAGGTCGTCGTGCGTCGACGGTCCGGCACGCAGCACGTTCCCCACGACGGTCATCCGTCCGTTCTGAAACGGCTGACTGCCCCACTCGAGCGGCTGCAAGTTGTAGTGCACGGCGCGCGCGCCCGGATCGTAGATGAAGTTGTTGACGATCGCGCCGCGCACTCCGCCCTTGAAGAGCGGGCTCCGCTCGAGGTTGTGCGCGTAGAGATTGCCGTAGATCAAGATGTCGGTGACGTTGTCGTGGATCAGCGAGCCCTTCGAGTGCTCGAATTTCGCGTGAGTGGAGTTCGCGAGCCCTTCGGCGATGATGTTGTGACTGAAGGTGATGCGATGCGACGTGCCTTCGCGCCATTCGGCCGGCGTCGCGCCCGTGAAGCGCGGCCCGGACGCCGACAGATTCTCGTCGGTAGCCCACGTGAACGTGCAGTGATCGACGATCACGTCATACGCGCCGCCCTGCGTGGAGAACGCGTCCTCGCCCCAGCCGCTGCCCTTCGCTTGACCGGCCTCGCCGGGCCGTACGCGGAGGTGCTCGAGGATCACGTCGTGGGTGAGCACGTCGATGCCGCCGCGGATGAGCGTGATGCCCGGCGACGGAGCCGTTTGCCCCGCGATCGTGACGTTCGGCGACGAGATTTTCAGCGTCTTGCGGTCGAGGTCGATGACGCCGCCAACCTCGAACACGACGATCCGCGGCTCGGTGGCCTCGAGCGCGGCGCGCAGCGAGCCGCGTCCCTCGCCGGCGAGTGTGGTGACGGCGATGAGCCGTCCACCGCGGCCGCCGTGGGTCGTGGTCCAGCCGCCGGCGCCCGGAGAGGCGAGCGACCTCATCGCCGCGGCCCGCCCATCCGCCGGCACTTGCGCGACCGCCGCCGATGAAGCGGCCAGCGTCACCAACAGCGCATACAGCCAGTCGACGTGCTTCGTTTCCACGTGCGAGCCCCCACGTTGCGTCTCCGCAGTATATTGCCAATGACACCGGTTTCCCATACGCTGACGCCGTATTGCACGACCGGGGAGAGGGGCCAATTGCTCGACGAGAGCGATCGCACCGTCAACGCTGACGCGCCGGCGATCGCCAAGCGGTTGGTGGCCGCGCGTTTGCGCGGCGAGCCCCTGGCCGTGTTTCCCGGCGAGCTGCCCCAGAGCCTGCCGGCGGCCTACGCCGTGCAGGATGCCGCCATCGCGGCATGGCCCGACAGCATCGCGGGTTGGAAGGTCGGCCTGATCGCGCCGCAGCTCGCGTCGCGGTTTCACGAAGACCGGCTTTGCGGGCCGATCTTTCGCGGCGGACTGCGATCGGCTGCACCGGGAGACCGCACGCGTTTCCCGGTGTACGTGGGCGGCTTCGCGGCGGTCGAAGCGGAGTTCCTGCTGCGCCTCGGCGGCGACGCGCCGCCGCGCAAGCTCGCGTGGACGATCGACGAAGCGCGCGAGCTCGTCGGCGCCGTCCACGTCGGGATCGAGACCGCCGGCAGCCCGCTCGCCGTGATCAACGAGATCGGGCCGTGCGCGATCGTCAGCGACTTCGGCAACAACGCGGGATTGATCGTCGGTCCGGAGCTCGCCGGCTGGCGCGTGAGCTCGATCGCGGACTGGCGTTGCGAGACATTCGTCGAGGGGCGGAGCGTGGGGCACGGCGACGGCCGCGTGCCGCCCGGCGGACCGTTCGAGTCGCTGCGCTTCCTGCTCGGGTTGAACGCTCGACGCGGCCGTCCGCTGCGCGCCGGCGACTGGATATCGACGGGTGCGATCACCGGAGTGCACGACATCGTGGCCGGCCAGACGGCGCGCGTAATTTTTGACGGCGTGGCGGAGCTCACGTGCCGCGCCGAGCCGTTCGGCGCCGCGGCGGCGAGCGCCGCCGACGGGGCGTTGCGGTGCTGACGCGCCGCGAGCTCGTGAAGGGGCTCGCGGCCGGCGCGGCAGTTGGCGCGGCGCGCGCCCGGGCGAGCGACTCGCTGCTCAAGGCTGCCGACGTGCACCCGGACAACTATCCCACCGTTGCCGCGGTGCGATGGATCGACGCGCAATTGCAGGCCCGCTTCGGCGGCGAGATCGCGCTCGCGATCTATCCGTCGGGCGTGCTCGGCAGCGAGAAGGACACGCTCGACCTCGCGCGCATCGGCGCGCTCGCGGTCACCCGCGTGCACAGCTCCGTGCTCAACAACGCGATTCCGGCCACGCGGATCCTGTCGTTGCCGTACGTATTCGACTCCACGGAGCACATGCGCCGCGCCTACGACGGCTCGTTCGGCGACGCGATCCTCACCGCCTGCGCCGGCCGCGGGCTGCTCGGGCTCGCCATCTACGACTCGGGCTCGCGCAGCTTCTACAACGCGCGGCGCGCCGTAGAGACCCCGCGCGACTTGCACGGCCTGAAGTTGCGCGTGCCGCAATCGGATATCTTCATGGAGAGCGTTGCGGCACTCGGCGCCAGCCCCACGCCGCTCGCCTACGGAAGTGTGTTCTCGTCGCTGCAGACGCATCTGATCGACGGCGCGGAGAACAACTGGCCGAGCTACTACACGAGCCGGCATTTCGAGATTGCACGGCACTGGTCGGAGACCGAGCACGCCTACGCGCCCGACATGCTGTTGATGTCGAAGCGCGTGGCCGACGCGCTGCCTGCCGAGCAGCGCGAATTCCTCGTGGCGACCGCGCGGCGCTCGGTGACCTTGATGCGCGAACGCTGGGACGAGACGGTGCGCGCGTCGCGCCGGTCCGTGCTCGACGCGGGCGCTGCCGTGACCGTGGTCGACAAGCAGGCGTTCAAGCGCGCCGTGCAGCCGCTGCTCGACCGCTATCTCCGCGACCCCTCGATTCGCGCGCTCCACGAGCAGCTGCGCGGGTTCGCCTAGGCTCGGCGGCGCGCGTGGCGAGCGTACCCCACTCAACCGACTCGGCGCCGCCGGAGGATCTGCCGTTCCCGGCCGGGCCTTTGCGGGGGCTCGCGAAGGTCACGCTCGCGATCGCTGCGGCGGCACTCGGCTTGCTCGCGCTCGTGGAAGCCTGGCAGGTTTTCGCGCGCTACGTGCTCGACGCCCCCGCGGGCTGGACCGAGCCGGTGGCGTTGCTGCTGCTCAAGATCACGCTGCTCGCCGGTGCAGCCGTGGGTGTGCGGCACGAGACGCACTTTCGTTTTGCGCTCGGCGTGCAGGCGGCAGGGCCGAAATGGGGCCGCCGCTTGCGCGCGGCCGGGCTGCTCGCGGCCGGAGCGATCGGCCTCGTGTTCGCGGGTTGGGGAGCGAGCCTGATGATAGCGGCTTGGCCGGTGAAAGCCGCCGGCGCGCAGTTGTCGTCGGGTCTCTACTACTTGCCGTTCGTCGCCGGCGGAGCGCTGTTCGCCTTGTTCGCGCTCGAGCGCGTGCTCTACCGGTCGGGGGACTGACATGACGCTCGCCGTGCTGTTCGGGGTCTTCACGCTGCTGCTCGTGCTCGGCGTGCCGGTGGCGATCTCGCTCACCGCCGCGGCGCTGGCCACGCTTTGGTATCTCGGCCTGCCGCCGGACGTGCTCGTGATCGAAACGAGCGCCGGCAGCGACTCGACGACGTTGATTGCGATTCCGTTGTTCATCTTCGCCGGCCAGCTGATGCTGCACGGTGGAATCTCCGAGCGGCTGATCGCGCTCGCCTCGTCGCTCGTGGGCCACGTGCGCGGCGGGTTGGGGCAGGTGAACGTGCTCTCGTGCCTGTTGTTCGGCGGAGTGTCGGGCTCGGCGATCGCCGACGTCTCCGCGATCGGCGGCGCGTTGATCCCGCAGATGGTCCAGCGCGGCTACGACCGCGACTACGCGGTGAACGTGACCATCGCGGCGGCGCTCGTGGCGTTGCTCGTGCCGCCCTCGCACAACCTGATCCTGTATTCCGCCGCGGCCGGCGGCGGTATCTCGATCGCCGACCTGTTCGCCGCGGGCATCGTGCCCGCGTTGTTGCTGATGGCGAGCGTGATGGTCACGGCGTACGTCGTGGCGCGGCGCCGCGGTTACGGGACGGCGGCGTTCCCCGGCGCGCGCGCCGTGGCCGTGCGCTTGGTTGCCGCGCTGCCCGGCCTGCTGCTCGTGTTCGTGATCTTCGGCGGTATCCGGGCCGGCGTGTTCACCGCGGTCGAGAGCGCGGCCGTGGCGGTGCTCTACGCGCTGGCGGTGACCACGCTCGTTTATCGCCGGCTCGCGTGGGCCGAGTTCCGTACGGCGTGCCTGCACGCGGCGCACACGGCGGGCATCATCTTGTTTGTGATCAGCGCCGCGGCGACGTTCGGCTGGCTGCTCGCGTATCTGCGCGTTCCGGAGGAAGTCGTCGCCGCCATCCGCGCCGTTGCCGAAGGTCCGCTCACGATACTGATGCTCATGAACGTCGTGCTGCTCGTGCTCGGCACGTTCATGGACATGGCGCCGCTGATCATCATCTGCACGCCCATCTTCCTGCCCGTGGCGACCGCGTTCGGCGTGAGCCCGCTGCAGTTCGGCGTGATCCTCATCTTGAACGCCGGCATCGGTCTCATCACTCCGCCCGTCGGGTCCGTGCTGTTCGTGGGCACGGCGATCGGGCGAATCAGTATCGCGCAAGCGATGCGGACGATCTGGCCGTTCTATCTGGCGGGATTCGCCGTGCTGATCCTGGTCACCTATTTCCCCGCGCTGTCGCTGTGGCTGCCCGCCGCGTTCCGCTGAGCGGCAGTCGTGCCTCACTTTGGCCTTTGGCCTTTGGCGTTGCGGTGGCGGCGGACGTCTCTCGAATGGCCCTCCCGAGACACGGCGGAAGAGCGTCCCTGCGCCTCCTCGCCGCACGTCCCTGTGCGGCGACGGTCTCGGGAGGACCATTCGAGAGACGTCCGCCGCGGTTACCCGTATCGCTGGCCAAAGTGAGGCACGACGTTAGATGTCTTGCCTTTCATTGTCACCGGTGTCATATTTGGGCCGCGAAAATGCTACCGGTGTCAAAAGAGGCTCGAAGCCCTGGCACAGCGCGGGGTCTCAAGGCCGAACGCAGTGGCAACGACGGGGGGTAAAGCAATGGTAGGCCGCAAGCGCGATCCGCTCCGGGAGACGGTGCGGATCATCCTCGGAACGGCGTCGATCACCGCGGTGGCCTGGCCGGCCGCCGCTCAGGAAGCGAGCACGGTCGACGAGGTCGTCGTGACCGGGTTCCGGCAGAGCCTCGGCGCGGCGCTCGACGCGAAGCGCGCGTCCGACGGCTCGGTGGACGCGATCTTCGCCGAAGACATCGCGGACTTCCCCGACCTCAATCTCGCCGAATCGATTCAGCGCGTGCCGGGCGTGTCGATCGCCCGTGACGCCGGCGAAGGCCGGCAGATCAGCGTGCGCGGTCTCGGCCCGCAGTTCACGCGCGTGCGCATCAACGGCATGGAGGCGATGAGCGCGAACGGCGGCACCGATGCCGCGGGCGGCACGAACCGCGACCGTTCGTTCGACTTCAACACCTTCGCGTCCGAGCTGTTCAACTCGATCACGGTCCGCAAGACGGCGGCCGCGGAGACCGAGGAGGGGTCGCTCGGCGCCACTGTCGACCTGCGCTCCGGTCGGCCGTTCGATTACGACGGCTTCACGGTCGTCGCGAGCGCGCAGAGCTCCTACAACGACATCAGCGAGTCCTTCGATCCGCGGGCCGCCTTCCTCATCAGCGATACGTTCGCGGACGGCAAGTTCGGCGCGTTGCTGTCGGTCGCCTACACGGAACGTCAGCTGCTCGACGAGGGCTCGAGCACCGTGCGCTGGCAGAACTCGCTGAACAGCGACGGCACGCCCAGCGCCGCCGCGGCGTTCGGCCCGCTCGATCCAGGTTATGCAGGGTCGGCCACGCTCGCGCAGCTCAATGCAGCATTCCGTCCCCGCATCCCGCGTTACGATCTCTACGAGCACGACCAGGATCGCCTCGGCGTTACCGGGTCGCTGCAATGGCGGCCGGGTGACAACACGTCGATCAGCTTCGACACGATGTACGCGAAGTTCGACGCCGAGCGACGGGAGACTTTCCTCGAGGCGCCGGTGTTCTCCACCAACGGCGCCGCGGGCATCAACAACACCAACATCCGCGACGCGGTGATCGACAACACGAACACGATCGTCTACGGCCTGTTCGACGACGTGGACATCCGTTCCGAGGCCCGGCTCGACGAGCTGTCGACCGAGTTCACCCACATCACTCTCGACGGCGAGCACTCGTTCTCCGACGCCTTGCGGCTGCACGGGTTGATCGGCCACTCCGACGCAAAGCACGACAATCCGGTGCAGACCACGCTGCTGTTCGATCGCGCCGACGTCGACGGCTACAGCTACGATTATCGTCAGGACAGCCGGCTGCCGCTGATCACCTACGGCAACGTCGACGTCGCGAATCCCGCGACCTGGACGCTGTCGCAGATTCGTCTGCGTCCGCAGTCCTCCGACAATACCTTCGATACGGCCCAGCTCGACGTGGCCTGGGACGTGACCGACAAGATCACGCTCAAGGCCGGGCCGCAGTACAAGAAGTTCGAGCTCGAGACCACGTCGCTCTCCCGCTCCAACGGCTCGCAGACGAATCAGGAGGCGGTGATCCCCGCCAACGTCGCCGCGACGCCGATCGCGAGCTACAGTCGGATCGCGCAGCTGAGCGGCCACCTCGACCAACCCGCGGGCAGCGTCGGGCGCTGGCTCATTCCGAACTTGAACCAAGCCGCGTCGCTGTTCGATCTCGACAACCGTTCCGTCTGGCGTCTCGGCATCGAGACCGCGCTCGGCAACAACTACACGGTGGAGGAGGAAGACACCGGCGCCTACGTGCAGGCCGACCTGCACACCGATCTCGGCAAGATGAAGCTGCGCGGCAACCTCGGCGTGCGGTACGTCGAGACCAAGCAGACGTCGTCGGGCTACACGTTCACGGCGGGTGCGCCGCTGCTCACCACGGTGGAGCACGCCTACAACGACACGCTGCCGTCGTTGAACGTGGCGCTCGAAGTCACGGACTCGATCGTCGTGCGCGCGTCGGCCGCGAAGGTGATGGCGCGGCCGAACGGCGGCGGCCAGACGACGGGCCTCGGCATCCTGGCGCCGGGCGCGGCCGTGACGATCAGCGGATCGAACAAGACGGTCACCGCCGGCAACCCGGAGCTCGATCCGTATCGCGCCGACTCCTACGACCTCGCGTTCGAGTGGTACTTCGCCGACGACTCGCTGTTCTCCGTCGCGCTGTTCTTGAAGCAAGTGGACAGCTTCGTGCAGATACAGCGCTACACGGACAACTTCGCGAACAACACGCTGGGTCTGCCCAACAGCGTGGCGTTGGCCACGTGCGGCGCCGCCGTCCCGCCCGCGACCTGTCTATCGGACTGGCAGTTCAGCACGCCCGTCAACACCGAAGGCGGCGACGTGAAGGGCTACGAGATCAGCTACCAGCAACCCTTCAGCTTCCTGTCGGGCCCGTTCCGCCATTTCGGCTTGATCCTGAACTACACCGGCGTTGAATCGGAGATCACCTACCTCTCGCCGCCGGTGGTTGGACTGCCGCAGCAGAGCGTCAAGGACGATCTCACGGGGCTGTCGAAGTCGGCGTACAACGCCACGCTGTACTGGGAGAACGACAAGGTGAGCGCACGCGTGTCGGCCGCCTACCGCGACGAGTACTTGACCACCGTGCCGGGCCGCAACAACAACGACGTTGAGGGCACGGCCGAGACGCTGTCGATCGATGCGTCCGCGGCGTGGTCGGTGACGAAGAGCCTCGATCTCACGTTCGAGGCGCTCAACCTCACCGACGAGTTCCAGGACCAGTGGGTGGATTCGAGCGGCGACCGGCTGTCGTACTACCATCACCAGGGTCGCCAGTACATGCTCGGTGCGCGCTACCGATTCTGAGCATCCCCGGGCCGGCTCCTCCCCGCTGTCGGGGGCTCCGGACGCGTGCTATGGTGCGCGCGCCCGGCAGTCTGCGGAGGCGGCGAAGTGGAACCGGTCTTCATTGCGATCCTGATCGCGCTGCTCGAGTACCTCGTGTTTGGAGCGCTCGTCGGCCGCGCGCGCGGGAGATTCGGCGTCAAGGCACCGGCCACGGTGGGCCATCCCGAGTTCGAGCGGATTTATCGAGTACACCAGAACACGCTCGAGAGCCTGGTCGTGTTCGTGCCGGCGCTGTGGATCTTCGGGCTCTATGTCAGCCCCCCATTGGCCGCGGCGTTCGGCGCGATCTTCGTCGTTGCGCGGGCGATCTACGCGGTCGGCTACATCAGAGCGGCCGAGAAGCGATCCATCGGCGCCGCGATCTCGGGGCTCACCACAGGGATCGTCGTGCTCTGGGCGCTCGTCGCGCTCGCGCGGCGCATGCTGTCGTGACGTCGCGGGCAAAGACGGGCGCCGCTCGGTAGCCGGCATCAGCCGTAGTAGGTGATCAGCCGTCCGCTGATCGTTACGCCCACCCACAGCACGAGCGACACGGCGCCCACGGCCCTCGGCACCCACGACGGCCAGCGCCCCTCGTCGGCGACCGCCACGCGCCAGCGCAATGTTGCGGTAAACAGCAGTGCGGCGGCGAGAAGGTACATCTTGAACACGAAGAGCGGTGACTGGTAGTAGGTCAACGCATTCGTGATGAACTGCGGGATGCCCGTCGCCAGCACGGCCAGCCCCGCCCAAATCAGGACCCGCTGGGCGCCCCGCGCGATGCTTGCGCGCGACTGGCCGACCGGACCCCACCCGAGCAGCCGCAAATCGCAGACCGCGATCGCGCCGACGAATACCGTGACGGCGAGAACGTGCAACGCCTGCGTCACCGCGAACAAGTAGGTGGAATCGCGAAGCGTCTGGCTCACGCCCAAGTCGTAGCACCATTGGACGAGCGGCAACAAAGTTATCCGTCCCTCGCTAGAACCAGTTGTTGGGGATGAGCCGCCCCGCGATTATCGTGAGCGACCAGAGCACCAGAGAGGCGACCCCCGCTAGCCGCGCCATCGCGATCACGGACGAATCCTGGTCCCACCCTTCGGCAGGTTTCCGTGAGGTCTTGATATGAAAAGCCAACGCGTTGAGGCCCGCCAGCAGCAGAAACGTGAGCTTGGCGAGGAACAACACGTTGCGGTAGTAACGCAGCGGATCGACGCAAAACAGCAGAATGCCGGTGAGAGCGCTTGGGACGAACGTGCCTATTTGCCACGGGAGCAGCCGCTGCTGGATCTGCGCCAGCGGCGCTTGGTTGAACGCCAGACCAGCGAGACGCAGGTCCATCGTGATCACGAGACCCGCAAAGACGACGATGAAGGCAACGTGCGACGTCTCGAGCAACGGATAGCCGTAAGGGGACTCGCGGAGCGCAGTAGTCCACGCGAGCCCCTCGAGCCACTCGAACGTGGCGACGATGGAGGACATTCAGGCGCTGTCCCGCCGCCTTATTGCAGGAATGGATGTGCTTGTGTTTCGGCGCCGTCGTTCGGCCCGCCTACCGAGCCGATGTAAAAGCTGCGTCCGTCCTTGAGCTCGAGCAGCCGGCCGTTGGCGAGCGTTGGATCGGTCTTGGCCTGATAGGCTTTCACCGTGGCGGTCATGCCGTCGGTGAAGTCGACCTTCCTCAGTCCGTGCCGCAACAACTGGCTTGGAGCCGCAATTTCGATCATCCAGTGCTTCACCTCACCGTTCTTCTCCTTGGTATCGAGGTGGATATAGCTGTGCGGGTTGGACCAGTCCACGGTGACCACGACGCCAGTCAACGTCAAAGGCTCGGTTGCGTCGTACTCCGCCGCGAACGCATGGTGCGCGAAACCCGGCTTGGCGGCGCCGAAGGCTCCGAGGACGAGCACGCCGAGAAAAGTCTTCATCTTCATTGAGGAGAACCTCCGATTGAGAACGCCGACGCGCGCGTCAGCGTTTCGGTCCCGTGGCCGCGGGGCCCGGATACCAATATACCTGATGACAGGCCTCGCAGACCTCGTCGATCCCGTCGCCCGCTTCGAAGAGCGCATCCTTGTCCTTCTTGTCGATCGCGGCCAGGGCTACCTTCACACGGTCCTGCAGCGATCGGGCGAACTGATTCCAGCCCGCGCGATTCGAGTCTATCAACGCACGAACCTCTTCCGGTGCGAGCTCGACGCCCGGCGACAGAGATCCGGCGCCAGCTGGTGCCACCGAGCGGCCGGGCATCATCAGAAGATTGGCGCCCTCGATTACGGTGACTGCACTGCGCCGCGCGGCCGCCCACTCCTCGTCATTGGCGGGAGCGTATTCAATTGACTTGCCATGATCGATGACGGTTCTCACCGCGTTCCACACGACGTCGATGTTCGGATCGATCACGCTGTTCATGACCTCCCGGATTGACGCGACCAACTGGTACGGAGTGGCTGCAGCCGCCTGCTCGGGAGCCGGCTTCGACGCCGCCGACTGGGGAGCCGGTTGCGCGGCCGCTGGCTCGGGAGCCGGTCCCGAGCAGCCGGCGAACAGACACGCGGCACCGAACACCACGGCGGGAGTTACGCAGCGAAATATGTCAACCAGCGGCCGAACTTTGGCGGAGTAGCGGCGCGGATGCGCGAGCTCGGACGAACACGGCGCGCAGCCCAACGTTGATTTCATCGACTCGCTCCTTACGAACTCGAACCGAGTCTACGCCGCCAAAGATGCTCGCGGACGTTGTTTACCGTTATTTAACGGTTGTCTTAGCGGACCGTGGGAGCTGAAGAAATCTGGGGGCGGCAAGGGAGCGCCCTATTATTGCCAGCCGGGCTGATCGGCGGCTCCGCGGCGCGACGTGGGCGCGTTGGGCGCCGCTGTGATCAGACCTGGTTCGAGGACCAGCAGATGCTCCGGATGCGCCAGCCGTCGGCGCTACGGGTAAGGACCATCAACTGGGTGATGATGTACAAGTCGGGGTTTCCTTGGTCCGTCTCGTCGTACTTCGTGGTGGAGATCACCCAGGCCGTGTTGCCCTCCTGAGTCACCTTGAGAGGACCCCGCTCGCCCTTGACCTCGCTTTCGTATTCGATGTCCCGGGGCAGATGGTTCTTCTGATACTGATCCCTATTTTCGATATTGCCCGACTCGATGAAGATCGCATCGGGTGCAATCAAGGCCATCGCGGCATCGGCGTTGCCCGCCGTGATGGCCCCGTAGAACGCCTCGACCACCGAGTTGACGTCCGTGGCCTTGTTGGACTGCGCTTGGCACGCGGACGACATCGCGAACAGGACGGCCAGCAGGGCGACGCCGGGATAACCACGCCACCGGTCGATTTGTATCTTCATTGAACGCACCTCACGCGGTTGTCTCATTCGCGAACGTTCACGGCCGAGCCACTATAACCTCCGCCGGTGCGTCGCGACCATAGGCGAGCAGGCGCGCGCTCATTCGAATCGGGAGAAGCTTTAGCACTGCTCGGCGCCAATCACTGGGGTACGATCCGTCGTGACGTCCATTGCCTTGCAGGCAACGACGTCGTTGCACGAGGATCTCGAGGTCATGCGCAAGCCGCTTGCCTTGCTGTTGGCCGCGATCGCGGCGCAGCCCGTTCGGGCGCACCATTCCGCGGCCGTCTACTACCGGCTCGACGAGCAGATCACGCTCGAGGGCGTCGTCACGCGCTACAACCTCGCGAATCCCCACACCCAGATCTACATGACGGTGAAGGGCGTCGACGGCGCGCAGAAGGAGTGGCTCGCCGAGGGCGGGTCGCGCACCGCGCTGGTCCGCAAGGGATGGACCGGCGAGGAAGTGAAGCCCGGCGAGAGGATCACGATCGTGGGAAATCCCGCGCGCGACGGCTCGAACGCGATCCATTGGCAAACCGTGATTCTCGCCGACGGCGAGCAGCTCTGGGGCGATGAATCGGACTCGAGGGCCGCCGAACCCTCCGCGCGAGCGGAGCCGGCGCCGTAGCGTGACGAAAGGGACGGGTTACCTTTCGAGCCAGTCCGGTTTTCCCGGCGCTCGAACGAAAAGTAACCTGGCGCTATTTCTTCTTGGCGGTTAGCCGCCGCCGGTGCCGAGGTAGGGCAGCAGGCGGCCGAACGACAACACGCCCGACCAGAACAGCAGCGACGCCACGCCGACCGCCTTCGCGATCGCCGGCGTCGCGGCCATCGGCTCGAGCTTCTTGAGCTTCGGCTCCACCGCGAAGTAGTAGACGACGAAGTTCAAGCCCGCGAGCAGCACGAGGATCATCTTCGCCCAGAACGACCAGTTGCCCGAGTACAGGCGCGGGTCGCCGAAGATGAAGCCCAGGCCCGTGATCAGGTTGATCGAGAACGCGAAGATCGCCACCGGCATCAGGCTATGCACCGCCGTGAGCGGGATGATGCGCTGAAAGCCGATGAGCCGCAGATCCATGATGATCAGCGTGCCCATGAGCAACGACAGCCCGAGAAAGTGCAGCGTCTCGAGCGTGGGCCACGTCCAGGCGTAGCCGAGCACCACATGGTTGATCCAGGTGCTCGTCATCCAATTTTCGGCCGCATTCAACATGGCTAGGCTCCCAAATAGGCGGTGAGGCGGCCCAGCGTGATTGCCACCAGCCAGAAGACGATCGAGAGCGCGGCCATGAACTTGACCTTGGCCGGCACGCTCGTCGGCGGCCAGGTGGCCGAGTCCCTATTCACCGTGGTCTGCAAGATCGCCGCCATGATCGCTCCCGCGAACACGAGCGTCATCTTGCCCATGAACACCCAGTTGAACTCCAGGCCGTTGATGCCGGGCTGGAAGACGTACTTGGATGCCGACTGAGTGGTGAACAGCGCCGAGCCGGAGATGAAGTTGATGCCGAAGCCGATCCAGGCGACGCCGAGAAAACGTTGCAGGGCGGCGTACGGCATGCCGCTGAACCAGCCGAGGAGGCGCATGTCGAGGGCGAGCGCGAGACCCACCATGATCGCCATGCCGAAGGCGTGCAGCGTGATCATCAGCGGATAGCCCGCCGGCGAGCTGCGTACCCAATCTGCAAGGCCCGTCTCTTCGAGCCACATTAACAGTCCCACGAGACCTGCCCCCTAAAAATCACGTAGTTATAGTGGGGCGGCAGCCTAGCCTCGCTTGCCCCCCGTGTCTACCCGCGGCCGCGCAAGAAATGTGAACCATCGATAGCCGCGGCCGGAGCGTTGCCTCGATGCGTGGCCCGCCCTATAGTCGCCGCCCCATGAGCATCGCCGTGCCGGCAGCCGAGGGCTCGCTCGCGAGAGTGGGCCTGAGACTTTCCGATTGGTTCGAGAAGTGGTTCCCCGACGCGTTCGTGCTCGCGCTGTCGGCCGTCGCCGTGGTGTTCGTCGCCTGTCTCGCCGCCGGCAATTCCGTGCTCGACACCGCGCAGCGGTTCGGCTCCGGGTTCTGGGACCTGGTGGCGTTCACGGTGCAGATGTCGATGATCGTGATCACGGGCTATGCCGTCGCGACTTCGCCGCCCGTTTATGCCGTGATCCGCAAGCTCGCCGCGGTGCCCAAGACGGGCAGGGGAGCGGCGGCCTACGTCGGCCTGTTCTCGATGCTCGCGTCGCTCGTGTCGTGGAGCTTCAGCCTGATCTTCAGCGCGCTGCTCGCGCGCGAGGTGGCGCACCGCGTGCGTGGCGCGGACTATCGTGCGATCGGCGCGGCGGCGTACTTGGGCGTCGGCAGCGTCTGGGCGCTCGGGTTGTCGTCGTCGGCGGCGCTGATCATGGCCGCGCCCGCGTCGTTGCCCGACTCGATCGAGAACATCAGCGGCGTGATCCCGCTCGGGCAAACGCTCGGGCTATGGCAGAGCCTCACGGTCGCGGCCGCGCTGATCGCGGTGTCGATGACGGTGGCTTATTTTTCCGCGCCGGGCGGCGCGCACGCCCGCGGCATGGCGGACATGGGCGTGAGCTATGTGCCGGCGACCAACGACATCGGCACGCGCGAGAAGCCCGGCGAGTGGCTCGAGTACAGCCCGCTGCTCACGATCGTCGCGTGCGTGCTCGGCTTCGGCTATCTCGCGCTCGAGATCCGCACGAAGGGCGCGAGCGTCGTGCTCGATTTGAATCACTACGTGTTCCTGTTCCTCATGGTCGGCATGCTGCTGCACTGGCGGCCGAAGTCGTTCGTGCAGGCGATCGCGGCGTCGGTCACGCCGGTGGGCGGCGTGCTCATTCAATACCCGATGTACGCGGGGATCGTGAAGATGCTCACCGACTCCGGGCTCTCCACCGCAATCTCGGATTTTTTCGTGTCGTTCTCGAACGAGCACACCTTCCCCGTGATGGTCGGGATCTACTCCGCGTTCCTCGGGCTGTTCATTCCGTCCGCCGGCGGCAAGTGGCTCATCGAGGCGCCGTACCTGCTCGAGGCGGGCAAGTCGCTCAACGTGCATCTCGGTTGGGTCGTGCAGACCTACAACGCCACCGAGGCGTTGGCGAATCTCATCCACCCGTTCTGGATGCTGCCGCTCGTGGGCATTCTCGGGCTCAAGGCGCGGGACATCGTCGGCTACTCGATGCTGCAATTCGTCGTGCACGTGCCGCTCGTGCTGTTTCTCGTCTGGATCTTGAACTACACGCTCACCGCGGTCGCGGCTTAGCCCGCGAGATCGCCGATCCTCGGTGGCCGTGCGCGGCCTTGTGCGAGCGCGCTCGCCACCCATGGCAGCGTCTGCGCGAGCTCCTCGCGTAACCGCCAGGGCGGATTGACGACGACCATGCCGCTGCCGACGAGGCCGCGGCCGCGTGCGTCGGGCGCGACGCAGAGCTCGTAGACGTCCATCGGCGCGATGCTCGTGGCGCGCAGCGCGCGCTCGAACCGCTCGACCCAACGGCGCTCGATCACGGGATACCAGATCGCGTAGACGCCGGTCGAGAACCGGCGGTGCGCCTTGACGAGCGTGTCCACGACCCGGCGGTGTTCATCCTTGGTCTCGTACGACGGGTCCACGAGCACGAGGCCGCGGCGCTCCGGCGGCGGCACGAGACCGATCATGGCTTCGAGCCCGTCCTGACGTTGCACGGTCACGCGCCGGTCGCGGGCGCAGCTCTGCGCGAGGGCCCGGTGCGCGGCGGGGTGAAGCTCGAATAGATACGCGCTGTCGTTCTCCCGGAGGCGCGCGCGCGCGAGCCACGGCGAGCCGGGATAACGATCGAGCGTGGGGCGGTCGCCGTTGTGGGCGCGCACGAGCGCGAGCAGCGCCGTCACGAGCGCCGGCGCCTTCGCCGCCCCCCAGAGCTTCGCGATGCCCGATTCGTGCTCGCGGTTCTGCTGCGCTTCGCGCGAGCGCAAGTCGTAGCCGCCGGCGCCCGCATGCGTCTCGACGTAGCGCAACGGCTTGTCCTTGGCCGCGAGGCGGTCGAGCAGGCCGAGCAGCACGAGGTGCTTGAGCACGTCCGCGTGATTGCCGGCATGAAACGAGTGCAGGTAGCTCAGCATCGACGAGCCGCAGATTCAGAGGTCGCTTGGGATGATCGATTGTATGCCACCGGCGCCGCCGCCGGCCCGCAAAGCAAGAAATAGGGACATGCTGGTTTTTCGTCGCCCGCTGACAAGAGCTCGGGGCACGCCGAAGAAAAAGCAGCATGTCCCTATTTTTCGCCGGCGACCCGGTCGGGCGCGCGGGCTGCTATATTGCGGTTCTCGTTCGTTCTCATGAGCCGCCCCGATGAGCTTCGCCGGTAGCCGCGATACAGAGCGCCCCGCGCCCGATCGCCTGCTCACCGAGATCGCCGACTACGTGCTCGAGTACCGCGCCGACGACGCCGAAGCGCGGCGCATCGCGCGTTATTGCCTCATGGACACGCTCGGCTGCGGCATCCTCGCGCTCGGCTTCCCCGCTTGCGCCAAGCTCCTCGGGCCGATCGTGCCGGGCGCGAGCTTGAGCGGCGGCGCGCGCGTGCCCGGCACGAGCTACGAGCTCGATCCGGTCGCCGCCGCGTTCAACGTCGGCGCGATGATCCGCTGGCTCGACTTCAACGACACCTGGCTCGCCGCCGAGTGGGGCCATCCGTCCGACAACTTGGGCGCGATCCTCGCCGTGGCCGACTATCTGAGCCGGCAGCGCGCGGCCGCCGGCGAGACGCCGCTCGCGATGGCCGGCGTGCTCACCGCGATGATCCAGGCGCACGAGATCCAGGGCGTGCTCGCGCTCGATCACGCGTTCAACCGCGTGGGCCTCGACCACGTTCTGCTCGTGCGCATCGCGAGCACGGCGGTGGCCGCGCAGCTCTTGGGCGGCAGGCGCGAGCAGATCGTCAACGCGTTGTCGAACGCCTGGCTCGACGGCGGCGCGCTGCGCACCTACCGGCATGCGCCGAACACGGGCTCGCGCAAGAGCTGGGCTGCGGGCGACGCCACGAGCCGCGCGGTGCGGCACGCGCTGCTCGCGCTGCGCGGCGAGATGGGCTATCCGTCGGCGCTCACGGCGAAGGTGTGGGGCTTTCAAGACGTGCTGTTCGAGGGCCGGCCGATCGCGCTCCAGCGGCCGCTCCGCTCGTACGTGATGGAGAACGTGCTCTTCAAGATTTCGTTCCCCGCCGAGTTCCACGCGCAGACGGCCGTGGAAGCCGCGCTCGCGTTGCACGCCGCGGTCGCGGGCCGCCTCGAGCGTGTCGAGCGCGTGGCCATCGAGACGCAGGAGGCCGGCGTGCGGATCATCGACAAGACCGGGCCGCTCGCGAACCCCGCCGATCGCGATCATTGCCTGCAGTACATGGTGGCCGTCGCGCTGATCTTCGGCCGCCTCACCGCCGGCGACTACGAGGACGAGGTCGCGCGCGACCCGCGCATCGACGCGCTGCGCGCCAAGATGACCGTCACCGAGAACACCGCGTTCAGCCGCGACTACCTGGATCCCGACAAGCGCGCGATCGGCAACGCGGTGCAGGTGTTCTTCGACGACGGCACGCGCAGCGAGCGCGCGGCCGTCGACTATCCGATCGGCCACCGGCGGCGGCGCGCCGAAGGCATCCCGACGCTCGTCGAGAAGTTCCGCGCCAACCTCGCGACCCGTTTCGAGCCCGCGCAGTGCGCGCGGATCGAGGCCGCGTGCGCCGACCAGGCGCTGCTCGAAGCGCTGCCGGTGCACGAGTTCGTCGATCTCTGGGTGCCCGCGTGAGCCCCGGCGCGAGCTTGCGCGCCGCCGTCGAGCGGCACGCGCCGCTGCAGATCGCGGGCACGATCAACGCCTATTGCGCGTTGCTCGCTGAGCAGGCCGGTTTCAAGGCGGTATATCTTTCGGGCGCGGGCGTCGCGAACGCTTCGCTCGGTCTCCCGGATCTCGGCATCACGACGCTCGACGACGTGCTCGTCGACGTGCGGCGGATCACGGCCGCGACGCCGCTGCCGCTGCTCGTCGACGCCGACACGGGCTTCGGCTCCGCGTTCAACATCGCGCGCACCACGCGCGAGTTGATCCGCACCGGTGCCGCGGGGATGCACATCGAGGACCAGGAGCAGGCGAAGCGCTGCGGCCACCGGCCCAACAAGGCCACGGTGTCGGCCGCGGAGATGTGCGACCGGCTCAAGGCGGCCGTCGACGCGCGCGACGACGACGGCTTCGTGGTGATGGCGCGTACCGACGCGCTCGCGCGCGAAGGCATCCAAGCGGCGCTCGATCGCGCCGCGGCCTACGTCGAGGCCGGCGCCGACATGATCTTCGCGGAAGCGGTGCGGAGCCTCGACGAATATCGCGCGTTCACGGCCGCGGTGGACGTGCCGGTGCTCGCCAACCTCACGGAGTTCGGCATGACGCCGTCGTTCACCGTGCGCGAGCTCGAGCAGGCGGGCGTGCGGCTGGTGCTGTACCCGCTGTCGGCGTTCCGGGCAATGAGCAAAGCCGCGCTCGACGTGTACCGCACGATCCGCGAGGATGGCACGCAGAAGGCCGCGCTGTCCTCGATGCAAACGCGCGAGGAGCTCTACGCGGTGCTCGGCTATCACGACTACGAGCGCAAGCTCGACGCATTGTTCGCTCGCGAGCAGCCGGAGACGAGCGCCGGGATGCGCGCGGCCCGGCCGCGCGCGGCGGCGAGCGGCAAGGGGGGAACCACACGGCCCAAGAAAGGGAAGCAACGATGAGCACGGAAAGAAAGGCTGGCGGACTGCGTGGAGTGTCGGCCGGCGAGACCGCAATCTCGAGCGTCGGCGAGGGCCACGGCCTGCGCTATCGCGGCTACGACATCGTCGAGCTCGCGGCGCAAGCGACGTTCGAGGAAGTCGCATGGCTGCTGCTGCGCGGCGCGCTGCCGAGCGCGAGCGAGCTCGAGGAGTTCGGCGCGCGGCTGCGCGCGCAGCGCGAGTTGCCAAAGGCGTTGCGCGAGGTTCTCGAACGGATTCCGAAGAGCGCGCACCCGATGGACGTGCTCCGCACCGGCTGCTCGATGCTCGGCACGCTCGAGCCCGAGCGCGACTTCGGCCGCCAACTCGAGGTCGCCGAGCGGCTGATCGCGGCGCTCCCCGGCATCCTGCTCTACTGGCATCACTACGCGCACGACGGCAAGCGTATCGGCACCGCGAGCGACGCGCGCAGCACGGCGGGTCACTTCCTGTGGCTGCTCCATCAGCTGCCGCCGAGCGCGCTGCACGAGCGGGCGCTCGACGCGTCGCTGATTCTCTACGCCGAGCACGAGTTCAACGCCTCCACGTTCACGGCGCGCGTGTGCGCGGCCACTTTGTCCGACATGTACTCGGCCGTGACGGGCGCCATCGGCACGCTGCGGGGGCCGCTGCACGGCGGCGCGAACGAGGCTGCCATGGAGCTCATCGAGCGGTTTCGGTCGCCCGCCGACGCCGAGCGCGGCGTCAAGGCGATGCTCGAGCGCAAGGAAAAGATCATGGGTTTCGGTCACGCCGTGTACCGCACCTTCGATCCGCGCAACGCGGTGATCAAGGCGTGGGCGAAGAAGCTCGGTGCCGACGCCGGCGACCGCGTGCTCTATCCGGTTTCGGAAGCCGTCGAGACCGTGATGTGGAACGAGAAGAAGCTGTTCCCGAACCTCGACTTCTACGCCGCGTCCGCTTACCACTTCATGGGAATCCCCACGCCGCTGTTCACGCCGATCTTCGTGTGCGCGCGCGTGTCGGGCTGGACGGCGCACATCGTCGAGCAGCGCGCCAACAACAAGCTCATCCGTCCCACGGCCGACTACACGGGGCCGGACGCGCGCGACTACGTGCCCCTCGCGGCGCGCGGGCGCTGACGCGCCGAGGACACGCGCGATGCAGCCCCGCACGTTCCTCGAGGTGCAAGCTGCGGCGCTGCGAGATCCCGAGGCGTTCTGGGGCGAGGCCGCCGCGGCGATCGATTGGACCAAGCGTTGGGCTCGCGTGCTCGACGGCTCGCGCGCGCCGTTCCATCGCTGGTTCGAAGGCGCCGAGCTCAACACCTGTTACAACGCTGTGGACCGGCACGTGGCGGCCGGGCGCGGCGACCAGCCGGCGCTGATCTACGACAGTCCGATCACGGGCACCGCGGCGCGCTACAGCTACGCGCAGCTGCGGGACGAGGTCGCGAGGCTCGCGGGCGCGCTGGCGCGGCTCGGCGTGAGCCGCGGCGACACCGTGGTCATCTACATGCCGATGGTGCCGCAGGCGGTGTTTGCGATGCTCGCGTGCGCGCGCCTGGGTGCGATTCATTCGGTGGTGTTCGGCGGTTTCGCGGCGCACGAGCTCGCCGCGCGCATCGACGACTGCAAGCCGAAGGTCGTGCTGTGCGCGTCGTGCGGCATCGAGCCCGGCCGCGTGGTGGAGTACAAACCGCTGCTCGACCAGGCACTCTCGATCGCGAAGCACACGCCGAGCCGCTGCGTGATCCTGCAGCGCCCGCAGCGCCGTGCGCAGCTCGACGCGGCCCGGGACCTCGACTGGGACGACGCGCTCGAGAGCGCGGCGACGCACGATTGCGTGCCGGTCGCCGCAACCGATCCGCTCTACATTCTCTATACGTCCGGCACTACCGGCCGGCCGAAGGGAGTCGTCCGCGACAACGGCGGCCACGCGGTCGCGCTCCTCTGGAGCATGCGCAACGTGTTCGGCGCGCAGCCGGGCGAGGTGTGGTGGACGGCGTCCGACATCGGCTGGGTCGTGGGCCACTCGTACATCGTTTACGGCCCGCTGCTCAACGGCAACACCACGGTGCTCTACGAAGGCAAGCCGGTCGGTACCCCCGACGCCGGCGCGTTCTGGCGCGTGCTGGCCGAGCACCGCGCTCGGCTGCTGTTCACCGCGCCCACCGCGCTGCGAGCAATCAAGCGCGAGGATCCCTTAGGCTCGCTCATGCCGCGCTACGACCTGAGCTCGCTGCGCACGCTGTTCCTCGCCGGCGAGCGCACCGATCCCGCCACTCTGCAATGGGCGCGCACGCGGCTCGGCGTGCCCGTGGTCGACAACTGGTGGCAGACGGAGACCGGCTGGCCGATCACGGCGAGCTGCCGCGGCATCGAGGAGCTGCCGATCCGCGACGGCGCGGCGGGGCAGGCCGTGCCGGGATACGACGTGCGCGCCGTCGACGAGGCGGGCCGCGAGGTCGAGCGCGGCACCGTGGGCGCGCTGGTCGCGCGACTGCCGCTGCCGCCCGGGACCTTCATGGGACTCTGGAATGCCGAGCAGCATTGCCGCGCGTCGTACTACGAACGTTTTCCCGGCTGCTACTCCACCGCCGACGCCGGCTGCATCGACGCGGACGGTTACGTGTTCGTGATGTCGCGCACCGACGACGTGATCAACGTCGCCGGTCACCGTCTCTCGACGGGCGCGATGGAGGAGGTGCTTGCCGCGCACCCCGACGTTGCCGAGTGCGCGGTCTGCGGCGTGTACGACGAGCTCAAGGGCGAGGTGCCGATCGGGTTCCTCGTTCTGAACGCGGGCTGCGCGCGGGCGCCGGCCGACGTGGTCGCGGAGGAAGTGGCGCGGATTCGCGAGCGCATCGGCCCCGTGGCCGCGTTCAAGACGGCGCTCGTCGTGAAGCGGCTGCCGAAGACGCGCTCGGGTAAGGTGTTGCGCGGCACGATGCGCAAGATCGCGAACGGCGAAACCTGGAGCACGCCGCCCACGATCGACGATCCCGCGATCTTGGGCGAGATCGAGACGGCGCTGCGCGCGGCCGGGTTCGCGCGCCGCTGAACGTTAGCGGTTGCTGACGAGCTTGCGGCCGCCGATTTGCGGCGGCAGGCTCGAGTCGTCGATGAGCTCGAGCGGCGCGTCCGGGCCTAAGTCGAACAGGTCGAAGCCGTCGGAGTCGTCGGCTTTCTTGGCGGCCTTCGCAGGCGCGGGCGCCGCCGCATCGTCGGACTCGGGCCAGCTGCCCGCCGCGAGCGCGCTGCTGAACATGTCGAGGTCCGCTTCGCCGAACAGCGTCTCCGCCATCGAGTTGCTGATGTCGTCGATCGATTTCGCGGCCGCGAGCGCGCGCATCGTCTTCGTGTCGTGATCTTCCGCTTCGGCCGGAGCGCTCGCGGCCGCCGGCTTGGACGGCGCCGGCCGCGGGGCCGGCGCGGGCTTCTCGGCGGGCGCGGCGGCCTTCGCCGGCAGCGCGGGCGTCGCCGTGAACTTCGGAGGCGGCGAGGAGGCGATGGGCCGGCGGATCTTGACCGAAGGCGGCGGCGCCGCCGGCTTGGCGGTGAGCGCGGCCGGTTCGACTTTCGGGCTGCGCGAGTACGGTGCCGGCGTGTCGACCGCGTCGGTCAACACCGGAAATTCGGGCATCTGCACGTCAGGCGTTTCGTCGACGATCGTGGCGGTGAGGAGCTCTTGGGCCACGATGTCGGTCGAGTCCCCCTCGAAGAACTCGGGCTCGGCCAATGTCGGCGGCGGCGCCGGCTTCGACGGCGCGGCAGCCGCGGGTGCGGGCTGGGCTGCAGCGGCGCGCGCAGCCGGCGGCATCGCGGGCCGATTGGCCGGTGCGGGAGGCGCGATTATGGACGGCAGCGGGCGTGACGGCGGAGCTGCCGGCGCCGCGGCGCTCGGCTGCGGAGCGGGCAGGGCCGGCGCCGGTTGCGCCGCCGGTTGCACTGCGGCGGATTGCTCTGCCGCGGGCTGCGCCATTGCAGGCTGTGCCGCCGCGGGCTGCACCGTCGCAGGTTGCGCGGCCGCGGATTGCACCGTCGCAGGTTGTGTTGCTGCGGATTGCACTCCGGAGGGTTCCGGTGGGGTAGTCGGTTGCGCCGGGTTTTGCGATTGCGTGGCCGGCGCGGGTGCTGCCGTCGGCGCAGACGAGCTGCGCCGCACGGCTTCGGCCGGCTGCTCCGCGCTCGCGGGCTCGTCGAGCCCGAGCAGCCCCGTCGCGACATTGGCGACGCTCTCGGCCGTGATCTGCCGCTCGCCGCGCGTGGCCGCGAGCGTGAGCGCCGTCTCGCAGAGATTGTTCACGAGACGCGGCACACCGCCCGTGTAGCGATGAATCGCGGCGATGGCGCCCGCGGCAAAGATCTTGTCGAGCACGCCTCCGGCGACCGTCACCTCATGGTCGAGATACGCGCGGAGCTCGTCGGCGCGGAACGGCTCGAGCTTCTGCCGAAGCCGGATGCGTTGTCGCAGCGAGTCCAACGCGGGCAACTTCAGCTGCTCGAGCAGCGCCTGCTCGCCGAGCAGCACCACGTTCGCTCCAGTGCAGCCGTTCGCATCCGCGCGCGTGAACGATTCGAGCGAGCGCAGCAGCGCGGCACCCATGTCGTCGGCGCGCTCGACGATCACGAACACGCGCGAGTCGGTGGCGTTCGTCTCGTTCAAGAATTGCCGCCATAGCTGCAGCCGCTCCATGCGGCCCGCACGCGGCGGCTCGAGACCGAACTCGACGAGCAGCAGATCGAGCAGCTCCGACGCGTTCGCGGGGGTGCCGCCGAGCCAACCGAGCGCGAGCCGCGTGCTCGACTCGCGCAGCGCCGCCGACGCCACCGTGGTCTTGCCGACGCCGGCGGGGCCGGTGAGCACGAGCACGGAGTCGAGCGTCGTGAGCGCGACCTTGGCGTTCGCGACGACGAGCTGCTGCTTGGGGCCCAGAAAGACGGACGCGCCCTGCGCGATGCCGCTGTCGAACAAAGCCTTCTTGAGCCCGAAGTGTGCTGGATACATGGCGCCCCGGATCGTCGCTGGACCGAGGCGTCTAGTGTGCAATCGCGCGTGCAGGTATTTCCCGAATCCAGGTCACAAACTTATGCAAAATGGCCGCGGGCGGCGGTGTCTTTCTTCGGCCGCGCGATGCGTCGACGGCGGCGGCCGCATCTCGAAGGCCTGTGCCGGGGCGGTAGCGACCGCCGAGCCACAGCGCCGAGAGCCGCGGAGCCGGGCGCGAAGCGCCCGGGGCGAGCCGCAGGCGAGCATCCGGAAGCGCGGCGGCACTGACATCCCTACGTGTGCAACCAGTGAACGACCGCGTTCCGGACCCCGGCGAACGCGCCGTGGCGAGGCCGCAATGTGCGTCCTGCACATTGCGGCACTTCCGCCATCCCTGGCGGTCGGGAACCGGCCGAAGGCCGGCGAAGTCGCGTGCCCCGGCACAGGCCTTCGAGGTGCGGCCGCCGCCCGCGCTGACCTCCGGCCGCCGCCCGCGCTGACCTCCGCCGCCCGCGCTGACCTCCGGCGGCCGAAGCGGAGATGCCGGCGCCCGCGCTACGACGCCACGCCGAGGGGCGCGGTGAGCGGGTCGTAGGAGTAGAGCCACGAACCGCGCTCGGTCGCGAGGTCGCGGCGGCCGAAGGCGGCGCGGAGCTC
>DASUFK010000409.1:0-5623 GCA_036274615.1 Gammaproteobacteria bacterium | reverse complement strand
CAGCTCCGCGTCCGGCCCGATCGCGAACACGAAGCGTCCGAACGGCCGTTGGATCGGCCGGCCGCCGACGCTCAGGAAGCGATAGCCGGCGGCGCTTGTGCGCGCGATCAGTGCGTCGAGGTCACGAACCTCGAGCTGCAGCTGTGGCGAGCCGACGTCCTGGAGCTTCCAGCGAAACGGCTCGGGCGGTGCAACGCCGCTCGGCACGGAGAACTCCAGGAGCGTGAGCGCGTTCTTCGCGCCGGGGATCACGACCGGCGTCTCCGTCAACGTGCCGCGATCTAGGCCATAGGACTCGAGCTCGCTCTCGTCGGCGCGGCGCGACTCGTGCACGTCGAGGCGCAGCAGACCGCGATAGAAGGCGAGTGAAGCGGCGGTGCTCGCCACCGTGATGCGGATCCCCGTGCCGACGATCTGCCCGGGCGCTGCCGCGGCCATCGCCGCGGGTGACGCTTGCACGAGCCGGATCAGATAGCCGTCGGGGTCGCGCACCAGAACCGCGCGCCCCTCCGGCACGCGGATCGGCGCCGAGCCCGTCGTCACCACGGGCGCGCCGCGGGCTTTCGCGGCTGCGAACACCGCATCGAGGTCGCGCACCGCGAATTCGATCATCGACGCGCCGGGGTCCCACGGTTTCGCCGCCCGCTCGCCGCGCGCGATGTCGAAGAACTCCGAGAGCTCGAGGCCGAACGACGTGTTCGGCGCGTGCATGAAGACCGTGCGAAAGCGCGCGCCCTTGGTGTCCGTCAGGTCCCACACGAGCGGGTCGCTGCCGGCGTCGCCACGCGGCACGATCCGCGGCGGCGGCGCATCGGGCGCGGGCGGGCCCGCGAACGGCGAGCGCGTGAGCTCGATGCCGAGCACGTCGTGATAGAACGCGAAGCTGCGTTCGGCGCCCGCGGTCGAGTGAACAAAGTGGTACAAGCCGCGCACCGCGGCGTCGGTCTGCGCGTAGGCGAGACCCGGGGGTACCGCGGCCGCGCCGGCCAAGACGAGGTGTGCGGCCGCGAGCGCGAAGCGTTTCACTCGTTCGGTAGCTCGTGCGGTGAACATGATGGCGGCCTTATCGGAGATCGCGGCGCCGCTCGGCCAGGCGTTCGACGCCGGCTACTGCAGAATCTCGTCGCGAGACCATACGCTGCCGTCCGCGAACGTGATCCGCAGCATGTAGAGCTGCGTGGAGTCGGTCCGGTCGGGCCGGCCCTCGATCGTGATCCGGTCGCCCGGCTTCACGGAGTCCGGCCGCCAGCCGTAGCGCAGCAGCGCCACCTTGCTCGTGGCGAACACCTTGTACTGCTTCGTGCCGTCGGCGCCCGCCACGTCCATGTCGAAGAACGAGTGCGGATTCGTGAAGCTCACGTACGACACGATGCCGGTGACGGTCGTCGTCTTGTCGGAGTCGAAATTCGCGGTGGAGTGGTGCGCGAGCGCCGAACCGGCGGCGACCAGCAACATCGAGAGCGCGGCGAACGGTCGCGAGAGCATGACTTTGGCCTCGGGCAGGATCAGTTGTTACGCCAGGGAATCTTCGTAGTGTTGCCGCTCAGGTTCTGCTGCCACAGATCTTCGCTGCAGAAATACTCGCCGATCTCGACTCCCGGGCGCTGGCGGAAGTAATTGCGCGCCGTGAACGGCGCGGTATACGTGGCGGGATCGTCGACCGTGATCTCGTCCTCGAGCATCGTCTGGCCGTCCTTATCCCTCACGAGCCGGAACCGCTCCGTGAGCGTGAGGCGCGGGCCGTGGGGTTGATCGACGGTGCCGTCGCGAACCGAGGTGGTGCGCACGATGAGCGTGTCGCCTTCCCAGTGTCCGACAGAGTAGCCCATCCAGGTGGGCCGCAATCCCGAAGGCGGCGTGCGCCCGTCGAGATAGATGCGGCGCACGTCGTTGTGCAGCTCGAAGATCATGGTCAGCCGATCGCTCGTCTGCTGGATCTCGAGCGGATACTGCGCCACCACGAGCATCGGCCGCGGCATGATGTACGGCAGGCAGCTGCGCGCGTTGTCGTACTCCTCGGGATCGGCGTCGGCGCGCACGCGGTACTCGTCGTACGCTTTCTGCACCGCCGGCAGCATCGGCGGCATGGCGGGCCAGGTGCGATTGCGGTTGCCGTCCGGGCCGAGCGCCGTCGGCATCCACACTCCGGTGAAGTCGACCGGCGGCGAAGGCGCCGCCGCGGCCAGCGCGCTCATCAGCACGGCGCTGAGTGCGAGCGCGGCTTTGAGCGTCGGCACCACCGCTCCGCGAATCATGGCCGCGCTCCTTTCTCCGCCGGCTCGCCCGCGAGCGTCTGATTGCGCCGCTCGAGATCCTGGCGCCACTGATCGAGCAGGCACGTGACGGAGCCCTCCGACATCGTGGCGCCGTCGGCGCGCCGAAAACGTTGCACGACTTTGATCGGCTGCTCGTACATGGCCGGATCGGTGAGCGTGATCTCGTCCACGAGCCACTGCGTACCGTCACGCGACTCGAGGCGCAGACGCTCGACCACGCGTAGGTCGTCGGTGTGCGGCAAGCCGGCGTCGTTCAGGATGCTCTCTTTCGTGAGCCCGAGCGTCTCGATCACGAGCGTCTTGCCTTCCCAGTGCCCCAGCGAATGCCCGAGCCAGGTCGGCCAGAGCGGATCCGGACGCGCGCGGCCATCGAGGAACACGCGCCGCACGTCGCCCAGCCGGTCGAAGATCAGCGTGAGCCGCTCGGGCCGCTGCACGATCTCGATGGGGTAGGGCGCCGTCGCCAGGGTGTTGCGCGGCGTGCCGTACGGCATGCAGAAGCGGGTGGAGTCATGCTGCCGCGGATCGAACGCGGCGAGCGCCGCGTGTGCGCGGTCGGTCATGCGCAGCTTGTCGGGCGCGAGCGTGTCGGTGGGGCGCTCCGCCGGCACCCAGATGCCGGTGAAGTCCGCGGGCGCTGCCGTCGGGGCCGCCGCGGCCGGACCGGTCGCGCTCGTGAGGCCGCAGAACGCGAGCGCAAGAACCAGGGCCATTCGCAACTGCGGCATCGAAAACCACGCGGGCGATCGGATCGACCGGATTGTCGATGAACGGCATCGGCCCTTCAACCCGCCGTACGCGCGGGAGACGCTAGCGCCACTCCGCCCCTACGGGCGCGCCAACTCGATGCGGCAACGTCGCGTCCTGCTCGGGGCGAAGGCGCATGCCGAGCGCGTTGTACACCGTGGTGATCATCAGGTAATCGCCGGCCAGCGCGGCAATCTCCACGGCGCCGCGAGCGCCGAAGAGACGCGCCGCGGCCGCGAACGTTTCGGGGCGAGCGCGCCCATCGCGGAAGAGCTCGCGCACGAGGGTGATCGCCACGGCGTCGCGCTCGTCGAGCCCCTTCACGTCGCGGTCGTTTCGAATCGCGTCGAGCACCGCCTGGCCCGCCCCCGCGCGCTCGGCTCCGCCGCCGTGCACGAGCCATTGATATTGGCTGTTCATCTCCCGGCCCGTCGTGGCGATGACGATCTCGGCCGTGCGTGTGTCGAGCGCGCCCTTTTCCCGAAGCGCGGTGTTGATCTGCTGCACCGGATCCACGAGCTCCGGGCTCAGGAACGTCATGCCGACGGGCCCGCGGGGCACTGCCGTCTTATCGGCGCCGACGACGCGATCGAAGATCTCGCGGCCGCGCGCATCGAGCTCCTCGCGCCGCAGCAACGGCAATCGATAGTACGAGTCTTCGTCAACGTCGCTCGGCAGCGGCGGTCGATCGCCCAAGGTCACGAACTCGCCGATTCGGCCCGCGGGCGTGCCGGCAGCCGCCATTGGCGGCAGCCGCTCGCGGTCCGGCGGCTCGAGATCCACCGCACGTTGCAGCATGCCGGCCATCGCGGGGTAGGCGAGCAGCATGATCGCGTCGAACGCGCCTTGGCGGCCGAACCGCGAGACGAGCGCGGCGAACGACCGGCTGTCGACGGAACGCTCGCGGTAGAGCTGCCGGCCGAAGTCGATGAGCTGCGCGTCATCCGGCGAAAGGCCCGCGAGCGCTGCGTTGCGCCGCACGACATCAATGACCGCGGGCTCGAGGCCGGCTTGTGACGCGGCGTCCTTGCGGAGCGTCCACTCGTAACCGAGGCGCATCTCGCGCGCGGCGACGAGCGTGAGCAGCGCGGCGACGCGCGGGCCGAGGCGGCTCTCGGTCCACAGATACGCGTCGATGCGGTCGAGTGCCGCGGCGGTGTCCGGGCTCGGACGCGCGATCTCCCGCGCGGTGCGCGGCGTCCCGCCCGGCGGCGGCGAGCTCTGTGGCCACGCCGTACCGAGGGAAGCGGCGAGCAGCGCAACAAAGACGACGGCTCGCATCCGCTCTCGCCCTCTACGACCCCATCGGCTTCGACGGATCGCGTCCCCTGGCCGCGAGCCACGGATAACGTGTCGTGTCGCGACCGGCGTAGTCCGGGTCGAGATAGATGAAGCAGCGCTGGATCAAGAAGTCGCGCACCTCGAACACGTCGCACCACCGCCCGGCATGCGTGACGCCGGCGCGCCAGGCGCCGTCCACGTGCGTGCCCGCGCTCGTGCCCTCACAGGCAAAGGTGTCCGTGCCGGTCATGATCCAGTTGAAGGACGCATAGTCGTGCAGGATGCCCTCGAGCAGCGCACTGAAATCGGTGAACAGCTGGCCGATCTGCGCTTTGCCGGTAGCGAGGCCCCACTTGGGGAAGAACGCTTGCGCGTCGTCGGCGAACAGGTCGAGGATGCTGCCGCCCGTGGACGTGACGCCCTTGTTGTCGAACGCTTTCAGGTACTCGAGCGCGACGGACTTGCGTTGCTCGTCGGTCATCGAGAGTTTGCTGATCGCCATGTAACAACCTTCTTCGAAGGGCGCGCCGGGCGCTTCAATGGGCCTCGCCGACGACGCGTTTCAGCAGCGTCCCCGCCGGCACCGTCGCGTTTGGATTTTCGATCTGGTTCAGCACCGCCAGCCGCTCGACGGGCAGACCGCCGCGTTGCTGCGCGAACTGAGCGAACGACATCGCGCGGTCGAGCTTCACGATCTCGAGCTTCGGCGGCTGCACGTTCAGGATCTTCGGGTCGTCCAGCGGCCCGAAGCTCTTGATGATCTGGCGGAACGCCGCCTCGTTCTGCTCGAACGCTTGCGACGGCGCGTACGTCACGAGCTGGTACGTGAGGCCGCCGTAGCCCAGGAACGCGACTAAGCCGCTCACCGTGCCCTGATCCGTCTGCGCCTGGAACGGTGCGACGACGCCCGGCACGCCGTTGATGGTCTGACGCGAGGTTTCGCCGGCCTGCAATCCCTGTTGCCGCAAGAACTGTTGCGCGGCCTGCTCGGGCGAGCCGTTGCCCGCGACCGTGAGCTGCGCCGCGCCGTTCTGTTGCGGATTGATCGCCTGCACGGCGGTCGCCGCGTTCTGCGTTTTCCAACTCGCGGGAACGGAGAATTGGAACTTCATCTCCGGGTGGTAGAAGACGCCGTCGCGGAAGAAGCCGTTGCGCGGATTTTCGCCGTACGCGAGGCCGTTCAGCCGTTGCAAGTACTCGGGGCCTCCGACCCGGCCCGGCTTGTAGCTCGGGCCGAGCGCCGCAACGCGCTTCTCGACGTTCGCGATGCGCTCGGGCTCCGCCGGGTGGCTCGCGGCCCAGTCCGGAATCTTTTGCGC
>DASUFK010000408.1:0-3303 GCA_036274615.1 Gammaproteobacteria bacterium | reverse complement strand
CGATCTCGTGCGCGTCCTTGCCGTGCTCGCGCTCGTAGCTCGCGACGAGCTCGCGGAAGAACTCGAGGTCCTGCGCGGCGAGCACGTCGCTGATCGTCTGCTTGAATTGCAGCGCGCGCTTGTCCACTACGTCCGCACGCGACGGCATGTCCATGCGCGCCACTGGCTGGCGCGTGGCGCGCTCGATCGCCGCGAGCATGCGCAGCTCGCGCGGCGTCACGAACAGGATCGCGTGGCCCGTGCGGCCCGCGCGGCCGGTGCGGCCGATGCGATGGATGTAGCCTTCCACGTCGTGCGGCACGTCGTAATTCACCACGTGTGTCACGCGCTCCACGTCGAGGCCGCGCGCCGCGACGTCGGTAGCCACCACGATGTCGAGCTTGCCGCTTTTCAGGCGCTCGATCGTGCGTTCGCGGAGCTGCTGCGTCATCTCGCCGCTCAACGCCGCGCTTGCTAGGCCGCGTGCCTCGAGCTTTTCGGCGAGCTCGGCGGTGGCCATCCTCGTGCGGACGAAGATCAGCATCGCGTCGAAGTCCTCGACCTCGATGACGCGCGTGAGCGCCTCGAGCTTGTCGAAGCCGCGGACCTCGACGAAGCGCTGGTCCACCGAAGCCACCGTGGCCGTCTTCGCCTTGATCTTCACCTCCACCGGCTCGTGCAGATGGTGCTGCACGATCTGGCGGATGCGGTCGGGCAGCGTGGCGGAGAACAGCGCCACCTGCTTCTCCTCCGGCATGTGCTCGAGGATGTCCTCCACGTCCTCGATGAAGCCCATCCGCAGCATCTCGTCCGCCTCGTCGAGCACCACGGCTTTGAGGCGGTCGAGCTTCAGCGTTTTGCGCCGCAGGTGGTCCTGAATGCGTCCCGGTGTGCCCACCACCACGTGCACGCCGCGGTGCAGGTGCTTCAGCTGGAAGCCCATGCCTTGGCCGCCGTACACGGGTAGCACGTGGAAGCCCTTGAGGTGCCGCGCGTAGGTTTGCATCGCCTCGGCCACCTGGATCGCGAGCTCGCGCGTGGGCGTGAGCACGAGCAGCTGCGGATGCTTGATCTTGAGCTCGAGCCGGGAGAGCAACGGCAGAGCGAACGCCGCGGTCTTGCCTGTGCCGGTTTGGGCCTGGCCGAGCAGGTCCTTGCCTTCGAGCAGCGGCGGGATGGCCGCGCGCTGGATCGGCGACGGTGTTTCGTAGCCCACGTCGCGGACGGCGGCGAGGATCGGTGCGGCGAGGCCGAGGTCGTCGAAACCCGAGGAGGCGTAGGGTTCGGTGGGTTCGGTGGGCTTGGTCATGGGGGCGGCGATCATCCATGAACCGCGCACGGTCTGCAACGAGAAGATGTGCGCGGGAGGGGAATGAGCCGGCTTTCAGGCCGGGCGCAGCGCGGCCCTGAGCGCCCGTAGCGCCGCCGTCTGGTCCGCCTCGCGCATGCAGGCGAGGAGCAGGTCGCGTGGCAGCTGCGGAATGATCTCGCTCAGGGGGATCTCGGCGTAGCCGCCGTTGCCGCGCAGGGCGAAGAACCGGAGCGAGCCGCGCTCGTAGAACCAGACCTCGCGAACGCCGAGCTTGCGATAGACCTCGAGCTTGTTGATACCGCCGGAGGTCCAGACCACTTCGACCGCCACATCGGGGCGGTCCTGCTCGCCGGCAGCGAGTCGGTTGATGGTGTAGCACTCGTCGGCCTCCGCGCCGCAATCTTGCTCCTCGTCGGTGAGCGTCCACGAGCCATAGCCCTCGAGCCGCACGCCAGCCGTCTCGGACCATGCCTCGAGCAGCCGCGCGAAGCGCTTCTTGTCGAGCTCGTGGTAAGTCGACGGCGACATCAGCTCGACGACGCCGTTGAGATACGTGATGCGCGGCGCTCTGCTCTCGCCGCGCATCGCGAGGAGTTGTTGGTAGCCATCCCAGCCGACTCGCAGGTACACGAAATGATCGATAGTCGCGGGATCGGATGGGGCGGCCAGCGGGCGGGCAGCGCTCATGGATTGGAGACTAGCACGCGTTCCACGTCGCGAGTCCAGCGTCGAAAGACGAGGATTCGGCGGCATTCTCGTGATTCGACTCGACTCGCCGCGCCCGGTAGAGTCACGCTGGCTCAGCCGCCCGGGAGAGTTGACGTGCTTCGCCACTACGTCGCCATCGCGCTGCGCAACGTCGCGCGCACCAAGCTCTACGCCGCGATCAGCGTTGTTGGTCTAGTGATCGGCTTCACCGCCGCCACGCTGATCGGCCTCTACGTCCACGACGAGCTCGGCTACGACCGCTGGCTGCCGAACCACGAGCGCATCTACCAGGTATCGGCCGGCGGCGGCAACGCGCAGCTCACGGGCGTGGCGCCGTCGGACTTAGGCAACTGGCTCGCGAGCGACTATCCGCAGCTCGAGGCGGTCACGCGCCTCTTTCTCGACCCGGCGTTCCTGGTCGACGCGCAGAACACGGATCACAAGTTCAATGAGCCGGTCACGTGGGCCGACCGCAGCACGTTCGACGTGTTTCAGTTCCCGGTGGCCGCCGGCACGCTCGCGGGCGCGCTCGACCGGCCCGACTCGCTCGTGCTCACGCGCAAAGTCGCCGCCAAGTATTTCGGTGCGGCCCAGGACGCGCTCGGCAAGACGCTGCTCTACAAGGGCGACCAGCCTATGGTCGTGACCGCGGTGGTCGAGGACTTGCCGTCGAGCACGAGCCTCTCGTTCGGCATCCTCGCGGCGGCGCACGCGCCGTTCTCGCCGGCGGCGGAGCAGGAGCGCGCGCCGCTCACGGTGTTCGGCGGCAAGCTCTGGAACTCGAGCACCTACGTGCTCGTGAAGCGCGGCGAGCCGATCGCGCCGCTGCGCGCCAGCATTGCCACGCTCATCGACCGCCACGCGCCCACGCCCGGCGACCGCAAGGCCAGCGAGCGCTGGCCGCTCGGCGTGCGCTCGCTCGCGTCGCTGCACCTGAGCTCGGGGTTGGCCACCGCGCCCGAAGGCGAGAAGTACGGCGCGGTGTACACCGTGGCGGCGATCGGCTTGCTGATCCTGCTCGTCGCGTCCATCAACTTCGTGAACATCCTCACCGCCGTCGGCGTGCGGCGCGCGCTCGAAGTGGGCGTGCGCAAGGCGCTCGGCGCGCAGCGCGCGGATCTGTTCACGCAGTTCATGAGCGAGTCGTTTCTCTACGTGGGCATCGGCGCGGCGGCGGGCTTAAGCATGGCCGCGGTGCTGCTGCGGCCGCTGAACGCGTTCTTGCTGCGCACGATCGACTTCTCGATGTTCCTCGACTGGCGGATCGCGGCGGCGTCGGTGGCGTTTCTCGTCGCCGTTGCGTT
>DASUFK010000407.1:0-9155 GCA_036274615.1 Gammaproteobacteria bacterium | reverse complement strand
GCCCGCCGTGCGAATCTCGACGGCAACGCCGCCGGTCGCCGCCGGCACGTCGACGGCGCCATCGAGCGAGCCGCCCGCGGCGATCGCGCCGTGGTCGGTCTCGACGAGCGCGGTGCGGCCCACGAGGCTCGCGGCTTGCAGGGCCTGATTCGACACGAGCGAGCTCGCAAGGCCGTCGAACGACGTCTGCAGCCCCGAGAGTCCCTGGACCGTGCCGAATTGCGCGAGCTGACCCAGGAACTCGCCGCTATCGAGCGGCTTGAACGGGTCCTGGTTCTTGAGCTGTGTGACCATGAGCTGCAGGAACGCGTCCTGGCCGAGCTCCTGCTTCTTCTCGGCCTTCGGCTGCGTAAGGCCGAGGCTCGCAAGATCCACACCGTTGACTGAGTCGACCATCGATCGCTCCTATCAGCCTTGTCCGAGCGCCAGGGTCCTGAGCATCAGGTCCTTGGCCGTGTTGATGACCTCGAGGTTGCTCTGGTACGAGCGCGAGGCCGAAATCATGTTCGCCATCTCTTCCATCGCGTTCACGTTCGCCGCGTAGACGATGCCGTCTTCGTTCGCCTGCGGGTTACCCGGGTCGTAGCGCTCGATCGGCGGCGCCACGCTCTCGGTGACGCCGAGCACGTTCACGCCCGCCAGCGCGTCGCCAAATCCGCCGGCGGCGCGAAACAGCGCTTGGCGCGAGCGATAGACGTCCTCGGGCTTGGCCGCGACGTCGTGCATGTTGGCGAGATTGCTCGCGGTCAAGTTCAAGCGCAGCGACTGCGCGGAGAGCGCGGTGCCGGCGATGTCGAAGGTGCTGAAGACGCTCATCAGCGTGTGCTCGCGAGCGCCGCGCGCATCGTCTGGATGCGATCGCCGGCGAACAGCAGGCTCGCCTGATAGGAAACCGCGTTCTCCGCGTAGCGCGCGAGCTCGAGGTCCGACTCGACGGTGTTGCCGTCGAGCGAGGGCTGGTGGGGGATCCGATACTCGAGCGCCGCGGAATTCTCGATCGGGTTCGCCGAGATGTGCCGCGCATTCGTGACCTTCAAACGCGCATCCGCGCCTACGCCGTCGAGCACCGACGCGAACTCCATGTCGCGGGCCTTGTACTGCGGCGTGTCGACGTTCGCGAGATTCGCGGCGAGCACGTCCATGCGGCGTGCGCGAAACAGCAGCGCGCTCTCGTGTATGCCCAGTATCGAATCCATCGTCGTCCGTCTCCACGCGGCGATCGGCCGCAACCGCCTTGAGCAACAACCGTGCCAATGCGACTGACGCATGCATTCACGCGGCTTCGCGCCGCACGCGCACAGCGCGACGGCAACTTCTTGCCGCTCGCGACGGCGACCCGTTGCCGCGGCGCGTGTGAGTCGCGTCTCACTTTGGCCGCTTCCTTGCATCGCGGTAGCTGCGGCCGTACCGCGTACGCACGTGTGGTGCCTGTGCCGCGGCACGCGACTTCGCCGGCCTTCGGCCGGTTCCCTCGCCACGGCGCGTTCGCCGGGGTCCGGCCCGCGGTCGTTCGCTCGTGTCGCTAGTAGGGAGGTCAGTGCCGCCGCGGCTCCGGATGCTCGCCTATCGGCTCGCCCCGGGCGCTGTGCGCCCGGCTCCGCGGCTCTCGGCGCTGTGGCTCGGCGGTCGCTACCGCCGCAGCGGAGGTCACCATGCCACCGAGGACGCCCCTCCGAGATTGCCAGCCCCATTTCCTCCAGACCTCTTCGCGGGTTTGGGCGCGGGAGGTGCCGGGTGCCGGCCGTGGCGCGGGCCGGGTTCGAGGTGGCCTACGTTGGTTAGTCGAGGTAGAGGGAGGAGACGGACTCGGCTTCGTTGATGCGGCGTAGGGTTTCGGCGAGGAGCTCGGCGACGCTGAGCTGGCGGATGCGGGGGCAGGCGCGGGCCGCATCGCTGAGCGGGATGGTGTCGGTGACGACGATCTCGTCCAGGTCGGAGTTCTGGATGCGCTGCACGGCCGGGCCGGAGAGCACGGGGTGGGTGATGTAGGCCACGACCTTGAGGGCGCCGCGCTGCTTCAGGGCCGAGGCCGCCTGGCAGAGGGTGCCGGCCGTGTCCACCATGTCGTCGACGAGCACGCAGACCTTGTTCGTTACGTCGCCGATCACGTTCATGACTTCGGCGTGGTTCGGTTGCGGGCGGCGTTTGTCGATGATCGCGAGGCCGGCGTCGTCGAGCCGCTTGGCGAGCGCGCGGGCGCGCTCCACGCCGCCGACGTCGGGCGATACCACCACCATGTCCCGGTACTTCTGTTTCCAGGCGTCGCCGAGCAAGACCGGCGAGGCGTAGACGTTGTCCACCGGGATGTCGAAGAAGCCTTGGATCTGATCCGCGTGCACGTCGACCGTGAGCACGCGGTCGATGCCCGACGTGGCGATGAGGTTGGCCGCGAGCTTCGCCGTGATCGGCACGCGGGCGGCGCGGCGGCGCCGGTCCTGACGGCCGTAGCCGAAGTAGGGGATCACGGCCGTGACGCGGCTCGCCGACGCGCGCTGACACGCGTCCGCCATGATCAGGAGCTCCATGAGGTTCTCGTTGACCGGCGGGCAGGTGGGCTGCACGAGGAACACGTCGCGGCCGCGCACGTTCTCCATGATCTCGACGCTGACCTCGCCGTCGCTGAACCGTCCGACGCTGATGCGGCCGAGCGGCAAATTCAGGTGGTACGCGATGTCGCGCGCGAGCGCCGGATGCGCGTTGCCCGCGAAGATCGTCGTGGAGATCGGGTCCAAGAAACGCTCCTTGAATGACGCGGGCCGCTGGCTGGGGTGGTAGGAATCGAACCTACGTATGGCGGGATCAAAACCCGCTGCCTTACCGCTTGGCTACACCCCAAGCCTTTATTGTAGCCCGGCGTACAGAGCGCTGTTCAAGGCGCCGACGGATGCCAGTCGTCGATCGTGAGACGCACGCCGAGCTCGCCGTGCTTCATGTCGATTCGCCGCGGCAGCAGCAGAGCGCCGGCCGCGCCGGCGTCGCCGCTCGACGGAGCCGCGGCGGAACGGCCCGCGCCGAGCTGATAGCTCACGTAGCTCACGTTCCAGAGCCTTTGCTCGAACGAGGCGAGCGTGCCCTCGGTGCCGGGCGCCGTGGTCGCCGGGAACTGCGGGTCCGGAAAGCCGAGCAGCCACGCGCGGAGGCTCGTCACCGGCAACCACCAGCCGAGCAGCTCCGAGAGCTGAGTCTCCGGGTCGTCGAGCACGCGCGGATCGTCGCCGCGCGCGGTGACGGTGAGCGATTTGGACGTGCCGGCCACTTGCAGCACCACCGTGCGCAGCGGCGCGCCGCGCACCACGAGCTCGAGCTCGTCGCCGTGCTGTTGCCAACGGAAGCTGCCCTGGAAGCCGCGCTCGCCCGTGTCGACGGCGAGCCGGCCGCTGGTCTCCCAGGCGTCGACGGCGGTGAGCCGCGCGCGCCGGGCGTCGTAGGTGAGGCCGTCGCTGCCCGCGACGGCGGGCGCGCCGGGTTCCTTGTCGCGCAGATGCGCGCAGCCGCCGGCGGCGAAGGCGGTCAGCGCCGCGAGCAGCGCGACCGCGGGCTTCATTGGCCGATCCGGGTGCTGAGCTCTAGCAGGTGCTTGTCGTCGGGATTGCGCGCGAGCGCCGTCTTCAAGAGCTCGGCCGCCGTGTCGCGCTCGCCGAGCGCGAGGTGCACGTCGATCAAGTGCGCCGCGATCTCGGGGTCCTGCTCTAGGCGATAGGCGCGCTCGAGGTACTCGCGCGCCGCCGAGTACTCGCCGAGCTTGAACAGCACCCACCCCATGCTGTCGATGATCGCGGGGCTGTCGGGATTCATGGCGAGCGCCTTCTGGATGTAGGTGCGCGCCTCCCGATGCCGGTCGAACTGATCGGTGAGCAGATAACCGTAGGCGTTGAGCATCGCGGGATCGTCGGGGCTCTTTTTCACCAGCGCCGCGAGCACGTCCACCGCCTTGCGATTCTTGCCTTCCTCCTCGTAGAGCAGCGCCTGCGAGTAGCGCAGCGACGAGTTGTCGGCATAGCGCGAGAGGCCCTGGTCGAGCAGCGTCTCCGCCTCCTGGAACGCGCCGCGGTCCGACGCGTCCTGCGCGAGGATGACGTAGAGCTGCACGTGCGCCGCGTGCACAGTGGGGTCGTCGGGACGCTCCGCAAGCGCCTCGTCGAAGAGCCTCATCGCTTCTTGCGGCTGCTTCATTTGCAGCAGCAGCTGGCTCTGCGCCACCAGCATGTCGGACGCGAACCGCGGGTTGGCCTCGCCGAAGTCGTGCAGGTGGCGCACGGCGCCTTCCTGATCGCCGAGCTCCACGAACATGATCCGCGCGGTGCGCCGCTGCGCTTCCACGGCGTGCGTGCCGTCCGTGACGCGCGCGTACGAGCGCGTGGCCTGGAGGAAGTCCTTCTCCGTCTCGGCGATCCGGCCGAGATAGTAGAACGCTTCCTCGCGGTAGCGCGGGTCCTGACGCAGCTCGGAGAACTTTTGCTTGGCGTCGTCGAGGCGCTCCTCGGTCATCGCGAGAAAGGCGAGCGCGCGGGTGGCCTCCGGCAGACCGGGATTCGTGGTGAGGATCTGGTTGAGCCGGGCCTCCGCGTCGCGCGGCTTGCCGGCGGACAAGAGCAGCTCGGCGTATTGCAGCTGCACCTCGACCTCGGTGTGCTGCTCGGCGAGTCGCGCGCCCATCGCGAGGCTCTCGTCGGTGTGGCCCGCCACCAGCAGGCTGCGCGCGTACATGAGCTGCGCCTCGAGCCAGTTCGGGTCGGAGTCGCTGGCGGCCTTCGCGTTCTCGAGCGCCAGTCCGAAATCGCCGGAGCGCAGCGCGAGGCGGGCGAGCCCGTATTGACCGGCCGGCACGCCCGGGAACTTGTTGTTGAGCGCCAGCATGATCGCCGTGGCCGCGTCGGTGTACGGCTCGTCGCTCAGGGCCTGGAGCACGAGCGCGAAGCCGGCGCGCTGGTCGCCGAGCGCGGTCATGAACTGGGTGAACTGGTCCGTGGCGCGGTCGATGCGGTTGGAGCGCGTCTCGAATACGCCGGCAAACCAGAGCGGGCGCTCGTCGTCGGGCGCGAGGGCGTGCCAGCGCTTGGCCGCCTGCAGGCCGATGTCGGTCTTGTCGAGCTGTTGGGCGAGCCGTGTGGCGCGCTCCGAGAGGCCGGGGTCCGGCGAGAGCAGGGCGGCTTGCAGGAACTCGTCCGCCGCCGTGTCGAGCTGCTGGCGCTCGAACGCGATCTCGCCGAGCAGCGTGTGCGTGTCGACGTCGATCTGGCTGCCGGCACTCTCCGTCTTCGGCGTGGTGGCGCAGCCGGCCAGCACGGCCACCGGAATCAAGCACAGCCAGAGCGAAGGGCGCTTCATGGCGCCAATATACCCCAGGCGTTCGCTCAAACGTTGCGGCCGGCGCCTATGCCCGATCGACGCAGCGGAGGTATAGGCCCAAGGGTTGCTTGTCGCGACTGCATGATTCCCCGACAATTCCGCGCATGGACGAGATAGAAAAAGCAATTTCGGGCTGGATCAACCCGCAACAGGTCGGCGAGCTGCTGCTTATCTGGGGCGGCCGGGTCCTCGGGGCGCTGGCGATTTTCTTCATCGGCCGGCTCGTGGCCCGCCTGCTGTCCGAGTGGTTCAGCCGCACCGTTCTGCGCGTGGGCATGGATCAGACGCTCGCGCGGTTCTTCGCGAGCCTCATCTACGTCGGCTTGCTGTTGTTCGTCACCCTCACGGCCGTGAACCAGCTCGGCGTGCCGATCACGAGCTTCCTCGCGCTGCTCGGCGCGGCCGGCCTCGCGGTTGGGCTCGCGCTCAAGGATTCGCTCTCGAACTTCTCCTCGGGCGTGATGCTGGTGTTCTTCCGGCCGTTTCGCGTCGGCGACACGATCACGGCGGCGGGCGTCACGGGCACGGTGGACACGATCGGTATGTTCAGCACGGTGATCAAGACGGCCGACAACGTGGTCATCACGGTGCCGAACAGCCTCGTGTACGCGGGCACGATTCAGAACTTCACCGCCGAGCGCAACCGGCGTACCGAGTTCTCGGTGTGGACGAGCTATGACGGCTCCACGTCCGACGCGCTGCAGCTGATCCGCGAGCTCGTGCGCGCCGACGAGCGCGTTCTGTCGGCGCCGGCCCCCGAGGTCGTGGTGAACGAGCTCGGGCCGAACGGCGTCGGCATCGTGGTGCGGCTCTGGACCGACAGCTCGGTGCTCGGCGCCGTGCGCAGCGACATGCTCGAGCGCGTCAAGGGCGCTCTCGAGAAGCGCGGGTTCAGCATTCCGTACCAGCGGATGCGAGTCGAGCAATTGGCCGGCGCGAAGTGAAGGAGTCGCTGCGCGAGAAGCTCATCGGACTGGTCGAACGCTACGAGGAGGTCGGCCGGCTGCTCAGCGACGCCTCCGTGATCGCCGACAAGGAACGCTTCCGCGAGCTCTCGAAGGAATACGCGCGCCTCGGGCCCGTGGCCGAGGACTTCGCCGCGCACCAAAAGCTCGAGAAGGACATCGCGGCGTCCGAGGAGCTGAGCCTGGGCAGCGATCCGGAGCTCCGCGAGCTCGCGGCTTCGGACTTGAAGGAGCTGATCGCGCGCCGCGAGGACCGCGAGCGTGCGCTGCTCGCGCACCTCGTGCCCAAGGACCCCGACGACGACGCCAACCTGTTCCTCGAAATCCGCGCCGGAACGGGCGGCGACGAAGCCGCGATCTTCGCCGGCGACCTGTTCCGCATGTATAGCCGCTATGCGGAGCGGCAGGGCTGGAGCGTCGAGGTGCTGAGCTCCAATCCCGGCGAGCACGGCGGCTATCGCGAGATCATCACGCGCCTCGCGGGCAAGGGCGCCTACTCGAAGCTCAAGTTCGAGTCGGGTGTGCACCGCGTGCAGCGCGTGCCCGAGACCGAGGCGCAAGGGCGGATTCACACGTCCACGGTCACCGTGGCGGTGTTCCCGGAGCCCGAGGACGTGGGCGAGATCGAGCTCAACAAGGCGGACTTGAAAGTCGACACGTATCGCGCGTCGGGCGCCGGCGGCCAGCACGTCAACAAGACCGACTCGGCGATCCGGATCACGCACCTGCCCACCGGCATCGTGGTGGAGTGCCAGGACGAGCGCTCGCAGCACAAGAACCGCGCGCGCGCGATGTCGCTGCTGCAGGCGCGGCTGCGCAGCGCCGAGGAGGAGAAGCGGCACGCCGAGACGGCGGAGAAGCGCCGCAGCCTCGTGGGCACCGGCGACCGCTCGGAGCGGATCCGCACCTACAACTTTCCGCAGGGCCGGCTCACCGATCACCGGATCAATCTCACGCTCTACAAGCTCGATGACGTGGTGGAGGGCGATCTCGACGACGTAATCGGTCCGCTCGCCAACGAGCACCGTGCCGACCAGCTCGGCGCGCTCGGGCTCGACTCCTAACCGATGACCGTGCGCGGCAAGCGGCAGCCCGCTGCGACGAGCTCGTCCACGACCGTGGGCTGGCTGATCTCGAACGCCGTCCGCGCGCTCACCGGCGCCAGCGACTCGCCGCTGCTCGACGCCCAGCTGCTGCTCGCGTATGTCATCGGCGCGCCGCGGAGCTCGATCATCGCGTTCCCCGAGCGGCCCGTGCGGGCGGCGCTCGCCGACGAATTCGACAGGCTGCTCGAACGGCGGCGGCGCGGCGAGCCGCTCGCCTATCTCGTGCGCTCGCAGGAGTTCTACTCGCTGCCGCTGCGCGTGACGCAGGCCGTGCTGATCCCCCGGCCCGAGACCGAGCTGCTCGTGGATGCGGCGCTCGAGCTCTTGCCCCGGGGCGAGCCGCGCGCGGTGCTCGACGTGGGCACCGGCAGCGGCGCGATCGCGCTCGCGATCAAGCACGAGCGGCCGGCGGCGAGCGTCACCGCGCTCGACGTGAGCGCGGCCGCGCTCGCGGTCGCGCGGGCCAACGCCGAGCGCTTGGGCATCGACGTGCGGTTCGTCGAGTCCAACTGGTTTACGGCGGTCGAAGACCGGTGTCAGACACCAAGGGTGTCAGACACCGGGTTCGACGTGATCGTTTGCAATCCGCCGTATGTGCAGTCCGACGATCGCGCGTTCGCGGCGCTCGAGTACGAGCCGCGGCTCGCGCTCGACGGCGGCGCCGACGGGCTCGACGCGCTACGCGCGGTGCTCGCGGGCGCGGCCGGGCACCTGAACGCCGGCGGGCGGCTGCTGCTCGAGCACGGCCACGACCAGCGTGCGGCGCTGGTCGAGCTTGCGCAGTCGGCCGGCTGGTGCCCCGCGGTGCAGCGCGATGACCTTGCAGGGCGTGCCCGCGTGCTCGAGCTCGAGGCGAACGCGTGACGAGCAAGCGCTACGCGCGGCAGGTCGCGTTGCCCGACGTGGGCGAGCAGGGTCAGGCGCGCTTGCGCGGCGCGAGCATGCTGCTCGTGGGGCTCGGCGGCTTGGGCTGCCCGGCCGCGCAATATCTCGCGTCGAGCGGCGTGGGCACGCTCGTGCTCAACGACTTCGACACGGTGGACGAGACCAATCTGCCGCGCCAGATCCTGTTCACCGCCGCGGACGTCGGCAAGCTCAAGGTGGAGGCCGCGTGGGCGCGGCTGCTCGCGCTCAATCCCGAGGTGGACGTGCGGCGTCTCCCCGCGCGGCTCGACGAGGCGGCGCTCGCGGCGGCCGTCGGCGGCGTGGATGTGGTCCTCGACGGCACCGACAACTTCGCCGCCCGCTTCGCCGTGAACCGTGCCTGCGTGGCCGCGCGCAAGCCGCTCGTGTCGGGTGCCGCCGTGCGGGTGGAAGGCCAGATCGCCGTGTTCCCGAACCGCCCGGGCGACCCGTGCTACTCATGTCTATACGACGACGAGGACGAGTGGCTCGGGGACTGCCAGGGCAATGGCGTGCTCGCGCCGGTGCCCGGCGTGATCGGCACGCTGATGGCGCAGGAGGCGCTCAAGCTCGCGCTCGGCTGGCCGTCGTCGCTCACGAACGCGCTGCTGCTCTGGGACGCGAAGCGCGGGGACTGGCAGCGCGTGGCGCTCAAGCGGGACCCGGACTGCGAGGTCTGCGGCTAGAAACGTTACCGATAACAAGTTGCGCCTCGGGCGAGGAGGTGCCAGCCTTGTCCCGGGAGCGTCAAATGATCACGAGCACTCTCCGGGTTCTCGTCATCGCCGCCGCGACAACGTGCGCGTCCGGCGCGGCGCTCGCGCAAACCCCA
>DASUFK010000406.1:0-31950 GCA_036274615.1 Gammaproteobacteria bacterium | reverse complement strand
GGCGCAAACGGCCGAAGTGCGAGACGACGGCGCTGGTCGATTCGCGCGGCGCCCTCGATTAGCATTGGCGCGCGCGCCGCCCGACGGCCGGCGCGTGTGACCGGCGTCGCGGTCTCCGCCGACCCGGCTGCGCACACTGCTCGGTGATGGGAGGTGCCGTGCGGTTTCACTTACGAGCGATACGGAGCGCTGCTCGCTCGCTGCCGCGAGCGATGAGCGCCGTCGTGCTGTTGCTGCTCGCCGCGAGCGGCGGCGCGCAGACGGCCGGACGCCCGAGCGACGCGCGTTCCGGACCGGACCCCGAGCTCCGCACGATCCTGCTTGCAGCGATCTCCGAAGCCGACAGCTTCCAGGACCGCTTCGACGCGGAAGTCTGGCTCACCGACATGTCGGGCCGGCTGGCGCGGCAGGTGCCGGACCCGGTGGAACGGCTCCAGATCTTGAAGTCCGTGCACAAACACGCCACTCACGCGCGCGTCTCGCCGGAGCTCGTGCTCGCCGTGATCGACGTGGAGAGCAACTTCGATCGTTACGCGATCTCGTCGGTGAGCGCGCTCGGACTGATGCAGGTGATGCCGTTCTGGGTGCCGCAGCTCGGCTTCAAGGACAAGAACGAGCTCTTCAAGATCGACGTGAATGTGTTGCTCGGCTGCATGATCCTGAAGTACTACCTCGACATGGAGCACGGCGACCTCGTCAAAGGGCTCGCGCGCTACAACGGCAGCACCGGCCGGCGGCATTACTCCGACCGAGTGATCGAGCGCCTGCGCACCAAGTGGTTTCAGATCTGAGCGCTGCTCAGACGGAACGATCCACGCTGAAGGTCTCGGGCACCGCGCCCTCCCACTGCTCCACTTGGACGCCGTCGACCCGAGCGGCCGGCGGGCCCGTCCACAGCCATCCGGCCAGCTCGACCAGCTTGGCCGTAGGCCCCGCCGCGACCACCTCGACGCGGCCGTCGGGTAGGTTCTTGGCCCAACCCCGAAGCTCCAAACTGCGCGCGACCTCGGCGGTCGCCGCACGATAGTAGACGCCTTGGACGCGGCCCGAGACGAGGCAACGGATCGCGACGCCGGGCTCGCTCGCGTGCGGCGCCGTCAATTGCGGCCGTTGTCGGAGGACTGGCTCGAAGCGAGCGCTTGGGCCGCGCGGTTCTTGGCGCGCACCGCATTCATGCGCGCAGGCCCGTACGACTGCTGCTGAATCTGCCGCTCGGCTTCCGCGAGAAATCGGCGGGCATCCCCGAGGGGCTCGGGGGCGAGCCGGCTGGCGTCGGCCTGCTCGGCCGCGCTGATCGCCTGGCGAGCGTCGCTCATCTCCTGAACGGGCGGCGCCGTGACGCAGGCCGAGAGCACGCCACCGGCGGCGAGCAGCAGCCAGCCGCGCGAAGTGGCTGCGGGCCTACTATTGTTCTTGTTGGTCATCCGAATGCCTCGGCAACCTACAAAAGTGCTCACAACGCGTCAAGCTGCTCGCGGTATGCGCCGCTCGTTCTAAACTGAGCCGCGCTCGTGTCCTGCGGATCGCATCGATACGAAAGTGAAACACCCTTGCCGGTATGGAGTCGACGATGAAAGCTAGGATCTATCACAACCCTCGTTGCAGCAAGTCGCGAGCGACCCTGGCGTTGCTCGAGGAGCGCGGCGTCACTCTGGAGATCGTGGAATACCTGCGGGAGCCGCCGTCGCGTGCAACGCTCGCGCGGCTCTTGGACGAGCTCGGCGATGCGGCCTCCGAGCTGGTCCGCACGTCCGAGCCCGAGTATGCCGAGCTCGCGCGCCGGCATCCGCAGCCGACGCGCGATCAACTACTCGACCTCCTCGTGGCGCATCCGCATCTCATGCAGCGGCCCATCGTGGAAGTCGGCAAGCGTGCCGCCATCGGCCGGCCGCCGGAGCGGGTGTTGGATCTGTTGCGATGACCCGGCCGACGATCTTGGTGCTCTACTACTCGCGCGGCGGCCGAACGGCGGCGCTCGCACGCCAGGCCGCCCGGGGCGTGGAGAGCGGCGGCGGCATCGCGCAGCTCCGCACCGTGCCGCCCGTTGCGCCCGTGAGCCCTTCGGATCGGGCAACGGAAGGGCGCGTCGAGCCGCTCGTTCCGCCCGACGGCCCCCCCTACGTCGAGATCGCGGAGCTCGCGGCGGCCGACGGGCTGCTGCTGGGCAGTCCGACGCGATTCGGCAACATGGCTGCCCCGCTCAAACACTTCCTCGACTCGACGAGCGAGCTGTGGCTGTCGGGCAAGCTCGTCGACAAACCGGCGGGGGTGTTCACCGCCACGTCGTCGGCTCACGGCGGACAAGAGAGCACGCTGCTCAGCATGATGCTGCCGCTGCTGCACCATGGAATGGTCGTTCTCGGGGTGCCCTACACCGAAGCGGCTCTGTTCGAGACCCGGACCGGCGGCTCACCTTACGGCGCGTCGCATCTCGCGACGCCGTGGAACACCGCGCTTTCGAAGGACGAGTCGGAGATCGCGCGCGCGCTCGGCGCGCGCGTGGCGAGAATCGCCGGCCGGCTGCGGCTCGACGGCTGAGAGCTACATTCCCCGTACCGGTGACCCGCTCACTCGCCGCCGCCCCCATGCGCGGCCAGCAACTCGCGGATGAACGGAATGGTGATCTTGCGCTGTTCCGCAAGCGAGATCCTGTCGAGCCGTTCCAGCCACACGCCGATGTCCCTCATGTCGCGGTGGACGCGCGCGAGGAGATATTCGGCGGCGGCCCGTTCGATCTCGAGCCCTCGTGCCGCGGCGTGACCGCGCAACGCCAGCAGCCGTTCATCGTCGTCGAGCGGCTTCAAGCGATAAGCGACGGCGCCGCCCGCGCGCGAGGCCAGGTCGGGCAACCGGAATCCCGCGGCCGGCGCCGGCGCCCGCGCCGCCAGCAGCAAGCCGCCTCGGCGCTCGGCGATGCCGTTCAGAAGCACGAACAGCGCGCGTTCCCAGTCAGCCGCGCCCGCGACGCCGTCCAGGCCGTCGAGCGCGAGCAGATCCATGTCGTCGAGGCCGGAAAGAATCTCCGGCTGCAGACCGGCAAGCGGCACATACATCGCGCGCCGCTCCGCGGCTGCCGCTGCGCGGCACGCGGCCTGGAGAAGATGGGTCTTGCCGGACCCCGGAGCACCCCATAGCCACAGGAGGTCGGCCCGACCCGCCGCCACCGCGCGAACGTGCTCCACCGCGGCGTCGTTTGCGGCCCCGACGACGAACGTGTCGAAGCGCGCGTGGTCGGCGATCTCGAGAGCGAGCGGCAGCTGCGCGCCGTCAACCACGTGCGTGCGCGACCACCCAGGCGCGGCGGCTCCAGCGCAGGACATAGTTCAGGCCGCTCACGATGCTCGTGAACACCACCGCCGCTCCGAGCGCCGTGAGCGACACCGGCGGCGGCCAACCGAATGCCGCTGCCACCATCGTGAAGAATACGAAGCCGAGCTGGCACGCCGTGTTGAGCTTGCTGATCGCGGCCGGCTCGCCTTGGAGGGGCGCGATCATGAGCTGATAGGTGATCGCGCCGGCGACGATCAATAGATCGCGGCCAACGACGATCTCGGTGAGCGCGGGCGGCGCGAGACCCGCATAGGTCAGCGCCAGGAACGCGCTCACGAGCAGCAGCTTGTCCGCCGCGGGGTCCAGCAGGCTGCCGAGCCGCGTGCGCCAATCGAACGTCTTCGCGAGAAATCCGTCGAGGCCGTCGGAGATGCCGGCAACCACGAACACGCCGAGCGCGCCGACGTACTGCTCGCGAACGAGCAGATAGACGAACGGCGCCACGAGCAGCATCCGCACGATGCAGATCGCATTCGGCAGCCAGCGCAGGGTCATCGCGCCGCGCCGCGATTGATCTTGAACGCGAGCGCGGGGCCCGACTGGGCGGCGGGGCTCGACTGGGCGGCGCCGCTCGTGGCGGGGCTCAACACACCGCCGAGCGCAAGCACGCGCTCGAGCACCTGGGCGCCGCCGCGTGCGTTGATGCGCAAGCTCAAGACTCCGCGGTCCAAACTGTCGACGTCCACTGACTGGAGCACGCTGAGCGACTCGAGATAGCTCATCACGCGGCCGTAGTCGGCTGCCGAGCTCACGTCGAGCACCGAGATCAGCGTGGTAGCCGTGCCGCCGACGACGCTCAAGTCGGCGGCGTAGAGGTCGGCGACCGCGTCGAGACCGTCGCGTACTCCGATGCCTTCGAGCGGGCGCCGCTCCCCGCCCCTGACCAGAAGCCACTGAACTTCCGTGCCGGTGACGTCGGGCCGGATCTTGCCGATCAAAATGGCGTCGGCGCGATAGCGCGTCGAAGCCTCCGCGACGCGATCGTCGAATCCCCCCATCACGTCGGAGAACGTGACCGCGGCTAGGTCTTCGGCGTCGAGGAGCGGCAGCGCGATCGGCAGACCGCGCTCGTCCGCTGCCGTTCCGAGCTCTGCTCGGATCGCTCGGAGCTGCTCCGTCATCGCGGGTCCCGCCTCGCTCGGGAAGTCGTTCTCACTGAGCAGCGCGCGGCCGCCGAGGCCGTCGTCGACCGCCACCCAGAGCAGCGTCAGCGGGCGCTCCGCGCCCCAGACGGGCCATTTGAGCGCCGTCAGAGCGTCATCCACGGCGCGCGGACTGAAGCCGATGCGCCTCTGCCCCTGCTGGAGCACGGCGCGGGAGTTCACGATCTGCGGATTGCTTACGAGCGCCTGCAACTGCGGATCGAGCGCGGCCTGCCGGTTGCCCGTGACGCGAACGAGCACTCGGCCGAGCGCCAACGCCTCCGCGGACGCCTGCGGGTCGCTGGCGGCCGGGTCGGGCGTAACGGTGGCCTCGTACAGATTCGGAAACCTCGCCGCCACCGCCGTTCCGCTCGTGAGCACGCCGGCGAGCAGCGCGGCCGCGATCGCACGTCGAAGCAGTCCGCGCGGCCCTCGAGGCAGCTGTGTACGCATTGCAGGTTTCCGGTCCACCCAGGTAGTCGCTTATTATAGTCGGCATCTTCCCCGCTCCGATCCACGCCATGGCATCTAACGGCCGGCGCATCGCCGTGCTGATCTCCGGCGAGGGCAGCAACCTGCAAGCGCTGATCGACGCCGCGCGCGCCGGCCGCATCACCGGCACGATCGCGGTCGTCGTAAGCAACCGGGCAGCCGCGCGCGGCCTCGAGCGGGCGCGCACCGCCGGTATCCCGGCACGCCACCTCGGCGCCAAACCGTTCGCCGATCGCGCGGCATACGACGCGGCACTTGCTGCGCTGCTCGCCGAGCACGATCCCGACGTGGTGGTGCTCGCGGGCTTCATGCGTATTCTCGGTCCCGAATTCATCGCGCCCTTCGCGGGACGCACGCTGAACGTCCATCCGTCGCTGCTGCCCAAGTATCCGGGCCTCGACACTCATCGGCGCGTGCTCGAGGCGGGCGATCGCGAGCACGGCGCCACCGTTCACCTGGTCACGGAGGACCTCGACATGGGCCCCCGCGTCCTGCAATACCGGTTGGCGGTGCGCCCCGGCGACACGCCGGAGTCGCTGCAACAGCGCGTGCACGCGGGCGAGCACCTGATTCTGCCCCGCGCCGTGGATTGGCTGGCGACGGGCCGCTTGAAGGTCGGAACGGGAGGGGTCATGCTCGACGGAGCGGCCTTGTCGGAGCCGGTGGTGGTGCTGGAGGGGGAACGATGACCTTCGCGAAGCAGTGGACGCTGATCGGCGCCCTCATCCTCGCCGCGGGCGCGGCCTCGGCCGCGGATTCGCTCACGCCCTACACCGCCGTCTACTCCGTGGAGTACAAGGGCAAGCAGCTAGGAACGGCCGAGTTCAAGCTCACTTTCGATGAGGGCCGCGGCGTCTACGAATTCGTAAACCACACGCAAGCCAAGGGCTTCGTGAAGCTCGCGCGGCCGAATCCCGTCGTGGACCGCAGCCAGTTTCGCGTCGAGGGTAACCGGCTCCTGCCGATCGAATACTGGTACGAGGACGGCAGCCGCAAGGGCGACGACAACCTGCACATCGTCTTCGACTGGGCGCGCAAGATCGCCACCGTGACCAACGGCGACGGCCGCCGCGAAATAGCCCTGCAGGACGGCGCGCTCGACCGCAACACGATCGAGGTCGCGCTGATGCGCGACCTGGCAACGACCGGCAAGCCGGGCCGCTATCTGCTCGTCGACGAAGACTCCGTCCAGCCCTACGAGTACGTCGACAACGGCGAGACGACCATCCCCACGGGCATGGGCCCGCTCGCGACGCGTGCCTTCGTGCAGCACCGCGACGGCTCGTCGCGCGTCAACACGATCTGGATGGTGCCGAAGCTCGGCTTCTTGCCGGCCCGCATCGAGCAAAAGAAAGACGGCGAAGTCACCACCGCCTTCCTCCTCGTCTCCGTCAGCGGGATCACCGCGCGGTAGCGCGCGCCCAGCTTGCTTCAGCCGCTTTGAAGCGTAGTGGTGGCTGCGGCCGCACCTCGAACGGCCCTCCCGAGACACGCCGGAAGACCCATCCTGGGGCTCCTCGCCGCACATCTCTGTGCGGCGACGGTCTCGGGAGGGCCGTCCGAGGTACGTCCGCAGCCGCCGAGAGCATCGCGTGCGGCCGAAGCAAGAGGCGTGCGCCGCTTCAGGTGCGCGGGAGGGTGACGCCGCGTTGGCCCTGGTACTTGCCGCCGCGGTCGGCGTAGCTGGTCTCGCAGACCTCGTCGGACTCGAGGAAGATCATCTGCGCGACACCCTCGTTCGCGTAGATCTTCGCGGGCAACGTCGTCGTGTTCGAGAACTCGAGCGTCACGTGCCCTTCCCATTCGGGCTCGAGCGGCGTGACGTTCACGATGATGCCGCAGCGCGCGTAGGTCGACTTGCCGAGGCAGATCGTGAGCACGTTGCGCGGAATCCGGAAGTACTCGATCGTGCGCGCGAGCGCAAAGGAGTTTGGCGGGATGATGCAGACGTCGCCCGCCATATCCACGAAGCTCGACTCGAGGAACCTCTTCGGATCGACGATCGCCGAATTGATGTTCGTGAAGACCTTGAACTCCGGGGCGCAGCGCACGTCGTAGCCATAGCTCGACGTGCCGAAGGAGATCACGCGCGCGCCGTCGACGTGCCGCACCTGCTCCGGGGCGAACGGCTCGATCATGTTGTGGGACGCCGCCATGCGCCGGATCCAGCGATCGGACTTCACGCTCATCAATCTTCCTCGACAGTGATATTGGGAAACAGGCGGCTGTAGTCCTTGGCACGGGCCGCGAGCTCGCCGACGGCGCGCAGCGCCGCCTCGCGGAACGCGCGCGCGAGCGGCCCGGTAGGATCCGCCGCAACCGTGGGCTTACCCGCGTCGGTCTCCTCGCGGATCCGCCGGTCGAGCGGCAGAGCGCCGAGCAGCGGCACGCCGTACTGCTCGCTCAGCTCGCGGCCGCCGCGCTCCCCGAAGATGTGCTCCTCGTGCCCGCAGTTGGAGCAGACATGGATGCTCATGTTCTCGACGACGCCGAGCACGGGCACGTGGACCTTCTGGAACATCTCGAGCCCCTTGCGCGCATCGGCGAGCGCGATGTCCTGCGGCGTGGTGACGATCACGGTGCCGCTCACGGGCACGCGCTGCGCGAGCGTGAGCTGGATGTCGCCCGTGCCGGGCGGCATGTCGACCACCAAGTAGTCGAGATCGCCCCAGTTCGTCTGGGTGAGCAGCTGGTTGAGCGCCGACGTGACCATCGGCCCCCGCCACGCCATCGGCTGCTGATCGTCGACGAGAAATCCGATCGACATCGCCTCGAGACCGTGGGCGACGAGCGGCTCGAGCGTCTTGCCGTCGCGGGTCTCGGGCCGCCGTCCCATGAGCCCAAGCATTCGCGGCTGGCTCGGGCCGTAGATATCGGCATCGAGGAGGCCGACGCGCGCGCCCTCCTGCGCCAGCGCGAGGGCGAAGTTCACGGCGACGGTGGACTTGCCGACGCCGCCCTTTCCGGAAGCCACGGCAATGATGTTGCGGACACCCGGTAACGGCTTGAGCCCGTGCTGCACGGCATGGGCGATGACCGAGCTCGTAACCGTGAACTCGATCGGCTCCGGCAAGCCGAGGGCCGCGCAGTGCGTGCCGAGCGCCTCGACGAGCGTCCCGCGGCTGCGCTCGAGCGGGAATCCGCACCCGATTGCGACCTGCCACTTGGGCCCGGCCCGCTGCACGTCGAGCGAGGTCCCGGCGGTGCCGAGCGGCCGGCCCGTCTGGGGCACGACGAAGGTAGCGAGGTGCTCGCGCAGCTGCGCGCTCGAGGCATCGGTCATCGGTCCGCCGGGGGGTCGGGAAAGCTCGCGATTGTAACCTAATGCGGCGAGCCCTCAGGCTCGCAACCGACTTCGCGAGTCCGCGCCAAACCTGTGATCTGCGTTACGTTTTCGCGAAAATCGTGTGGCATAATCGCCGTCGATTCGGAGTTGATTATGTTCGATCTCGGACGCGCTGGGTGGCGTACGAGACGGACCCGCGTTGATTGAATCCCTGAGGATGCCTCCGCCGCTGGAGCGACGTTCGGCTCGCCGATGAAATTCCTAAACTCAATGCGGGCCGACCGGCTCATTTCGCAGATCCGTGAGGAGGCCGATCCGGCCTCGCCGGCCGCGAAAAAGGCCTTCGAGCAGCTGGGTGCGCTCGGGAACGCGGCCGTGCCCAAGATCCTCGAGGCCCTCGGGTCGGCGGACAAACGCCAGACGGTGGAGTACGTGGAGGTCCTGTCGAGCCTCACGAACGACAAGACGCTGCCGCTCATCACTCGCGGCCTCGCCGACACCGAGCCCCGCGTCGTCTCCGGCACGGCCTGGGCGCTGTCGAGCACCAAACGTTACAACGTCAACCGGCTGGTCGATCTGCTCGGCGAGGACGAGTACGCCAAGGGCGCGCTCGTCGAGGTGCTGACGGCGCACAAGGATCGCCTCAACGTCCGCCAATTGCTCGGCCAGATCTACTACCTGCAGCCGGCCGAGAAGACCGCCGTCTTCAAGCTCATCGACGACATCACGACCGAAGAGCTCGTCCCCGATTTGTTGTCGCGATTGGACGGCAAAGATCCGGTCGTCAAGATGCACATGATCAACGTGCTGTCGCGGTTCGACCGGCCCGACGTGAGCAACGCTCTGCAGGAGGCTCTGCGCGACAGCAGCAAGCTCGTCCGTTCCGCGGCGCTCGTGGGGCTCACGCGGTCGAAAGCCGCGGTGGACGTGAAGCTGATTGCCAGCCTCTTGCTCGACCCCGACCTCGAGGTCATGAACAAGGCGGTCGAGGTCATCATCAAGATCAACGACCCCGAAACAGCCAAGCACCTCATCGAAGCGCTGAAGGCCGAGAACGAGTTCAGCCGCCGAGCCGCCGTCGAGATCTTGAACGAGATCGGCACGACGCACAGCGTCAAATATCTGCTCGAGGCGATCGCCGACGACGACTGGTGGGTGCGCTCGCGCGCATCGGACGCGCTCGCACGCATCGGCGGGCCTCGCGTCGTCGACGCGGTGCTCGAGCTCATCAAGGACAAGGACGAAGACATTCGCCGCGCGGCGATCGAGATCCTGGTGGTGTGCCGCGACAAACGCGCGGTCGACCGCCTCGTCGAAGCCACGAGGGATCCCGATTGGTGGGTCAGCGAACGCGCCGCCGACGCGCTCGCCGAGATCGGCGACGCGAAGGCGCTGCCCGCGATCCTCGAGATGGCGGCACGCAACAACCGCTCGCTGCCGGTGGCGCTGAACGCGCTCGGCAAGCTCGGCACGTTCAAGAATCTCGATGTAGTCCTGCCGTACCTCCAGCGCGCGGAGAAAGAGGTTCGCGTCGCCGCGATCGCGGCGGCGGCTCAGCTCGCCGGCGAGCAGCAGGCCGAGGCAGTGAAGCCGCACATCTTGCAGAGCGCCAACGGCGACGAGACCGTCGCACGCGCCGTGAACAAGGCGCTACAGAAGCTCGACGGCCGGGCATCGTCGAGCGGCAGCTTCAGGCAAACCGGCACGGGGCTCTCCGCGAACGTCACACCGACCTCCATCCCGATGTCGACCGCGGCTCGCTCGGCCGTGGGCGCTCCTCCGCTTGCGGCTCCGCCGCCGGTCCCCACGCCCCCGCCGATCGCCGCAACGTCGACCGCTCGCACCTTGCTCGTCGAAGGACCGGAAGATTCCGTCGAGGCTCCCGCGCCCGAGGCGCCGTCGTTCGACCTCAACGTGCTGCAGCCGGGAGACATGATCGAGGGCCGTTACAAGTTCATCCAGAAGATCGGCAAAGGCGCATTCGGCACCGTGGTTCTCGTCGAGGACACGGTGGTGGAAGAGCGTTTGATCCTCAAGTTCCTGAACGCGAACGTCGCCTCCGACGAGGAGATGTTGAAGCGCTTCGTGCACGAGCTCAGGTACTCGCGCCGGATCACGCACAAGAACGTCATCCGCATCTACGACTTTCTGTACGTCGGCGGCGGGTACGCCATCTCGATGGAGTACTTCCCGTCGCACACGCTCGGCACCGAGATCGCGAACGAGAAGCCGATGCGGCCCGCGAAGGCCGTCGGGTTTGCGACGGAGATCTGCATCGGCATGAGCGTCGCGCATCACCAGGGCATCATCCATCGCGACTTGAAGCCGGCGAACATCCTCATCAACGACGCGGGACTGCTCAAGATCGTGGACTTCGGCGTCGCGGCCGCCGCCAAGAGCGGCGACACGCAGCTCACGAAGACCGGCTACGTGATCGGTTCACCGAAGTACATGGCACCCGAGCAAATTCTCGGCAAGAAGGTCGACGAGCGCGCCGACATCTACAGCTTGGGCGTGATCATGTACGAAATGCTCGCGGGCACGCCGCCGTACAGCCGCGGTGACCACATGTCCGTCATGTATCAGCACGTTCAAGGCAAGGCCCAACCGCTGCATGAAGCGAATCCCAGCATCCCCCGCGAGCTTTCCGACGTCGTCGGCAAGACGATGCAGGTGGACAAGGCCAAGCGCTACGCGTCGATGGAAGAGCTGCGCGCGGCGCTCGTTGCGAGCGGCGGCGGTCAATGAGGTCCCATGGCGCGCATTGACGCCTTCCTCAAGCTCGGCCTCGCCCAGGGGTGCTCCGACATTCACCTGGCGGTCGGCATTCCGCCGATGTTGCGCCTGCACGGCGATCTGATGCCCATCAAATTCCGCGACCTGGGCGACACGGAGCTCGAAGGATACGTCGACGAGATCCTGACCCAGTCGCAGAAAGAGAAGTTCCGCGCCGGCCACGACATCGACTTCTCCTACGTGAGCGGCGACGGCGGGCGCTTCCGCGTGAACGTCTTCCGCAAGGTCACGGGCGTGGGCGCCACGTTCCGCAACATTCCGAGCCAGATTCCGTCGCTCGAGCGGCTCGGGCTGCCGCCCGTGATCCAGAAGTTCTGCGATCTGCACCAGGGCATGGTGCTCGTCACCGGATCCACGGGCACGGGCAAGTCGACAACGCTCGCCGCGATGATCGACCACCTCAACGCCACGAGCAATCTCAACATCATCAGCCTCGAGGATCCGATCGAGTTCGTGCACAGCAGCAAGCGCTCGCAGGTCATTCAGCGCGAGCTCGGCACGCACATCCCGAGTTTCGCCGACGGCGTGCGCGCCGCGCTGCGCGAGGATCCCGACGTGATCCTCGTGGGTGAGCTGCGTGACGGCGAAACGATCAGCATGGCCATGACGGCCGCGGAAACCGGCCACCTCGTGCTCGGCACGCTGCACACCACGAGCGCCGTGAAGTCGGTCGACCGAATCATCGATGCGTTGCCCGCGGACCAGCGCGAGCAAACCAAGAGCTTCCTCGCGCACAGCTTGCACGCCGTGGTCACGCAAAATCTCATCAAGACGCCGGACAACCGCGGCCGCCGCGCCGTCGTCGAGATCATGATCATGAATCGCGCGATCGCGAAGCTCATCATGACCGACCAGACGCATCAGATACCGGCGAACCTGCAAACCGGCAAGGACGTTGGCATGCAGATGATGGACCAGGCGCTGCTCAATGCGATCGCCGCGAAGCAGGTCGACCCCGACGACGCCTATCGTTACGCCACGGATCGCAAGAAATTCGAGCGCTTCGTCACCGACACCACGGTGCTGCCGAGCAGCGCCGCCGCGGAGTAGCCACGTATGTCGCTGATCGAGGATTTTCTGCGCAGCATGCAGATGCGCAAGGGCTCCGACCTGCACGTCGTCTCCGGCGACCCGCCGCGGATGCGCGTGCACGGCGACTTGATCACGCTCGACAACCAGAAGCTCGACGTCGAGGAGCTCCGCGCCGAGCTGCTCGGCATCATGTCCGAGCAGTCGCGGCGGCAACTGGAGAAGACCGACTCGGCGGACTTCGCCCACTCGATTCCGGAAGTCGCGCGCTTTCGCGTGAACGTGTTTCGCCACTTGAACGGCATCGGCGCGGTGTTCCGGGGGATCCCGTCGAAGGCGCTCACGCTCGAAGAGCTCAAGATGCCGAAGGTGTTGCACGAGCTCTCCACGGCCACGCGCGGCCTCATTCTCGTGACCGGCAAAACCGGCTCCGGCAAGTCGACCACCCTCGCCGGCGTGATCGACGCCATCAACAGCAGCTTGAAGGGGCACATACTCACGATCGAGGACCCGGTGGAGTTCGTGCACCAGCGCAAGCTCTGCCTCATGAGCCAGCGCGAGGTCGGCGTGCACAGCCCGTCGTTCTCCGACGCGCTGCACTCCGCCCTGCGCGAAGATCCCGACGCGATCCTCGTGGGTGAGCTCCGCGACCTCGAGACGATGAGCACCGCGCTTACCGCCGCCGAGATGGGCGTGCTGGTGATGGGCACCTTGCACACGAACGGCGCCGCGGCCACGATCGACCGCGTCGTGAACATGTTTCCGTCCGACAAGCAGGACCACGTGCGCAACATGCTCAGCACGTCGCTGCGCGGGGTGGTCTCCCAGCAGCTCGTGAAGAAGAAGGACGGCAGCGGCCGCGTCGCCGCGCTCGAGATCCTGATCAACACTTCGGCCTCCGCGAACTTGATCCGGCAAGGCAAGCTCGAGCAGCTCGAGAACGTGATGCAATCGAGCGGCCGCGAAGGCATGTGCACGATGGACGGCTCGCTCCGCAGGCTCTACGAAGAAGGCACGATCTCGGGCGAAGAGGCTTACTTGAACGCGTTCGACAAGTCCAAGTTCGAGCAGCTCAAAGACATCGCCTGACGCTGCGCCCGAATGGCATAATGCGCGAGCATGATGCCGAACGCCCGAGCCCGCCGCCGGCGCGAGGCGTGGGTTGCGGAGCGTTTCTCACTTGACTTCCAAGCGCAAAATCCTCGTCACGAGCGCGTTGCCCTATGCGAACGCGTCGCTGCACATCGGCCATGTAGTCGAGTACGTTCAAACCGACATCTGGGTGCGGTTTCAGCGTTTGCGCGGGGCGCAGTGCTGGTACGTCTGTGCGAGCGACGCGCACGGCACCCCAACGATGCTGCGCGCGGAGCAGGAAGGCATCGCGCCCGAAGAGCTGATCCGACGCGTGAGCGACGCTCATCGCAAGGATTTCGAGACCTGGCGGATCAGCGTCGATAACTACATCACCACGCACGACGCCGAGAACGAGGAGCTCACGAACGAGCTCTATCGCCGCCTCGTCGCGCGGAACTTCATCGCGCGCAAAGTCATCGCGCAGGCGTACGACGTCGAGCGGGCGATGTTCCTGCCGGACCGTTACGTGCGGGGCACCTGCCCGTACTGCGGCACACCGGACCAATACGGCGATTCCTGCGAGAACTGCGGCCATACCTATTCGCCGCTCGAGCTCAAGGACGCGGTGTCGACGTTGTCGGGCACGAAGCCTGCCGTCCGCGAGTCCGAGCACCTGTTCCTCACGCTCGCGCCGTTTCAGGACGAGCTTCGCGCGTGGGTGCCCGGGCACGTCGACGCCGCCATCGCCCGCAAGCTCGAGGAATGGTTCAAGGCCGGGCTCAAGGACTGGGACATCTCGCGCGACCCGCCCTACTTCGGCTTTCGGATCGCCGGCGAGCGCGATAAGTATTTCTATGTGTGGTTCGACGCGCCGATCGGCTACATGGCGAGCTTCTTGAATCTCTGCCGGCGGCAGGGGCTCGACTTCGGCGAGTTCTGGAACGCGGACAGCGAGGTCGAGCTCTACCACTTCATCGGCAAGGACATTCCGTATTTCCACGCGCTGTTCTGGCCCGCGATGTTGTCCGGAGCCGGCTACCGAAAGCCGAGCGGCCTGTTCGTGCACGGCCACCTGACGGTCGACGGCAAGAAGATGTCGAAGCGGAGCGGCACGTTCATCCCGGCGGCCACGTTCGCGAAGCATCTCGATCCCGACTACCTGCGCTACTACTACGCGTCGAAGCTGTCCGCGGCGGTCGACGATCTCGACTTGAACCTCGCCGACTTCGCCGCGAAGGTGAACTCCGATCTCGTCGGCAAGCTCGTGAACATCGCGAGCCGCTGCGCGGGCTTCGTGCACCGGCTCGGCGGCGGCCGCCTCGCGGACGCATTGCCCGAGCCCGCTCTGTACGCCGAGTTCGCCGCCGCGGCCGACACGATTGCCGCCGACTTCGAGGGTCGGGAATACTCGCGCGCCGTGCGCAGAATCATGGCGCTCGCCGATCGAGCGAACCAATACATCGACGAGCGCAAGCCATGGCTGCTCGCGAAGAACGCCGCCGCCGCGGCCGAGGTCGTGGGCGTGTGCACGCTCGGCCTCAACCTCTTCCGCGCGCTGATCGTCTATCTCAAGCCGATCTTGCCGGCGGTTGCCGCACGCGCCGAGCGCCTGCTCGGCGGCCGCGAGCTTGTCTGGACCGACGCCGCCGTGCCGCTGCTCGGCTCGCCGATCGCACGCTTCGAGCCGCTGCTGCAGCGCGTGGAGGAGAGCTCGATCGCCGCGATCCTCGAGGACACGAGGCAAGCCATCGAGGGCGTCGCTTCGACCGCGGCGGCCGCGACATCCGCCACAGCGGCAACGCACACCGAGTCTCGCGCCGGCGCGGCGCCGGCTCCCGCTCCGGCCGCGGCGGCGGACAACGGCGTGATCGACCTCGACCAGTTCCTCAAGACCGACCTGCGCGTCGCGCGCGTGCTCGAAGCGAGCCTCGTGGAAGGTGCCGACAAGCTGCTGCGCCTCACGCTCGACGTGGGCACCGAGCAGCGCACGGTCTTCGCCGGGATTCGCAGCGGTTACGATCCCGCCGCCCTCGTGGGCAAGCTCGTGGTGCTGGTCGCGAACCTGGCCCCGCGCAAGATGCGGTTCGGCGTCTCGCAAGGCATGGTGCTCGCGGCGAGCGCGAAGGGCGAAGGCGTGTTCCTGCTCTCGCCCGATAGCGGAGCCAAACCGGGCATGAAGGTGAGCTGAGCCCATGACCGAGCTCTTGCTGATCGTGGTCGGGGCAGCGCTCGTCAACAACTTCGTGCTCGTGCAGTTCCTCGGCGTGTGCCCGGTGATGAGCGCGGGGCGGCGCGTGGAGGGCGCGGTCGGCCTGGCCCTAGCCACCGGGCTCGCGCTCACGCTCGCCTCGGGCGCGGCCTACGCTGTCGATCGGCTGCTGCTACAACCCTTCGATCTGCAGTATTTGCGCCTCGTGTCATTCGTCGTCGCGATCGGCGTGGCCGTGCAAGCCACGGACGTGCTCATTCGCCGCTTCTCGCCGCTGCTGCATCGTGTGCTCGGCATCTACATTCCGCTCATCGCCGGCAACTGTGCGGTGCTCGGCGTAGCGCTGCTCAACTCCGGCGCGAGCCGCAGCTTCGTCGCCGCGCTGTTCTACGGCGCCGGCGCCTCGCTCGGATTCGCGCTCGCGCTCGTGCTGCTCGCGAGCCTCCGCGAGCGGCTCGAGCGGGCCGACGTGCCCGCACCGTTTCGCGGCGCGTCGATCGTCTTCGTCACCGCCGGTATCCTCTCGCTCGCGTTCCTGGGCTTCGCCGGCTTCGCGCGACTCTGAGATGGCGTCGCGCGCCGTCTCACGTCGGCCGTCTGCATCGCGGTGGCGGCGGCGCGCCTCGATGGTGGACCACGTCTTCGAGCGGCATCCCGGCGGCGGCATTCACAGGTTCGCCGTCGGGCGCGACGCGCCGCTTCAGGCGGAAAGCTGATGCGCTTCGAGCTCGCCCCCGCTCCGCACGCGCCGCCGGTGAGCGGCGTGCCGCTCGTGATGCGGCGCGTGCTCTACGCGCTCGCGCCGGCCGCCGTCGTCTACGTAGGCTTCTTCGGCTGGGGGCTCGTGATCAATTTCGCGATCGCCGCGGTCACCGCGCTGCTCACCGAAGGCGCGGTCCTGCGCCTGAGGGGGCGCGGCACGCGCCTCGCTCTGAACGACGGCAGCGCGCTCGTCACGGCAGCGCTGCTCGCGTTCGCATTGCCTTCGCTGGTGCCGTTCTGGATACCGGCGCTCGGCGCCGCCATCGCGATCACGCTCGCCAAGCAGCTCTTCGGCGGGCTCGGCAAGAATCCGTTCAATCCCGCGATGGTCGGCTACGTGTTCCTGCTCCTGTCCTTCCCGGTGCAAATGACGCACTGGACACCGCCGCGCATGGGTGACCTCGACTACGAGTACCTGACCTTCGCCGGCTCCTTGAATTATTCGCTCACCGGGCGCCTGCCGGCCGACGTAAACGTCGACGCGCTGACTCGGGCCACGCCGCTCGATCTCGTGAAGGAGGGCCTGCGCGCTTCCCGCACGTTCGAGGAGATTCGCGGCGGCTCCCTGTTCGGCGACTTCGGCGGCCGCGGCTGGGAATGGGTGGCGAACCTGATCGCGCTCGGCGGCTTCTATCTGCTCTACACGGGCACGATTCGCTGGCAGATCCCCGTCTCGCTGTTGGCGGGGCTGCTCGTGCCGGCGACTGCGTTCTACGCGCTCGACCCGAGCAACTACGCAGGGCCCGGTTTCCACCTGTTCAGCGGCGCCACGATGCTCGGCGCGTTCTTCATCGCCACCGATCCCGTCTCCGCAGCCACCACCGACCGCGGGCGGCTCGTGTACGGCGCCGGGATCGGCCTCCTCACCTATGCGATCCGCACCTGGGGAGGCTATCCCGACGGCGTCGCATTCGCCGTGCTGCTGATGAACGCCGCCGCTCCGCTCATCGATCGTTACACGCGCCCGCGGATCTATGGACGAGCCTAGAGGCAACTTGCTTCTCACTCTCGTGGCCGCCGCGCTCATCGCCGCCGGCGGGGGGTATCTGATCAACGCGGCTCACGATTTCAGCAAGGAGCGGATCGCCGCCAATCAGCGCGCGCGGCTCACCGCGAGCCTGAACAGCGTGCTCGACCCCAGCATCCGCTCGCATGACCTACGCACCGTGCGCCTCGCGGCCACCGATCGCACGCTGCTCGGCCGGGATGAGCCCGTGGACGTGTTCGTTGCGTTCGACGCCGGCCAGCCCGTGGCGGCGATCTTTGCGGCAACGGCGCCCGATGGCTACAACGCGCCGATCAACCTGCTGATCGGTGTGTCCGCCTCCGCCACGATCACGGGCGTGCGCCCGGTAAGCCATCGCGAGACCGCGGGCTTGGGCGACCGGATGGAGCCCGGCAAGAGCGACTGGATCCTGCACTTCGATGGCGCGAGCCTCGACCGTCCTCCGCGCGAGCGCTGGGCCGTGGACAAGGACGACGGCGACTTCGACTCGCTGTCGGGCGCCACGATCACGTCACGGGCGGTAGTGAAGGCCGTAAAGAACACGCTGCTATACTTCGAGCAACACCGTGACGAGCTCTTCCGCGACGCCGCCGCGCGGGCCGCCGATGATGCAAACGCAAACTGACTTGCGAGCCGTCTTCGCCGCGGGCCTCTGGCGCAACAACGCCGCGCTCGTGCAGCTGCTCGGCCTCTGCCCGCTGCTCGCCGTGACGACGTCGGTGGTGAACGGCCTCGCGCTGGGGCTCGCAACCGCCGCGGTGCTCACGGCCGGCAGCGCAGTCGTGGCGTCGCTCCGCACCGCGCTGCTGCCGATCGCGCGCGTGCCGCTCTACGTCCTGATCACGGCGGCGCTCGTAACCTGCGTCGACCTCGTGAGCAACGCGCTGCTCGACGGCCTGCACCAGCGGCTCGGGATCTTCATTCCCCTCATCGTCGCGAACAGCGCCGTGCTCGCGCATGCCGGGAACGTGGCATCGAGGCGCGGCCCGATCGCGGCCACTCTCGTGGGATTCTCGACGGGATTGGGCTTTCTCGGCGTGCTGGTAACCCTCGGCGCGCTGCGCGAGCTGCTCGGGCACGGCACGCTGCTCGCCGACCTGCCGCTGCTCGTCGGCGGCCGCGCCGAAGCCTGGCACCTCGCGCTGCCGGTCGACGGCATGCAGGTGGCGGTGCTGCCGCCGGGCGCCTTCTTCGGCATGGCGCTCTTGCTGGCGCTGAAGAACCTGCTTCGTAAGCAGGACGCGTCGAGGCCGCGGGCGGGAAGCCCCATGGAACGCCCACAGTGAACGCGGCGCGGCGCCGGCAGATTTTCGAGCGCTTCGCGGCGGCCAATCCGGCGCCGACCACGGAGCTCGCGTACACGAGCCCGTTCGAGCTCCTGGTCGCCGTGGTGCTATCGGCGCAAGCCACCGACGTGAGCGTGAACAAGGCCACGGCCGAGCTCTTCAAAAACGTCAACACGCCGCAGGCGCTGCTCGACCTCGGCGAGACGCGGCTCAAGGGATACATCAAGACCATCGGCCTGTTCAACAGCAAGGCCAAGAACCTGATGCGCACCGCGCAGACGCTCGTGACCGAGCACGGCGGAGCGGTGCCTCGGGATCGCGAGGCGCTCGAGGCGCTGCCCGGCGTGGGCCGCAAGACCGCGAACGTGGTGCTGAACACGGCGTTCGGCGAGCCCACGATCGCGGTCGACACGCATATCTACCGCGTAGCCAATCGCACGCGGCTCGCACCGGGCGGCACGGTGCGCGAAGTGGAGGACGAGCTCGTGCGCGTGACTCCCGACGAGTTCAAGCGCAACGCACATCACTGGCTGATTCTGCACGGCCGCTACGTCTGCAAGGCGCGCAAGCCGGCTTGCCCGACTTGCCTGATCGCCGATCTCTGCGAGTACCCCGACAAGACACCCGCGGCTTGAGCGCGCCCGAGGTGGCGGCCGCGGCACGTATTCGCGGCCGCTGCGCTATAGTCGCCGGACGGCTCCGCGATTCGCCGGCGCGACCGGCGGCGTCGGCCTCGGATGCACCGGCGCAAGGAGGAAAGACATGCTGCGCTCGATGACGATGATCGGCTCGTGCTTGCTCGTGGCAACCTCGGCCGTGCTGGCCCAGCCGCCACGCGGTGCGCGCTCGCAGCCCGAAGCGGCGATGAGCCTCTACGCCCCCAACCAGCACGAGCTCTACGACGGTCACTTCGTGATCCGCGGCACGCGCATCTATCAGTCGGGCACGCTGCGCGACAAGTCGCCATGGGACCACATGGGCGACGACGGCAAGAACCTGCGCGCGGTGGATGGCACGGTCTCGCTCGACGTGGACGAGATCAAGAACACCGGCACCTTCAAAGCGGAGCTCACGTTGCCGGAGGGCAAGTACGTCGTGGAGCTCGACCGGGTGCACGAGTTCAATCCGTGTCAGGACGGCGGCATCGCCGCGTACCTGTTCGAGCACGGCAACTCCGGATGCGGCGACATGAACTGGCCGAAGAGCCTGCTGTTCGTCGCCGGCTGGGGCTACGGTCACGCCACCCTGAACGGTCAGCCGCTCTATCGGGATTACGAGATTCACTTCATGGTCACGCAAGGCATGCGCGACCGGAAGACGCGGGCCGTGATGCTGAGCCCCACGTCGGGGGAAGCCGGCTCCGTGAATCCGGCCACGCAGCAGCTCGACTTCTACATCCGCAGCCCCGAGAAGAACCCCGCGAACCACCCCGACCGCGAGGTGTTCGATCACTTCTTCGCGATGGAAGTGACCTGGCAGTAGTCCTGGAGGACGCGGCTCAGTGCCGCTTCTTCGGCACGTAGAGGTCGGTGATCGTTCCCTCGGCCGCCTCCGCGGAGAACGCGAGCGTCTCCGACAGCGTGGGGTGCGGGTGGATCGTGAGGCCCACGTCCTCGGCGTCCGCGCCCATCTCGATCGCGAGCGCCGCCTCGGCGATCAGGTCGCCGGCGTTGGTGCCCACGATGCCGGCGCCGAGCAGCCGTTTCGTCGTGCCGTCGAATAGCAGCTTGGTGAGGCCGTCGGAACGGCCGAGCGTCAGCGAGCGCGCGCTTGCCACCCACGGAAACGAGCCCTTCTCGTACGCCACGCCGCGGGCCTTGGCGTCGTCCTCCGTGAGACCCACCCAGGCAACCTCGGGATCGGTATAGGCCACGGCCGGCACGACGCGCGCGTCGAAGAAGCTCTTGAGCCCGGCCGCCACCTCGGCCGCGACCTTGCCCTCATGGGTGGCCTTGTGGGCGAGCATCGGCTGACCCACGATATCGCCGATCGCGAAGACGTGCGGCACGTTCGTGCGCTGCTGCTTGTCGACGGCGATGTAGCCCCGCTCGTTCACCTCGACTCCCGCGCGCTCGGCGGCGATGCGCCGCCCGTTGGGGCTGCGGCCGACGGCCACGAGCACGCGGCCGTAAACCTGCGGCTCTTTCGGGGCCTCGTCGCCCTCGAAGTGCACGGTGATGCCCGCCGCTCCCGCCTCGATCTTCGCGACCTTGGTGCCGAGCATGATCGCCTCGTAGCGCGCGCGAATCCGCTTCTCGAGCGGCTTGACGAGGTCACGGTCACACCCGGGCAGCAGCGTCCTCGTGAGCTCGACCACCGACACCTTCACGCCGAGCGCGTCGTACACCGTGGCCATCTCGAGCCCGATGATGCCGCCGCCGATCACGAGCATGCGCTTCGGCAGCTCGGCGAGCTCGAGCGCGCCCGTGGAGTCGATGATCCGCGGATCGCTCGGCAGATTCGGCAGCATGGCCGGCTCGCTGCCCGCCGCGATGATGCACTGGTCGAACTCGAGCGTCTCGCGGGCGCCGTCGCGGTCGATCTCGAGCTGCTTCGCCGACGCGAACCGCGCCGCGCCGCGAATCACTTTCACCTTGCGCTGCTTCGCGAGCGTGTCGAGACCGTTGGTGAGCTGGCGCACCACGCCGCTCTTCCAGCTCCGCAGCTTCGCCGTGTCCACGGCCGGCGTGCCGAATGCGAGGCCGTGCGCGCCCATCTCGCGCGCTTCCTCGATCACGCGCGCCGCGTGCAGCAGCGCCTTCGACGGAATGCAGCCGACGTTCAGGCACACGCCGCCGAGGGTGGGCCAGCGCTCCACGAGCGTGACCTCGAGGCCGAGGTCGGCGGCGCGGAACGCGGCCGTGTAGCCGCCGGGTCCGGCGCCGATCACCACGAGCCGCGGGCCCGGGGGCGCGGCCCCTGTAGCCTCGCGCGACGCCGCGGCGGGCTGCGTCGGCGGCGAAGCGCTCGACGGCGAGGCCGGCGCCCGCGCGCTCGGCGCCGGACGTGCAGCCGGAACAGCTGACGGTTCCGGATGCGCGGGCGCGGCAGTTGCCGGCGCATCCTTCGCCTGCGGCGCGTTGCGCTTTGCCGTGCCGCCGGCCGCCGGCCGCAGCGTGAGAATCAGATCACCGGCCGCGACCTTCGCACCGACCTTCACCGCCACCGCTACCACCGTGCCCGCCTGCGGGGCCGGCACGTCCATCGAGGCCTTGTCCGTCTCGAGCGTGAGCAGCGGCGCCTCGGTGTCGATCGGGTCGCCGGGCTTCACGTGCACCTCGATGACGTCGACCGACGCGAAGTCCCCGAGATCGGGAACCCGCACCTCGACGTCGCTCACGGCGTGGCCTCCACGAGCTTCGAGGGGTCGGCCAGGATCTCGCCGAGCCGCGTGGTGAACCGCACGGCCTTCGCGCCGTCGATCACGCGGTGGTCGTACGACAACGACAGCGGCAGCATCAGCCGCGGTACGAACATCGAGCCCCGATACACGGGCTGCATCTGACTGCGCGATACGCCGAGGATCGCGACTTCCGGCGCGTTGATGATCGGCGAGAAGAATCGCCCACCGATGCCGCCCAAGCTCGACACGGTGAACACGGCGCCCTGGATGTCGTCGGCCTGGAGCCGCCCGGCGCGCGCGCGCTCGCTCAAAGTGGCCAACGCCTGTGCGAGCTCGTAGACGTCCTTCTTGTCGGCGTCCCGAATCACGGGCACGAGCAACCCGTTGGGCGTGTCGGCCGCGAAGCCGATGTGCGTGTAACGCTTGACGATCAGGCTCTCGCCGTCGGGCGACAACGACGACTTGAAGAGCGGCATTTCATCGAGCGCGAGCACGCACGCTCGCACGATGAACGCGAGCGGCGTGAGCTTGATACCGCGCGCTTGCGCCTGCTCCTTGAGCGAGGCGCGCTTCTCCTCGAGATCGGTGATGTCCGCCTCGTCGTGCTGAGTGACGTGGGGGATGTTGACCCAGCTCGCGTGCAGCCGCGGCCCCGAGATCTTCTGGATGCGCGTGAGCGGTTGTGTCTCGACGGGACCGAAGCGCGCGAAATCGACGGCGGGCACTGCCGGCAGCGCTGCACCTGCGCCACCGCGGCCCTGCATGATCTCCTTCACGAACGCCTTCACGTCCTCTGCCGTGACGCGCTGCTTGTGCCCCGAGCCGCGCACCCGGCCGAGCTCCACGCCGAGCTCGCGCGCGAGCTTGCGCACCGACGGGCTCGCGTGCGCGTCGCCGAAGCTCGTGGGCGTCGCCGCGACGGCACTCGGTGCCGCGGCGCGCGGCGCGGGAGCTCGCGACGGTTTGCTCGGCGAGGCCGACGCGCTCGCTTGCGGCGCGGCGGAGCCCGCGGCCGCGGACGGCTTCGGCGCCTGCGCGGGCTCGGCGCGTTGCGGCGCGGCACCCGCGGCGGCAGCCGGCCGCAACAGCAGCAGCGCGTCGCCGGCCGACACCTTGTCGCCGACCTTGATCTTGAGCTCCACGATCTCGCCCGCCTCGGGCGCGGGCACGTCCATGCTCGCCTTCTCGGTCTCGAGCGTCACGAGGCCTTGTTCAGCGGCCACGCGATCGCCCGGCTTCACGAGCACGTCGATGATCTCGACGCCCGCGAAGTCGCCCAAGTCGGGCACGGCGACGACTCGTGGCGTGCCGTTGCCGGAGGGCGGCGGCGGCGGCTTCGTGGCAGGCTCGGCGGCCACTGGCCGTGGCGTAGCGGAACGGTCGCTGCCGGGCGGCGCAAGCTTGTCGCCGCCGTCGGGCTCGAACGACATGATCACGTGACCGGTCGATACGCGGTCGCCGACCTTCACCTTGAGCTCGCCCACGCGGCCCGCGGCCGGCGCCGGCACGTCCATCGTGGCCTTTTCGGTCTCGAGCGTGACGAGCCCCTGCTCGGCCGTGACCGAGTCGCCGGGCTTCACGAGCACGTCGATGATCTCTACGTCCGCAAAATCACCAAGGTCCGGTACGACGACTTCCACGGGAGATTCGACGTGAGGTTAGAGCGTGACGGGATCGGGCTTTTCGGGATCGAGACCGAAGTCGGCGATGGCCTTCGCGACGGTCTGCGCGTCGACGCCGCCGTCGTCGGCACCACTGTCGTCCGCAAGAGCTTTGAGCGCCGCGACCACGATCGACTTGCGGTCGACTTCGAAATGCTGACGCAGCGCTTCCCGGCCGTCGCTGCGCCCATAGCCGTCGGTGCCGAGCACCGTATAGCGGCCCGGCACCCATTGGCGGATCTGGTCGGGCACCGTCTTCATGTAGTCGGTGGCAGCCACGAACGGTCCTTTGACGCCGGCGAAGCGCGTCGACACGTAGCTCGTGCGCTTCGGCGACGTGGGATGCCGTTCGTTCCAGCGCTCCACGGCGAGCGCCTCCCGCCGGAGCTCGGAGAAGCTCGTGACGCTCCAGACGTCGGCCGCGATGCCGAAGCGCTCTTGCAGCATCGCCGCCGCGGCGATGACCTCGCGCAGGATCGTGCCGGAGCCGAGGAGCTGCACACGCGCCTTGCCCTTGCCACCCGTCGACAACGGATACATGCCGCGCAGGATCCCCTCTTCCACGCCGGAGGGCATCGCGGGGTGCGCGTAGTTCTCGTTCATCACGGTGATGTAATAGAAAATGTTCTCCTGCTCGGCATACATGCGCCGCAGGCCGTCCTGGATGATCACCGCGAGCTCGTAGTTGAAGCACGGGTCGTACGCGCGGCAATTCGGGATCGTGGTCGCGACGAGCTGGCTATGGCCGTCTTGGTGCTGCAAGCCCTCGCCTGCGAGCGTGGTGCGGCCGGCCGTACCGCCAAGCAAGAAGCCGCGGGCCTGCATGTCGCCGCCGGCCCAGGCGAAGTCGCCGATGCGCTGGAAGCCGAACATCGAGTAGTAGATATAGAAAGGAATCATCGCCACGCCGTGGTTCGAGTACGACGTGCCGGCCGCGATCCACGAGCAGAACGAGCCGCCTTCGTTGATGCCCTCCTCGAGGATCTGGCCCTGCTTGTCCTCGCGGTAGTAGGTGAGCTGGTCCGCGTCCTGCGGAGTGTAGAGCTGGCCCACCGAAGAGTAGATGCCGATCTGGCGGAACAGGCCTTCCATGCCGAACGTGCGCGCCTCGTCGGGCACGATCGGCACGATGCGGGGGCCGATCGCCTTGTCGCGCAGCAGCGCCGTCAAGATTCGGACGAACGCCATCGTGGTGGAGAACTCGCGGTCGCCGCTGCCCTCGAGCTGGCCCTTGAAGAACTCGAGCTCGGGCACCTGCAGCGGCTCGGCGCGCGTGCGCCGCACCGGGAACGAGCCGCCGAGCGACGCGCGCCGGCCCTTCATGTACTTCATCTCTTCGCTGTCGTCCGCGGGCTTGAAGTACGCGAGGCTCGCGATCTCCTCGTCCGACACCGGCACGTGAAATCGGTCGCGGAACATCTTGAGGTCGTCGTCGTCGAGCTTCTTCTTCTGGTGCGTGATGTTCTGGCCTTCGCCGGCCTCGCCCATGCCGAAGCCCTTCACGGTCTTCGCGAGAATCACGGTGGGCCGGCCTTCGTGGTGCACGGCTTGTTGGTACGCCGCGAACACCTTCACCGGGTCGTGACCGCCGCGGTTGAGATGCCAGATGTCCTCGTCGGAGAGGTGCGCCACCATCGCCTTGAGCTCGGGATACCGGCCGAAGAAGTGCTCGCGCGTGTACGCGCCGCCCTTCGCCTTGAACGCCTGATATTCGCCGTCGACGCACTCCTCCATCGTCTTGCGGAGGAGGCCAGCCTGATCGCGCGCGAGCAACGGATCCCAGCGCGAGCCCCAGATCACCTTGATGACGTTCCAGCCCGCGCCCTGATATGCGGCCTCGAGTTCCTGAATGATCTTGCCGTTGCCGCGCACGGGGCCGTCGAGGCGCTGCAGGTTGCAATTGATCACGAAGATCAGGTTGTCGAGCTTCTCGCGCACCGGCATCGTGATCGCGCCCATCGACTCGGGCTCGTCGGTCTCGCCGTCGCCCAGGAAGCACCAGATCTTCCGGTCCTGCGCCGGCAAGATGCCGCGATGCTCCAGATAGCGCATGAAGCGCGCTTGATAGATCGCCATCATCGGGCCCAAGCCCATCGACACCGTCGGGAACTGCCAGAACTCCGGCATCAGCCACGGGTGCGGATACGACGAGAGCCCCGGACCCACGACCTCCTGGCGGAAGTGATCGAGGTTGTCCTTGCTCAGGCGCCCCTCGAGGAACGCGCGAGCGTAGATTCCCGGCGAGGAGTGTCCTTGGAAGAACACGAGGTCGCCGCCGTGACTGTCGGTGGGCGCTCGCCAGAAGTGATTGAAGCCGACCTCGTAGAGCGTGGCCGACGACGCGTAGCTCGCAATGTGGCCGCCGTACTCCGAGCTCTTGCGGTTGGCGTGCACGACCATCGCCATCGCGTTCCAGCGAATGTAGGCCTCGATGCGCCGCTCGATGGCGCGGTCGCCCGGATACTCCGGCTGCTGGCCGGTGGGGATCGTGTTGAGGTAGGCGGTGTTCGGGCTATACGGCAAATACGCGCCCGAGCGGCGCGCATGGTCGATCATGCACTCGAGGAGAAAGTGAGCCCGCTCCGCGCCGTGCACCCTGAGAACGGAATCGATCGACTCGAGCCACTCCTGCGTCTCCTCCGGGTCTAGGTCGTCACCACGGAGCGCGAACAACGGCAGTGGTCTTGCGGTCGCCATAGCACACTGTACTCCATTACACCTTCAACGATGGCCCATCAACCGATTTGGGGGGCCGGCCTGAAGGCGCAAGTGCACAACGATGGGCCGGCATCGTCGGAAGATGCGCTCGAGATTTCTGCTAGGATGCGAGCCCGGCTCGACCCGCGGGACTCGCCAAATCCCAGCGGCGCTTATGATCGGGGTTTGCCCAAACTCGGTCAAGGTGAAGCCGGTCAAGGTAAGCCGGCGCCCCGAGACCACGCGCACCGCAACGATGGATCTACCCGACCTCACGCCGCTCCGAGTTACGCAGAGCATGCAGCCGATTACCCGCGGCTCGCTCGATACGCTGGATCACCTGATCGTCGTCGCGCCGAAGAATCCGCCGGGTCGGTGGGCGCAACAACTGCCGCGCGGCCGGCAGATCGAGCAGCTGTTCGCCAAGGCCTCGCGCCGCGGCGACCACGCGGTAAGCACGCGCGCGGACAATGCCCGCGGCACCGGCATCACGGTGGCCGCGTTCGACGCCGCATCGCCGTTCGCCGCGTTGACGTGGGCGCGCAAGACGATCGACGAGGCGCAGCGCGACAAGCCGGCCATACTCGGGGTGGTGTCGCTCGGATTCGACGAAGGTGCCTCGTCCCGCGCGTTGTCGGCCATCGTCGCGGCGGCGCACGCGGCGGCGTTCGCGCTACCGACGTTTCGAACCACCTCCACGCCCCGCGGCTCCCGCTTGCGCTCGTTGCGTATGCTCGGCACGACCGAGCGTCTCGATCTCGCCGGTGCTGCAGCCCACGCGCTCGGCAACAATGCGGCGCGCTGGCTCACCGCGTTGCCGCCGAACGTGCTCACGGCCGCCGCCTATCGCGCGGCGATCGAGCGGCTCGCGAAAAGCCATTCATTGCGCTACGAGTTCTTCGACGAAGCCAAGCTCGCAAAGCTCGGCGCTGGAGCGTTCCTCGCGGTGACGCAGGGCAACGCCGCGCGCGACGCCGGCATCGTTCGCGTCGCCTATCGGCCGTCGCGGAACGCGGCGGCGGGAGCTGCTCTGGTCGGCAAGGGCATCTTGATGGACACGGGCGGCACCAACCTGAAACCGTTCAAGGGCATGCTCGAGATGCACTACGACATGCAGGGCAGCGCCGTGGCACTGGGCACGTTGCTCGCGCTCGCGAAGCTGCGCGTTCCCTTCTCGGTCGACGCGTGGCTCGCGATCACCGAGAACAGGATCGGTCCGAGCTCCTACAAGCCGCAAGACCTCGTGTACGCCGCCAACGGCACGAGCATCCAGGTAATCCACACCGATGCCGAAGGCCGCATGGTGCTCGCCGACACGTTGGCGCTCGCCGGCCGGGAGCGGCCGCGCGTGATGATCGATTACGCGTCGCTCACGTCCACGTGCATGACCGCGCTCACGCAGCGCTACTCCGGCGTGTTCTCCAATCGCGCGGCGGCGAACGCGTTGCTCGTCGACGCGGGCACCGCGAGCGGCGAGCGCGTGTGGCCGTTCCCGATGGACGACGACTTCGACGAGCTGTTGAAGAGCGACGTCGCCGACGTGAAGCAGTGCACCGTCGAGAGCGAGGGCGACCACATTCTTGCGGCGCGCTTCTTGAATCGCTTCGTGCCGCCCGACGTTCCCTGGGTCCACGTCGACTTGAGCGCCGGCCAGCACAAGGGCGGGCTCGCACACGTGCCTACCGAGCTCACGGGCTTCGGCGTGCGGCTCACGATCGAGCTCCTGCGCGGGGAGAACGCGAGCTTGGGCGAGATCACACGGCGGCTCGAGTCGTGACCGGCGAGCAAGACACGGTCGCGGCGCCGGCGGAGGACGCCGGCACGCCGATGTCCCGGCGGTTCCGCGGCTTTCTACCGGTGATCGTGGACGTCGAAACCGGCGGCTTCATCTCGGCCACCGACGCGTTGCTCGAGGTTGCGGCGGTGCTCGTGCGTTTCAACGCCGACGGCGACCTCGAGCCGTGGGAGAGTCACCGCTATCTCGTGAAGCCTTTCCCGGGATCCCGATTGGACCCCGCATCGCTGCAGATCACCGGCATCGACCCCTTCCATCCTCTACGCCCGGCGCTCGACGAGGCCGATGCGCTGCGCGCGCTCTTTCAAGAGGTGCGCAAGGAAGTGAAGCTCCAGGGTTGCAGCCGAGCCGTGCTCGTCGGCCACAATTCGTTCTTCGACATGCAGTTCTTGAACGCGGCGATCGAGCGCACGGGCGTGAAGCGCAGCCCGTTTCATCCGTTCTCGAGCTTCGACACGGCAACACTCGCGGGTGTGGCCTTCGGTCAGACGGTGCTCGGCCGCGCCGTGGTGGCAGCGGGATTCGAGTGGCACGACGAGCGGGCGCACTCCTCGCTCTACGACGCCGAGGTCACCGCGAAGCTGTTCTGCACGGTGGTGAACCGATTTCGGCCGGTGTACGAAGCCGGGATCCTCGATGGCAAATCGAGCCCGGTGAAGCCGGCCGGCGCGCCCGCCGACGTACCGCCGACCACCGAGCCGCGTTGAGGCCGGTCAGGTTTGCGGCGCGGCCGCGCTCTCGAGGATTTGCTTGAGCTCGCCCGACTCGTATAGCTCGACGGCGATGTCGCAGCCGCCGATGAGCTCGCCGTTGACGTACAGTTGCGGGAACGTCGGCCAGTTCGAGTAACGTTTCAAACCCTCGCGGATCTCGGGATCCTCGAAGATGTTGATGTAGGCGAACTTCGCACCCGCGGCGCGCAGCACGCCGACGGTCTTTGCCGAGAAGCCGCATTGAGGGAAATCCGGAGTGCCCTTCATGTAAAGCAGCACCGGATAGCTCTCGAGCTGCTTCTTGATGCGTTCGTTCACGTCCATTTCTTCAAATCCTCTCGTGTTCCATTGCGCAGCCGGTCGAGCCGTTTACGGCCAAATCGTTGAACTGCGCGGCTATCTCTCCTATTCTTCTCCGGTCTTCGAACCGGGGCAAGCCCCGCTCGACGGCGCACAGAACAAGAAGCCTGTATTGCACCGGGAGGTCCAATGAATCCGCTGAAGACCATCAAAGGCACGATCGGTGCCGGGGTAGTGCTCGCGATCGTGATCGCGCTCATCGTCGAGCTCTTGGGCAACGGCGTGCGATTCAACGTGCCGAGCTTCATCATCTGGTTGCACGTGCTCGCCGGCATTACGTGGATCGGACTGCTCTATTACTTCAACTTCGTGCAGGTACCCGCCCTCGCGGCGGCCGCCGCCGACCAGGGCGGGCCGGGCGGCGCCGGGATCAGCAAGTACGTAGCTCCGCGGGCCCTGCTCTGGTTTCGCTGGGGTGCGGTGTTCACCTGGCTCACGGGCGCGACCTATCTCGGACACACCGGCCTGTTCCTCGACGCGTTCACGCTCGGAATGCGCAGCAACGGCTCGCTTCAGGGCACGTTCATCGGCGTCGGCGCCTGGCTGGGCACGATCATGCTGTTCAACGTTTGGGTGTTCATCTGGCCGAACCAGAAGAAGGTGCTCGGCATGGTCGAGGCCACGGCGGAGCAGATCGCCCAGGCGCGCAAGACGGCATTCACGGCCTCGCGCGTCAACACCTTGCTGTCGGTGCCGATGCTGATGAGCATGGTGAGCTTGGGGCACGCCGGCTTCTTCCTCTAGCAGGTCGTCGATCGCGAAAGAACCCGCTACGCTTGGCGTCGGGTTCTTCGCTTTTCGAGCCGTCCTATGTCGCGCCCGACTCCGCCGTCCAACATCGCAACGGTCGTCGCCGCGGCCCTTGCCGAGGACGTCGGCACGGGCGATCTCACGGCGGCGCTCCTCGACGCCAAGACGCAAGCCACGGCGCACGTCGTGGCGCGCGAGCCCGCGATCGTTTGCGGCGCGGCGTGGTTCGACGAGGTGTTTCGCCAAGTCGACCCCAGCGTGACGGTCGCGTGGCGCGTCGCCGACGCAAGCTCCGTCGCCGCCGATACGATCGTCTGCGAGCTCCGCGGCCCCGCTCGCGGTATCGTCACGGGCGAGCGCACGGCACTCAACTTCTTGCAGACGCTGTCCGGCACCGCCACGGCCACCCACAAGCTCGTCGAGCTGCTCGCCGGAACGTCCACGCGCCTGCTCGACACGCGCAAAACATTGCCGGGCTTGCGGCTCGCGCAGAAATACGCCGTGCGCTGCGGCGGCGGCACCAATCATCGGATCGGGCTGTTCGACGCGGTGCTCATCAAGGAGAACCACATCGCTGCCGCCGGCGGAGTCGCCGAAGCCGTGCGCCGCGCGCGCGCCGCCGCCCCGCATGTGCCGCTCGAGGTCGAAGTGGAAAACCTCGCCCAGCTAGCCGAGGCGCTCGACACCGACGCCGACCGAATCCTGCTCGACGACTTCCCGCTCGACGAGATGCGCAAGGCCGTCGCCCTGCGCAACGCGCATCGCGGCACGCGCAAAGAGCTCGAAGCGTCGGGCAGCATGACGGCCGAAACGCTGCGCGCCGTCGCAGCCACCGGCGTCGACTTCATCTCGTCGGGCGGCATCACCAAGCACGTCCGCGCCATCGACTTCTCGATGCGCTTCCTCTGAACTCAACGCAACGCTTGCTCCGTCGGAGCCCGACCGGCGTGTCTCGCCCGCGCGGCAGTAGCAACGAGCCTCGCAACGTCCTCGCGCCGCGCCTAGCCCGGCCGCGCAGCGGCCGGGTGCGCGCAGGGATGCGCGCATCCGCAGGTAGGCGCAGGATGCGCCGTCCTGCGGACTCAGCGGCGCGAGGACGTTGCGAGGGAAGGCGAAGTTGCGTGCCGCGGGGGCGAGACACGCCTGGTCGGGCGCCGACGGAGCAAGTGTTGCCGCGCTACGCGACAGGAGCTAGGCGACGGCCTGGAGGAGCCGCTTCGGCTCGGCGACGCCGTAGCCCTGCGCGTAGTCGATGCCCATGCCGCGGAGCATCGTGATGATCTCGGCGTTCTCCGCGAACTCCGCGATCGTGCGCTTGCCCGTGAGGTGGCCGATCTCGTTGATCGAGCGCACCATCTCCCGGTCGATCGGGTCGTGCAGGATCTCTTTGACGAAGCTGCCGTCGATCTTCAAGAAGTCCACGGGGAAGTGCTTGAGGTAGCCGAACGACGACAGTCCGGTGCCGAAGTCGTCGAGCGCGAACCGGCAGCCGATTTCCTTGAGCGCGTGGATGAAGCGGTTCGCCTGGCTATAGCTCGCGATCGCCGCCGTCTCCGTGATCTCGAAGCAGATGCACGACCCGGATAGCCCGCTCTTCTGGAACTGCTCCACCACGAACGGCAGGAACTTCTCGTCGGCCAGGCTCTGCCCCGACAGATTGATCGAGCAGAGAGACAACCGCTCGCGCTCGTCGGCCTCCGACACGAGCCAGCGGAACGCCTGCGCGATGACCCAGCGGTCGATCGCCGTCATCAAGCCGTAGCGCTCGGCCGCCGCGATGAACAAGCCCGGCGCAATCAGCGCGCCCTGCTCGTCGCGCATCCGGATCAGGAGCTCGTAATGCGCGCCCGGCTCGCCGTTCGACTGCAGCGGCTGGATCGTCTGGCGGAACAGCTCGAAGCGGTTCTCGTCGAGCGCGTTGCTGATGCGTGCGGCCCACTGCATCTCCTTGCGCCGCTTCATCAGGTCGATGTCGTTCTCTTGATAGTTGTAGACGCGGTTGCGGCCGGCGTCCTTCGCGGCCGCGCAGGCGCTGTCCGCGGCCGACAGGAGCGACGCCACGTCGTCGGTGGCCGGCGTGATCGGCACGACGCCGACGCTCACGCCGAGCCGGAACGTGCGCTCGTCCCAGACAAAGCGGAAGTCGCTGATGATCTCGCGAAGGTTCTCGGCGGTGCGGAGCGCTTCATCCATCGTGCAGCTCTCGAGCAGCACGCCGA
>DASUFK010000405.1:0-9384 GCA_036274615.1 Gammaproteobacteria bacterium | reverse complement strand
GCTCGCGATCGCGGCGGCGCAGAGGATCACGGCGAGCGCCGCGGCGTAGGTGGTGAGGTCGAGCGGTCCCACCCCGTAGAGCACCGACCGCATGAAGCGCGCGGCGCCCGCGGCGATCACGAGCCCCGCGGCGGCGCCGATCGCGGCCATCCCGAGCCCCTGGCGCAACAGCATGCGCTCTACGCGCCCCGGCTGCGCCCCGAGCGCGACGCGGATGCCGATCTCGCGCGTGCGCTGCGACACCACGTAGGCCATCACTCCCGCGATGCCCACCACGCCGAGACCAAGTGCCATCGCGCCCGCGATCGCGAGCATCACGAGCGTGAACGCGGCGTTCGCGAGCGTGCCCGCGTAGAGATCCTGCAGCGTGCGCACCAGGAACACCGGCAGATTGCCGTTCACCGACCAGACGGCTTGCTTGACCTCGTTCACGAACGCGGCGGTGCCCGCACGCTCGGTGCGAATCGCGTAGGCGATCGCCGGCGTGCCGAACACCGCATTCCCTCCATACCCATCCATGAGCACCGGCAAGTAGACGATCGCCTGCGCCGGCTCGTTCAGATTCGACTCGTGCACGTCTTGCACCACGCCCACGACTTCGCGCCATTCGCCCGGCGCCGCCGGCTCCGTATCGCGCACGCGCTTGCCGAGCGCCGCTTGCGGCGAGCTCCAGAGCTCGCGCGCGAGGTTCTCCGACAACACCGCCACCTTGCCGCCGTCGTCGATGTCGTTCCAGGTGATGTCGCGGCCGGCGACCATGCGCGTGCCGAGCGTGGCGAACCAGCCCGGCGACACGACCTTGATGCGCCGGCTCGGCATGGCCTTTCCGACCACGACCGGTTTGTCCTCGGCGAACAGCGGGCTCGAGAACAATCTGCCCTCCATCGGCACGCCGAAGCCGAACGCGGCAGACGTCACGCCCGGCAATGCCTGGATTTTCTCGAGGATGTCGCGCTCGAGCCGCGTGTAGTCCTTGGGGTCCGGCCGGCCGAGCGGCGCGGCCCAGATCCTCGCGACCTGAATTCGCTCGGGCTCGGCGAATCCGGGATCGACGTCGCGCAACGCCGCGAAGGTGCGGATCATGAGCCCCGAGCTCACCACGAGCGCCAACGCGAGGGCCACCTGCGCGGCGACGAGCGTGCTGCGCGTGCGATGCGTTTCGCGGCCCGCCGTGGCGCCGCGCGCGCCGCCGCCGAGCGAGTCGACGCGGCGCGTGTACTTGAGCGCCGGGAACGAGCCGAAGAACACGCTCGAGGCGAGCGTGGCGCCGACCGCGAAAGCCAGGACCAACGGGTCGATCGCGATCTCTTGCAGGCGCGGCAAGCTCGTGGGGCCGAGCGCGACCAGCAGCGCGAGGCTCGCCCGCGCGAGCGCGAGCCCGAGCACGCCGCCGGCGGTGCCGATCACGAGGCTCTCCACGAACAGCTCGCGCACGAGCCGCACTCGCGGCGCCCCGAGCGCCGCGCGGATCGCGATCTCGGGCCGGCGCGCGTCGGCGCGCACGAGCATGAGGTTCGCGATGTTCGCGCACGCGATCAGCAGCACTGCGCCGATCGTGCCCATCAGCAGCCAGAGCACCTTGCCCACGTCGCCGATCACGTCGCCCTTGAGCGCGTGCACGCCGGGCACGAGGCCCCAGCTCTCGATCGTGGCGCGGTCCACGCCGCCCGGCGACGCCGGCCAGCTGTCGAGCCAGATCGGCAGCATGCGGGCGACGTCGGCGTTGGCTTGCTCGATGGTCGCGCCCGGCGCGAGCTCCGCGAGCGCCCGCTGCGCGGCGAAGGCGCTGTTGCCGAGGACCGCTCCGAGCGGGGCGGTCTTGATCGTGAGGATGATCTCGGCGTCGGGCGCCATGTCGAGGAAGCGAAAGCCGGCCGGCATCACGCCCACCACCTGCGAGGGCCGCGCGTCCACGGTCATCGCACGGCCGATCACGTCCGGATCGCCGCCGAATTTTCGCTGCCAGTAGCCGTACGTGATGATGATCGGATCCGCGCCCTGGATCGGCGGCGTGTCGTCCGCTTCGGTGAACAGCCGCCCGAGCGCGGGCTGCACACCGAGCGCCAGCAGCACCTCGTGCGTCACGAACAGCGCACGCGCCTGCTCGGGCTCGCCCACCCCAGTGACGCTCTGGCCGCCGTTGCCGTAGAGCCCGATGTTGCGCAGGGTGCGGCTCTCCTTGCGATAGGTGAGATACATGGACGACACCACGTCGATGCGGCCGTCGCCCTGGTTGCGCGCCACGTGCGAGATCGCAACCAGCCGCTCCGCGTTCGGGTACGGCAGCGGCTTCAACAGCACGGTGTTCACGACACTGAAGATCGCCGTGGTGGCGCCGAGCCCGAGCGCCAGCGTGAGCACGGCCGCGAGCGTGTAGGCGGGGCGGCGCAGGGCGCCGCGCACGGCGTGGCGAAGCTCGCGGCCGAGCGAGTCGAGGGAGGAGGCGATCGTCGTCACGTCCGCACCTTCGCTTGAGGAGTAGGAGCGGATTGCGAGAGACGTGCCAGGGTGCGGCGCGGGTAATGCATTGATTTTCTTAGCTTCAGGCCGTCCGATGCTGACCGCCGGCGTCCCGGAAGCGCGGGTCGCGTCCCGTGGGCGGGATTCCCCAAAAATTGGAGGCGACTCGCTCAACAATTGCGCGCGGCCGCGCAGTGGAGCTTCAGTCGGACCCGAGACTCCGCGGCGCGAGTCGGCCTCGCGGCGCCGCGTTCGTCTGGCCTGTGACTTGCATGAACGACGCCGCTACGGCCGCGCCAAGGAGACAGGCATTGCAAACCGCCAACCTCGCGCTCACTCCGCCTCCCGCCTTCGTCGAACGGCAGCAATGCCCGAGCTGCGGCTCGCGCGTCGCTCGCAGCCTTTTCACCCTCCCGTATGGCGACCCGGCCATGGATACGTTTTTGAAGACGTACTACCACCGGCCGCCGGACACCGCGCCGCTCGCGGGCTGGAATTACGAGCTCGTTCGTTGCGACGGCTGCTCGCTCGGCTATCAGCGCTACGCGCCGGGCCCCGAGCTGCTGCAGACGATCTACGACGTGTGGATCTCGCCCACTCCGCCGGACGCCGAGCGCAAGAGCCGCGGGCTCGACGACTACCGGCTGCTCGCGCAGGAGGTGCAGTTCGTCATCGAGCATTTCCGCAAACGTCCGGCGTCGATCGAGGTGCTCGACTTCGGCATGGGCTGGGGACAGTGGGCGCGCATGGCCCTCGGCTTCGGCTGCAAAGTCGCGGGCTCCGAGCTGTCCAATGCGCGCCAGCAATACGCCCGCTCCATCGGCGTGGACGTGGTGCAGTGGAAGGACCTCCCCGGGCGCGATTTCCACTTCATCAACACCGAGCAGGTCTTCGAGCATCTCGTGGAGCCCGCGGTGACGCTGCGGCACCTGGCGACGGCGCTGCGCACCGGCGGCCTGCTGCGGATCAGCGTGCCGAACTGCGCGGCGGCGCTGCGCGCGATCGAGCAGAAGAAGCCGGCGTTCAAGAGCTGGCCGATGGACCACGTGCGGGCGGTGCACCCGCTCGAGCACTTGAACGCGTTCGAGGCGAGCACGCTCGAGCGCTTCGGGCGCGGCGCCGGCCTCGAGCCGATCCGCCCGAGCCTCCGGCTGATCTACAACGGCACGTCGGGTTGGCTGAGCCCGAAGGCAGGGCTCAAGTCGCTGGTGCGGCCGGTGTATCGGCACGTGTATCCGAAGAGCACGGTGGTGTACTTCCGCAAGGCGCGCTGACCCGAGCGCCTTGCGTCCGGCGAAGCACCTCTAATCGCGGGCGGCGGTGCGATTGCACTCCGTCGACGACACTCGCTCACGGTCTTCGACCGGACCCAAGTAGCAGTCGAGGAAGTCCAGCGCGAGGCGCGCGACCTCCGGGCGCGGCACCGACAGGTGTCCGCCTTCGAGCGCGTAGTAGCGCTTGTCGGCGGCGGGCGTGCGGAGCAGATCGAAGAGCGGCTTCTGCGCCACGTCGACCGGGACCAGGGTGTCGTACCGGCCATTCACCATGAGCACGGGCAGCGTGATCCGCGGCACGAAGTTCACGGGCTCGGTCTCGGGCGGTGCCGCGTCATCGAACGGCAGCCCGCCGCCCAGGAGCACGGCGGCCTCGAGCCGCGGCTCGAGCGCGAGCAGCGGCAACGCCAGCACGCCACCCGCGCTGAAGCCGAGGTAGCCGACCTTCGACGCGTCGATGTCTTCGCGCTGCTCCAGGTAGTCGAGCGTGCGGCCGAGATCCCAGCGCCGGTCGACCCATTCGCGGCGCGTGCGAAGAGAGTCGCGCACGTCGTACGGGCTCTTGAACCGCGCGTACGAGCCCTGGAACGTCGGCGCCACGAGCACGCGGCCCGACCGCACGAGCCAGTCGAGCGGCAGCGCGTTGTAGCCCGGCGGCACTTGATCGTCGGGCAGACGAAAGCGGAAGCGGTCGTAGCCGGGAAAATAGATCAACGCCTGCGCTTTGCGTGGAGCGTCGTGCGGAATGAACAGCAACACCGCCATGCGTTCGCCGTTCACCGTGTCGATCACGACGCGCTGCTTGATCCAGTCGTCCGTGGTCTCGACCGTCTCGGGCTCGCTCGCGTGGAGCTGGTCCGTGGGTACGTAGTCGTATTGGGCGCGGTAGGCCTCGTAGACGTCGTCGGCGACCGGCTCGACTGTCGTGTCGAGCGTGCGGGCGAGCTCGACCGGGGCGAGCGCGTTTGCGGCGAGCGGCGCGTCGGCCATCGTGCGCATGAGCCTGAATCCGATGCTCGGTGAGCGGCTGAACGGGTCGGCCGGCATGGCGCCGGCGAACGTGTACACGGGGTCCTCGAAGCCGCCGCCGAGCACCCAGCCGCCGAGCGGGCCGCCGTCATTCGCGATCCATTCGCGCACGTTGCCGTGCATGTCGTAGGTGCCGAATGGCCCGACGCCTTGCCGGCTGCCGACGGCGACCGGCGCCGCCGAGGCGAAGTTGCTGAGCGCGACACTCGATGCCTCGAACGAGCTGTCGAGCCCCGGGAGGGCCAGCGTCGCCTTCGTCCAGTGGTAGACCGTCGGGACCTGCTTGCCGCGAAACTTCGCGTAGGCCGCCGCTTCGTAGCGGCTCACGCCGGTCACCGGTAGGTTTCCTTCGCCGTTCGGGTAGCGGCCGAGCTCCCAGCCCTTGGGACCCGGCTGTCCCGTCGAGTCGACGAATTGCCGCATCGCCGCGTCGAACGGCGTCTCGGGACCGAGGCCGTCCCAGTACCGCGCGTCGCGGTAGCCGCCGGCGTCGACGAACTCCTTGAACTCCGCGTTGGTTACCTCGAAGCGGTCGAGGAAATAAGCCGCGAGGTTTTCGAGGGCGACGTCGCGCCGGCCCACGCGTGTTCTCACGTCACCGCCGGGCACGAGGACCATGTTCTCCGTGGCGGCGTCCGTTGGTCCCAACGTGACGTCGAGGTGTGCGGCGCCGAAGTAGGCGTCGAAGAAGTCGTCGTGGGCCGTGGTCGTGCGCTCGGCCGGCGCGTATCCGGGCTTCTCGAACCGCCAGCGCAACGTGACACGCGGCACTTGCAGGGTGAGCGGAGCGCTGCCGAGCACGCGCCAGTCGCCGTTCAGGTCGTCGTACCCGCGCACGGAGATCGTTGCGCCCGCGGGTGCGGTGGTCACCGCGAAGGTCGCCGCGAATTGCGGGGTGATCCGCTCGAGTAGCGGGTCGTTCGACACCCGCTTCTTGGCCTCGGCCGCGAGCGCGAAAGCGGCCTCGAAGTCGCCGGCGTCGACGAGGCGCGCGACCTCCGGGATGGCTTCCGCGCGGGCCCAGCGCGTCCCCGCCGCGCGCTGCACTCCCCAAGCCGTTACGCCCACGACGACGAGCGCCAGCAGCGCCGCCGGGAGACCGAACGACGGTCGCTTGCGCGGCTTCGTCGCGACGGCCGCCGGCGGCATTGGCGCGCTCGGAGCCGGCGTACGCATCTCCGCCGCCGCGGGTGCGCTTGCGGCGGTTATCGACGCGGCCGGCTCCGCCGTCACGGTATCCACGCGGGCGACAAACCGATAGCCGCGGCCGGGCTCGGTGACGATGAAGCGATGCTCGCCGGGTGCCTCGCCGAGCACGCGGCGCAGCGTCGAGATGGCTTGATTGAGGTTGTTCTCCTCGACGATCCGCGGCCAGACGGCATCGAGCAAGGTTTGTTTTTCGAGGAGCTCGCCGGGGTGCTCGACGAGATAGAGCAGCGTGTCGAACACGCGGGATTTGAGCGAGATGGGCTTGCCGTCCGGCCCGAACAGCAACCGGCGGACGGGATCAACGGTAAAGCCGCCGAACCGGTACGTCACGCGGAGGGCGCTCCCCAAGGAATTCAGAACAATTCAGGGCGGCTAGGAATCCGCCAAAGAATGCTCATGCGGGCGGCGGGATTCTAGCGCCACATGAGACCGACGCTCCAGCTGACGGTACTCGCCTTCCTCTCCGGCGCGACCTTGGCCTTTGCCGGTGTGCCCATCAAGCCCACGTTCGACTTCACGGACATGCGGTTGGTGGTCTCCTATGTATCCACCGGCGAGCTCGTGGACATGCAGCGCGAGGGCGGCGCGCGGCCGGACTATCGCGATGTCCGCCAGAGCGGCCGCCACGGCTTCTCAAGGTTGACGCGGAATCGCGAAACCGGCGCTTTGACCTGTGCGATCTTTTTGCCCAACGACGAGCGTCCCCGCGAGGTCGACGACGAGGCGACGCTCACCCTGGGCCACGAGCTCCTGCATTGCATGCTCGGGGACTATCACCGCTGAGCGCGAGCAATCAAAGGCGTGTTCGAGAGAGAGCAGCGTCGCCGTCCGCAGGCGGGTCGCCGGCTTCGCGCGAGCGGTTGGCGTTCCAGAGCACCGCAACCCCGATCAGCGACGACACCACGGACGCGCCGAACACCCCGATCTTGGCCGCGGCGAAGTCGTGCGCCTCCGGCAACGCCTGGCCGGCGATGAACAGCGACATCGTGAAGCCGATGCCGGCGAGCGCACCGGCGCCCGCGAGCTGACGCCACGAGTACTCGGCCGGCTTCGCGGCGAGCTTGAAGCGCACGGCGAGCGCCGACGCAAGCACGAAGCCCACGGGCTTGCCGATCACGAGGCCCGCGCCCACCGCAAGCAACAGGCTGCCGTGCCCCGCGATCACCTCCGGCGTGAGGGCTACGCCCGCGTTCGCGAGCGCGAAGATCGGCAGCACGAGGTAGCTCGAGCGCGGGCCCACGGTGCGCAGCATGCGGTCCGCCGGCGACTCGAGCCGGTCGTGGATCGCGTCGAGCGCTTGCAGCGCCGGCAAGGACGGGCCGCGGCGGTAGTGCTCGCCCTCGTGCTGCGCCTCGGCGGTCACGATCGACTCCGCCTGCGCCACGAGCGCGCGGAGATCCGGCGGCGGACGCGTGGGAATGAAGGCCGCGAGCACCACGCCCGCGAGCGTCGCGTGCAATCCGCCGGCGTGCACGCAGGTCCAGAGCAGCACGCCGAGCAGCAAGTAAGGTGAGAGGCGGTACACCGACGAGCGATTGAGCCAGCCGAGCACCGCCGCGACGCAGGCCGCGGCCGCGAGATAGCCGGCGTGCAGCGTGTCGGAGTAGAACGCCGCCACCACCACGATCGAGCCGATGTCGTCGACGATCGCCGCGGCGGTGAGGAAGATGCGCAGCTCGATCGGCACGCGCGCGCCCATCATCGCGATCAGCGCCACGGCGAAGGCCGTGTCCGTGGCCATCGGCACGCCCCAGCCGTGCGCCCACGGGCCCTGCGGAATCAGCACCGAGTACAAGGCCGCCGGCACGGCCATGCCGCCGATCGCGGCGGCGATCGGCAGCGCGGCGGAACGCCGGCTCGCGAGATGGCCCACCGTGAACTCGCGCTTGATCTCGAGCCCCACCACCAGGAAGAACACTGTGAGCAGCGCGTCGTTCACCCAGTGGAGCAGCGACATCCGGAATTCCGCCGAGCCGAACACGAGCCCGAGCTCCGTGGTCCACAACGCGGCGAAACGCGCGCCCCACGCGGAGTTCGTGAGCAGCACGGCCACGATCGACGCGAGCAGCAAGAGCAGGCCCGCGGACGGCGCCCAGCTCGCGAACGTGAGCGCCGCGGTGCGCACCCGGTGGCCGAACGACCCGAGCATCGCGTCGGCGAACGAGCTCTCGTCCCAGGCGCCGTCGTAGCGGCGGCCGTTGATGAAGAACGTAGGCGTGAACCGCACACCGCTCGCCCGCGCGCTCGCCACGTCCTCGTCGACGCGGGCCGCGGCCCGCGCGGCTCGCGCGGTCACCGACGGATCGTTGGGCGGCGGCCGCAGGTCGCCCGCGACGGCCGCGAGGTCCTCCTCGTTGAGGGTCGAGGAGCGGGTCATGAGCGCCACGTGCGCGTCCCAGAATTGCTCCGGTGTGGTTGCGAGCTCCACGACTTCGGCGGCGCGTCGCGCGAGGTCGCTGCCGGTAACCGGCCGGTGCCGGAACACGTAACGCAACCGCTGGCCGAACTGCGCGCGCACCTCGCTGATGCGCGCGTCGGCCGCGCGGCAGTGCGGGCAGGCGTAGCTGCCGTACTCCACCAGCGTGATGGGCGCGCCGGGCTCGCCGAGCACGTGATCGCGCGCGTCGTTCACGGGCCGGTCGAGACGATTGGTGGTGGGCTCGAGGTCGGACATCGCGGCGTATGTTGCGTCGTCGCGCGATCGGCGCCAAGCGGTGGCGATGCGGCCGGCTCGTTTGGCCCGGCGCGCACAGCTCGTTCTCTCCGCAGAATGCAAGAGACGGCCGGGCTACGAGCTTGCGGAGAATAGTGCCGATAATGTCCGCAGAAAGTGCGGAGATTAGCTGCAGCCGGGCCGAGGAGGTGCATTTTCTCGGCGAACTGCCGAGCTTCGACGACTGCGCGACCCGCCGGCCGCGGCATACCGTGGCGACCAATGCCGTCGCAGCTTCACGAAGCCCTGCTGCTCCTCTTCCGCAACCGGCCGACGCTCGCGCCCGATCTGATGCGCGACGCGTTGCACCGCGAGCTGCCGCCGTTCACCGAGGCGCGCATCGGCTCGGGCGATCTCACCGACGTGAAGCCCGTCGAGTACCGTGCCGACCTCGTCGTGCTGCTGCTCGACGGTGTGCCGGTGTACGGCATCGTGGTGGAGGCGCAGCTCGGGCGCGACCCGCGCAAGAAGTTCGTATGGCCGGCGTATGCGACGAGCTTACGGGCGAGACTCGAGGTGCCGGTGTCGTTGTTCGTGGTTGCGGCGGACGAAGCCACGGCGCGCTGGGCCGCGCAGCCCATCGAGCTCGGCGGCGGCGTTGTGTTCCGGCCGATCGTCCTGAGCCCGCCCGTTGTGCCGAAGATCTTCGACGAGACTCAAGCGCAAGCGGATCCCGAGCTCGCAGTGCTCTCGGCGATG
>DASUFK010000404.1:0-15882 GCA_036274615.1 Gammaproteobacteria bacterium | reverse complement strand
CGTGGGCCTGACCCCTTCCGTGCTGTTCGTCGGCTTGAACCAGCTCCTGACGAACGCGTTCTACGCGATGGACAAGGTCAAGGTTCCGGCGATCGTGATGCCGTTCGGCACGGTGATCTATGTAGGCGCAGCGGTGCCGCTCGGTGCGCTGCTCGGCACCCAGGGGCTGGCGCTCGCGACCACGGTGACGGCGTCACTGACCTTCGTGGCACTGTTCGTGTGCCTCGCGGGCCTCCTGCGCGAGCTGCACCCGCTGCGCACGGCGTTCCGCCTGATCGGATACTCGCTGCTCGGCGCCGGGGTCATGATCGTGGCCACGGAGCTCATCAAGGCGCTCGGGGCGCCGCAATTCTTCGTGGCGGCCGCGAGCCTGCCGCTCGGCGCGGCGATCTACTCGATCGTGCTCGCCCTGCTCGGCGACAAAACCTTCCTGCTCCTGTTCCGCTTCGCCCGCGGCTTCCTCCGCACCTCGCATGCCGCCGGCGCCACCGGCCGCCACTGACCGTCCCGACCGCCGGCTCACTTTGGCTCGTTGACATCGTAGTAGCTGCGGCCACGCCTCACTCGTGTGATGCCTCTGCCGCGGCACAGGCATTCGAGCTGCGGCCGCCGCCCTGCGACAACGCCCAGCAGCCAAAGTAAGACAGGAGCCGGCGTGCGGGCGGCGCGCAGGCGGCGCCCGCGGCGGTCAGTAGCGGGTGCCGTAGTAGTACGGCGCGACTTCGGCGGAGGAGCGGTTGAGGACGGCGCCGACGACGTTCACGTTTTGCAGGAGCTCGCGGATCCCGGCGAGGTCCGTCCGCTTGGTCGTGCCCTGGGCGAGCACGATCAGCAGCGCGTCCACGACCGGAGCGAACGCGAGCACGTCGTCGCCGGCGAAGATCGGGGGCAAGTCGAATACCGCGATCCGCCCCTCGCCCTGCTTCACCTGCTCCACGAGCTCGAACACCTGCGGCGACGACAGGATCTCCGACGAGTTCGAGAACGACCGCTCGTTGACGATCACGCCGAGCCGTTCGAGGCCCGGGCGCACCGCCACCTGCTCGAGCGGCACGCCGGCACGCAGATGGTCGCCGATACCGTACTTCGGCGAGATCCCGAGATGGCGGTGAATCGAAGGCTTGCGCAGGTCCATGTCCACGAGCACCACGGACGTGCCCGATTGGCGCGCAAGGTTGAGGCTCAGGTTCACCGCGGTCAGCGACTTGCCTTCATCGGGACAGGTGCCCGTGACTCCGAGCGTCTTCCAGCCGTTGCGCCGCATCCGCTGCAGCACGCGCGTGCGCAGCACCTTGTAGGCCGCGCTCGCGCCCGAGGAATCGTCGAGCACGATACGGTTCCACTCGAGAACCGTCGGGTCGAGCTTGACGCTGTTGAGGCGCTGCAAGTCGAGCGCCGGCGGCGGCGCCGCCTGCGGCCGATCCACCGGCATCGCTTCCCGCGCCGGCGTCCCGGCGGCGAAACCGTCGACCGCCACACCCGCACCCGTCAACCCGTCGAGCACGGCGGCGGAATCCACGGACCGCAATGTCGCGGCTCCGGCGCGCGCTCGCGCGAGTCCTTTATCGATGTTCGACATCTCGCAACTCCTATGCGGGTGTGAAGATCAACGCCAACACCGAGCCGGCCCACACGCAAACGGCGATTGCCGCGAACGCGCGGCGGCGGGCCCGGCGGCGAGCGTCGAGCGGGTTCGCCACGTACGGGATCGCCACGAGCGGCGGAATCTCGAGGAACGCGGTGACGTCGTGCGGGCTCCGCACCGTGACGTCCGATCGCTCCGCGACCGCCACGCCGCCGGCGCCGAGCACCATCGCCACCGCGAGCGTGAGCAAGAGCACGGCGATGCGGTTCGGCTTCGCGGGGTTCGACGCCACCGCGGGCTGCTGGAGCACGGTGAACCGTTCGCCCTTACTGTCCTCCTCGATATTCAGCGCCATTTCGGCCTCGTGCAGCTTGGCTTGCGTGTCGTTGTATTGGGCGACCAGCTGCTCGTAGCCGCGGTTCAGCGCCGCGTACTCGCGCTCCACTTCGGGCGACGCGGTCAAGTGGCTCTGGAGATCGTTGTAGCGCTCGCGCAGCTCGTCCCGGCGCTTGAGCGCAGCGGCCAGGTCGGACGTTACCGCCTTGAGCTGCACGTCGCGCTCGATATAGATGGGATTGTCGGGCTCGAACTGCGGCTTCCTGGGCGCGATTCGCGGCGTCGAAGCCAGCGCGGCCTTCAGGCTCTCGACGGTCTTCTCGAGCCGCACCACGTCGGGATGGGTGTCGGAGTAGCGATCGCGCGCAGCCTGGAGCTCGTCTTGCCGCGCCGAGAGCTCGGACTGCAGCGTCGTACGGTCGAACGCCGGCATGCCGGTGCTCGCGGCGAGCGCCTCGAGCTCGCGCCGCACCTTGAGCACGTCGGGATGGTCGGGGCTGTACACCGACGACAGCTGCATGTACTGGCGCTGCAGCATCTTCATGCGATCGGTTGGGCTCAGCACGGCTCCGCCTTGGTCGTTCAACACGGACGCCATGGGACTCAGCTGCGCGAGCTGGGAGGTATAGAGCGACTGCCGTTCGCGCAGCCCGCGGATCTCCTGCTCCACCACGTCGAGGTCTCGGCTCGTGCGGTCCAGCATCTGCATGTTGCTGTTGGCAAGCTCCGGCAGGGCGCCGGCATTCTCGGTCTTGAACTGCGAGATCTGCATCTCGCGCTGCCGGATCTCGGTCTCGAGGCGCTGTGACTCGGCGGCGAGGAACTGCGACGTCTCGGCCGCCTGCTCGCGCCGGGCCTCCTGGTTCTCGTGCAGATAGAGCTCGACGAGGTCGTTGGCGACGTCGCGCGCGACGGTGGGCGACGGATCGGTGAACGACACGGAGAACGCCAGCGAGCCGGCGGGCTTCGAAGTCCCCATGATGCTCTCGAGAATCTCGGGGTCCTCGGGGTCGAGGCCCACGTGATCCCAGAAGGCCTGGCGCGCCTCCACGGGCGTGGACGCGAGCTCGGCGTAGAGATGATTGTCGTCGATGATCTTCTGGAGGTTCTCCTTGGTCAGCACGCGTTGCGTGACGACCAGCACGCGTTGCTCCGGGAAGTTGGGCACGGTGGAGCGCACGACCTTGTCGGAGACGTCGGGCACCTCGGCCAGCATCACGCCCTTCGACTGGTAGAGGGGTGTCATCCGAAAAGCGATGGCTACTCCAACGAGCACGACCAACGCGACGATCCCGAAGAACAGGTTGCCGCGGCGCTTCAAGACTCCCAGATAGTCGGTTACCGACGGGTCGGCGGCACGCGTGGAGCTGGATTGATCTGTCATGATTTTGTCGTTCTCCTCGATTCTCGAAACTGCTTCGTCGTCACGGCACGACGACCACGTCGCCGCTCCGCAAGAGGATGTTCTGATCGAGGCTCTTGCCGCGCGTCACGTCGCCGAAATTGAACGGCAGCCGGCGCTGCGCGCCGCCCTCGCGCCGCAGCACGAAAATGTCGTTCGACGCGGCGAACGCGGTGGTGCCGCCGGCGAGCGACAAGGCCTGCATCACGTCGATCCGCGGGTTTACGACGAACTCGCCGGGACGGTTCACTTGGCCGATGACGTAAACCTTGTTGCCGCGAATCTCCTGCACGGCCACCGTCACGAATAGATCCGGGATGAACTTGCCGAGACGTTGCGTGAGCTCCACGCGCAGCTCCTCCACCGTCTTGCCGATCGCGTTCACGTCGCCGGCGAGCGGAAAGGAGAAGCCGCCGTCGGGCCGCACGAGTACCTGCTGGCTCAGGTCCGCCTCCTTCCATACCGACACTTGCAGGAGATCGCCGGGCTGCACCTCGTAACGCGAGGTGGCGTTGTCGGCGGCCGCGGCCCGCGGCGGATCCGCCGCTTGGGCGTCCACCGCGGCCGTGAACAGCAGCGCGAACCCGAACAAAGCCGCGCGAACCTCTGATTTCATGCGTCCTCCCGTCTCTCCGAGACCGGAATTTCCGGCCTTTTCAACCAGCGACCCCCTGGCCGAGGGAAAGCAATATCCATGCCACGTGTCGCAACGCGCCAACACCTCGGGCGGCGGCGGGGGCCGCGGAAATCAACGCTTCGCCCGCGGCGAGCCCGCTCTGCGTTGCAAGTTTCGGGCACGAAAAGCGTGGTACGGATATTGCACTTTCCACGTCGCAAGCCTTCTTTGACGCGGTCTACGTGGGAGGTCGTTTGGACATTCAGAATGCGCGCCCGGGCACCTTGATCGGCAATCGCTTCGTACTCGAGGAGCCGCTCGACCAGGTGCCGTTCGGCTCGGCCTATCGTGCAATCGACACGCATCGAACGGCGGAAGCGCTCGAGCGGCGCGCGCTGCTGTGGATCCTGCCCGCGCACGCCGTGACGAACATGGCGTCGGAAGCGCTGCGCGGCGCGTTCACCCGGATTCGTGCACTGCGGCATCCGAGCATCGCGCAGGTGTACGAGCTCGGCTATGCCGGCGACGCGTGCTTCATCTCGTCCGAGCTGCTCGACGGAGAGACGTTGCGCAACGTGCTCGATCACCTTCGCCCCGAGCGGCTCGACGCGGGCGAGGCCGGGGAGATCGTGCGCTCGGTGGGCTCCGCGCTCGCGCACGCGCACGATCACGACATCCTGCACGGCGAGGTTCGAGCCGAGAACGTGGTCATCACGATGAGCCACGACGTGAAGCTCATGAACTTCATGGCCAGCCGGCTCCTGCGTGTGGAGCCGGCGGCCGCCCGCGCAGCGAACGATGTCCGCGACCTCGCGCTGCTCGCGCACGAGCTTTACACCGGCGAGCGGCTCGGCGCGCGCGACCGAGCGCAGCACAAGGCCCCGAAGCGGCTCGCGCGTGCCATCGAGGCGGCGCTGCACGGCGGGCGGCAAGGGCTCACCGTGCGGGAGTTTTTGGCGGTGGCGGGGCTCGATCTCGAGCCGGACGCTCCCGCCTCCATCTCGCCGGCGCCGCCACCGGTTCCCGCGGCTCTGCCCGTCGCCGACCGCGCGATCAGCCGAGCCGTGGCGGGCGCCGAGCCGCTCGAGCTCACGCCGCTGCGCGAGCCCGCACCACGGCGCTCGGTGTGGCGGTTCGCGGTGCCGTTCATGGCGCTCGCCGGGCTGGCGGTCGCTCTCCACGAGACCGTCGGCGTGGACGGGCTCGTCGCCGCCGGCAGACAGCTGCAGAATGCGGGCGACGCGCTGCGCGTTCGCGCAGAGAGCGCGATGGGCTCCGTGGACAAGCCCCAGCAGCAGGTGCCTGCTCCGATCCCGGCTGCGGCCGCGGTCCAAGCACCGGTTCCCGCCGCTGCGGCGGCGGAAGTCCCGGCCCGCCCGGCGGCTCCGCCTTCAAAGCCCGAGCCGCCCGTGTTCTCGTTCGCGACCCGCAAAGTCACGGCGCGCGAGAGCCAGTCGATGGTGACGCTCGACATCGTGCGCACGAGCGGCGACGGTCCGGGAAGCGTGGTCTGGTGGACCACCGAGGACACGGCCCACGCGCGCGAGGACTACGCGAGCTTCGGCAAGCGCGTCGAGCGTTTCCGGCCCGAAGACAACGGCCGCCGAATCATCATCCCGATCGTTTCGGACTCTCTCCGCGAGGCGACGGAGCACTTCCAAGTCCACATGGCCGCCCAACCCGACGGCGCACGCACCGGCGCGATCGATACGGTCGATGTAACCATCCTCGACGACGACGACTCCTGAGGCGGCGCGGCTCGAAAAGAGCCTGCGGCACAATCACTTATGCATCGGCGGCGCTGTTCCCAAGAATTGCTCTGCTCACAAAAACTGCGACGGCTTCAGTGAGTCGCTCGGCCGAGCGATGCCGCGTCAACCGGGGGCCGGACGGGCGGCGCCGGCCGGCGCGGCCTCGATGACGCCGCAGGCGACCGGGTCCCCCGAGTTGCCGCTCGGTTGCGAGGCGAGGTCGTCCTCGCCCGCGTGCACGACCAGCGCGTGACCGACCATCTGGAAGTCCGGCTCGCTGCCGAGCACCGTGTCGTGGAGGCTCGTGCGGACGTTGCCCATCTGGTCCGCGACGACGTTGCCGAGATCTCCCGGATGCCGGGCGTCGCGAGCGTCGGTGGGCGCGCCGTGCTTCGACTCGTGCGGATTCAAGTGCTTGCCGGCCGACGATGCGTCCGCTGCGCTGCAGTCGCCGAACTCGTGCACGTGGAGTCCGTGCGGCCCGGGCGTGAGCCCGCTCAGCATGACGTCGAGCGTCACCGAATTGCCGTTCTCCGCAAACTCCACGGTGCCACGCACGTCGTTGCCCGCGGTCGGCTCGAGAGCCGCGCGGGCGACGGTGCGCGGCAACGCCTCGGCCGCCGAGCGCAACTGCCCGGCCTCTTCGGCTTGGGCGGCGGCATCGGGACGAGGCGCGACCGCGACGGCCGGCGGGGGTGCGCGGTCCGGCAGCTCGCTCCGCGGCGGGGGCACGCGCGCGCCGTCGTCCGCTCCCGTGTCTCGCTGACAACCAAACGTGAGCCCGGCAAGGGCGAGCGCCACCGCGAGGGTCGAGCGTCGTCCTGACCAATAGATCGAGTTACGCATAGAGCCTCCTTTTGCGATTGCTCACAAAGACAAGCCCAGACTCCGCTGGGCTTGCCGTGCGTCTAGAGCCGATATTCACCGACCCGTCACCGATGCACGTCGAATAAAAAGCAAAGCCCGTGCCAACTTCGCGCGCGGCGATTTTTCGTGGCATGGAATCTGCAAACATTCGATCGAGGAGTACGCGCTCATGAGCACACGGAAGTCTCACTCGCCGCGCGCGGTACGTTGCGGAATGTTGCTGCTGGCGATCGCGCTCGCGAGCGCCGCGTGCGCCGATACGGCGAAGCTGGCCGTGGCCGACGGCACCGGTCCGAGCCCGCAGCTCCCCGATCCGAATCCGCAGCATTTCCCCACGATCGATATCGCGCCGTCGGTCGGCTGGACCAACGGCCAAACACCCGCGGCGGCACCCGGCCTGAAAGTTCAGGCGTTCGCGAGCGGGCTCGTGCATCCGCGCTGGCTCTACGTTCTGCCAAACGGCGACGTGCTCGTGGCCGAGACCAACGCGCCGCCGCGCAAGGACGACTCGAAGGGCATCGTCGGCTGGATCACCGAGCGATTCATGAAGCGCGCAGGCGCCGCGGTGCCCAGCCCGAACCGCATCACGCTGCTGCGCGATGCCGACCGCGATGGCGTGGCGGAGCTCGAGACCACGTTCCTGAGCGGGCTCGAATCCCCGTTCGGCATGGCGCTCGTGGACGGTCGTCTCTACGTCGCGAACACCGACGCGCTGGTGCGCTTCCCGTACCGGCAAGGCGACACCGAGATCACTGCGCAACCAGAGACCGTGGCGGCGCTGCCCGCCGGCACGATCAATCACCATTGGACCAAGAACGTGATCGCGAGCCCCGATGGCAAGCGCCTCTACGTCACGGTGGGCTCGAACAGCAACGCCGCCGAGAACGGCATCGAGAACGAGGAGCGGCGCGCCGCGATCCTCGAGGTCGACCCGGAGAGCGGCGCGACGACGGTGTTCGCGTCGGGTCTGCGCAATCCGAACGGGCTCGCATGGGAGCCGCTCACGGGCGCGCTCTGGACGGCCGTGAACGAGCGCGACACGATCGGCAGCGATCTCGTGCCGGACTACATGACGTCCGTGAAGCGCGGCGGGTTCTACGGCTGGCCGTACAGCTACTACGGCAATCACATGGACGAGCGCGTGGAGCCGCAGCGGCCGGACCTGGTCGCGAGCGCGATCGTTCCGGACTACGCGCTCGGCCCGCACACCGCGTCGCTCGGTCTCGCGTTCTATTCCGGCGATGCGTTACCGGCCGCGTACCGCGGCGGAATGTTCGTGGGCCAGCACGGCTCGTGGAACCGCAAGCCGCCGTCGGGCTACAAAGTCATCTTCGTGCCGTTCTCGTCCGGGCAACCGAGCGGCATGCCGCGCGACGTGCTGACGGGATTCCTGAACGGTGACGGCGACGCTCGCGGCCGGCCGGTGGGCCTGGCGATCGATTCCGCCGGCGCCCTGCTCGTGGCCGACGACGTCGGCAACGCGGTGTGGCGAGTGACGGGGTCCGGCGACGGCTCCTGAGGAGCCGACCGGCGGCAACGGCGCTCAGCGGCGGCGCGTTTTCCTGTTCGTCCGCGCCTTCTTGGTCCGCGCCTTCGTCTTCTTCTTGGCCCGGCCCTGCGCCTTGCCGGCCCTGCGCTTCTTCTTGGTCTTCGATGCCTTCCGCTTGTGCTTGGCAGCGCCCTGCTCCGCGGGCCGTTGCACGAGCACCGCCTCGAGCTTGTTGCCGTCGAGATCGCGCACGAACGCTCCATAGTAGTCGGGGCCGTAATCCGGCCGGGGGCCCGGCGCGCCCTCGTCCATGCCGCCCGCTTCGAGCGCCGCGCGGTGGAACGCGCCGATCATGTCCTTGGTCATGGCGACGAAGCCCACGTGCACGCCGTTGCCCACGGTGGCGGGGCTCTGATTGTGTGGGAGCTGAACCCAGAACACGGGCGTCTCGGCACCGTAACCGATGGCGTACGGCATGAACTCCATCACTCGCCGATAGCCTAGCGCGCCGAGCACGCTGTCGTAGAAGCGTGAGGCACGTTCCACGTTCATGACGCCGACGGAGACGTGATGCAACATGGGGGTCCCTCCTAGGTTGGTTCCGACAGCTTACCGCAGAAGCGCGGATCGTTCGCGTCCCGGCCCGTGGGCCCGCCTGGGCGCGTTACTCGTAACGCAACGCCTTCACCGGATGCGCGCGGCCGGCCTTGAGCGACTGCAGCGCCACGGTGGCATAGGCGATCGCGAGACCGGCCATCGCGGCGCCGACGAACGGCAACGGGCTCATCGACGTTCGGTAGGCGAACCCGCCGAGCCACTTGGTCATCGCGAAGAACGCGAGGGCGCTCGCGAGCGGCGCCGCGATCAGCACGAGCACCACCGTGCGCTGAGCCAGCAGCGTCACGATCTGGCTCGTGCGCGCGCCCAAGACCTTTCGCACCCCGATCTCGCGCGTACGCTGCGCGGTGGTGAACGAGGCGAGTCCGAACAAGCCCAGGCACGCGATGAAGATGCAGAAGCCCGAGAAGATTGCGATCAGCCGCGTGAGGCGGGTGTCGGACAGGTATAGCTGGTCGAGCGAGTCGTCCAGGAACTTGAACTCGAACGGATGCTCCTTATCGAAGTTGGCGAACGTGCTGCGGATGTGTGCGATCGTGCCCGGCACGTCCTTGCCGGAGATCTTCACCGCGAGTGTCCGCGTGTTGAATGGGCGTTGTTGCGGCGGCATGTTGGGGAAGGTCTCGTTGATCCGGTAGAGCGCAAACGGCGTAACCTCGTTGTGCACGGAGGTGAAGTTGAAATCCTTGACGACGCCGACCACCGTTCCCTTCTGCGGGCCGATCTCGAACCGCTTGCCGATGGCCGTGTCCCAATGCTGATGCTTCACGAGCGTCTCGTTCACGACGATGGCCGAGAAGCCCGGGCCCGGCCCCTGGCCCAGATCCTGCTCGCCCGGAGCACGGCCCTCGAGCAGCTCCATGCCCATCACGTTCAAGAAGTCGGGGCCGACGCCCATGTGAATCACGCTCGTCGACCCGAGGACGCCCTCGTTGTTTTCGAGGTTGATCACGTTGATCGGAAACCCGCCGCCCATCATCGACGCGCTCCAGGTGACGGCAAGCACGTTCGGGTTGGTGAGGAGCTCCGTGCGAATCGCTTCCCTGCGCTCGATCAAGTCGAGGCCCCGCATCGTGACGATCACACGGTTCTCTTTTTCGAACCCGAGTGACATCGAAGCGACGTAGCCCATCTGCCGCATCATCAGCAACGTGCACGCGATCACCGCGATCGAGATCGTGAACTGCAAGAGCACGAGCGCCTCGCGCAGGCCGCTGTTACGCGATCCGCCCTTCGTGCCGCTCACGAGCGCCGACACGGGCACGATCGACGACAGATAGAACGCGGGATAGAGGCCAGCCACCAGGCCGATCGCGAGCGCAAGGCCCACGATCCACGCGACCACCGCGGTCGGACTCCCGAGCCCCGCGAGCGAGATCTGCTTACCGAATAGCTGATCGATCGGCGTGAATGCCACGGCCGCCTCGACGAGCGCCACGCCGAGCGTCACCGCGATCACGGCAAGCAGCACCGATTCGGTCAGGAATTGCGCCACCAGCGCCGTGCGCGTCGAACCCATGATCTTGCGCATCCCGACCTCTTTCGCGCGCTTCGCGGCGCGCGCGGTAGCGAGGTTCATGTAGTTGATGCACGCGACGAGCAGTGTGAACACGGCGACTGCGATGAAGCCGTAGATGTAGTAGCGGTTCCCCGTTGAGATGTCGTTCGGCAAGTCGGAGTACAGATGAATTCGGTCGAGCGGCTGGAGCCATGCCTGCCATTTGCCGCTGAGCTGCTTGCCCATTTCAGCCATGTGCCGGTCGAAAAACTCCTTGGAAACGTCGGCAAACTTCCGAGCGTCGTAGCCCTCGGGCATCAGCAGGTAGGTGAACAAGCCGATGTTGTAGAGCCGCCTCTCGCGCTGCGTGATGTCGTCAGGAGTGGTGAACTGCGGCTGCGTCATCGAGAACAACACGTCGTATTTCAGAGTGGTGTTTTCGGGCAGGTCGTCGAACACGAGCGTAATCTTGAATTCCGAGCCGTTCTCGATATTGATCGTCTCGCCGAGCGGGTTGCGTTCGCCGAAGTACTTCTGCGCGAACTTGTGGCTCACGGCCACGGACGTCGGGTCGACGAGCGCAGTCTTCGGGTCGCCGTAGAGGATCTTGTGAGTGAACACCTCGAAAATGTTCGGATCCACGGTGGCCACGCTGTCCCAGTAATAGCCGTCGTTCCCGTGCTTGATGAAGCGCTGACCGCCCCCGCCACCGCCACCCTGCACGCGCACGAACGCCTGCACGTCGGCGTTGTCGTCCTTGAGCATGGGGCCGAGCATGACGGAGGTTGCCGGGAACGTGTCGACCTTGCCGTTGAAGTCGAACTGGTTCGCAATGCGGAAGATGCGCTCGTGGTTGACGTGGCTCTGGTCGTAGGTGAGCTCGCTGCGCAGGTACACGCCGAGAATCAGGCAGCACGCCACGGCGAGAGCGAGGCCGGCGACGTTGATCAACGCGTAGGTCTTGTCGCGGACGAGCGTCCGCAGCGCGACCTTGAGCACGCTCGTGTTCATGGTCCTGAGCCCCCCTGGGTTGACGCGTAGAGCTTAACGCAGCGCGCCGTCCTCTCATATCGATTGGCTCGCCCAGTCCGCGCGGCGACCTCTTCGACACCGACGACGCGCCCTATCGGCTAAGGATGCACGCTACGACCGCAGGGTCGCCAAGCCTTCCCGGGCTACCCGGCGGCTGAAGGGGTGCATCGTCGAGCCCTCTTGGTTCACGGCACCTCGCGGTGCCCCTCGGCGAGGGCGTTCGGGACCACTACCGGCGCCGCGCGCGTCTGCGACGCGCGGTACTCGCGCCATAAGATAATGAGTCCCGCCGCGATCACGAGCGGAGCGCCGATCCACACCGACACGTGAGGGGCCTCGCCGAAGAACCAATAGCCGTAGATCACGGCGAATAGCAGGTTGGTGTAGTCGAGCGGCGCGATCATCGAGGCCTCGGCGTAGCGATACGACCAGGTCATCAACAGCTGCCCGAACACGCCGAGCACGCCGACGAGCACGATGAACAGCCACTGCTCGGCCGTGGGCATCGGCCAACCGGCGACGGCCGTGAGCGCCGCGACCACCATCGACGTGAGCGAGAAGTAGAACGTGATCGTGATCGCGTGCTCGCCGCCGCTGCCGCTCATGCTCCGCAGGAACATCATCGCGATAGCGGAGAACACGGCTGCCCCGAGCGATAGAGCAACGCCGAGCGAGCCGCCGCCGAACGACAGATGCGGCCCCACCATGATCAGCACCCCGCCGAAGCCCATCGCGAGCGCCGTCCAGCGATACGCGTGGATGCGCTCGCCGAGGAACAGCATCGCGAGCACGGTGAGGAACATCGGTGCCGTGAACGTGATGGCGGTGAAGTCGGCGAGGGGGATCAGCGTGAGCGCGGTGAACCAGCAGAACATGCTCGCCGTGCCCGACAGCGAGCGCAGCGCGTGCGACTTGAGATTGCTCGTCTTGAGCAGGTGCAATCCCTCGACGCGCCAGGCGATGAACGCGAGCACCGCGAGCGAGATCAACCCGCGCACGAACACCGTCTCGCCGCTCGGGATCGCATCGCCCAGGTACTTGACGCACGCGGCCATGCTGGCGAGGAACAGCACGGACACGAGCTTGAGCAAGGCGCCCCGGATTGGGTGCGCATGGTGGGCGTGCGACAAGGGGGGCACCGCGCGAAAAATGGGGACATGTTACTTTTTCGGCGGGCCGAGTCACACCTGCGGGCCGGTCCGCCGACCCGCCCGTCTCGCCGCGCCGGGGCGCCGCGGCGCCAGGATCCGAGCGTCCGAGCGTCCGAGCGTCGGAAAAAAGTAACATGTCCCCAGTTTCTTGGCGGAAGCTGGCGGCTCGGCCGTATTAAGCAAGTGGTAACGACACACAAGGCGGTTCGGCGCGGCCGGATGCGGTTGATGCCCTCGCTACGCGATCCCGATCCTCGCGGCGCCGATCCGCACACCGAGTTCGTTACGCGCTTGTTCGAGCGCTGCCGCCGCGGGCTGCTCAAGTATCTCTTCGATCTCTTGTCGCGGCGCGAGGATGCAGAGGACGTCGTGCAAGAGACTTACATCCGCCTCGTGAACGCGAAGACGCTAGAGCGCTCGGAAGGCCGCGCTCGGGCGTTCCTCTTCAAGATCGCGACCAACCTTGCCTATGACCGCTTCCGCGAGCGCCGCGTACGCGGTCCGCAATCCGATACCGAGCTCGGCGCGCTCGCGAGCGACGCGCCGTCGCCGGAGCGCATCGTGGCGTTCGAGCAGGGCGTCGAGATCGTCAAGCGAACGTTACTCGAGCTCACGCCGCGATGCCGCCGGGTGTTTCTGCTGCGCACTGCGGAAGAGCTCGGCTACGACGAGATCGCGGCACGCTTGAACGTGAGCAAACGCACGGTGGAGCGCGAGATGCAGACGGCGCTCGAGATTTGCCAACAGCGCCTGCAGCCGGAGCGTCGTCGATGAGCCGCGAGCTCGAGAATCCTGCGCCCGAGCGGCGCTCGGCCGCCGAACGGTTCGTCGCGCTCGACGCGGCCGCCGCGGGTGGCACCGCCCCTTGGACGGACGACTCGGACGACAGCGACGCCGCACTCGCGCGCTGCTCCGCCGCCGTCGCGATCGCGCGCGGGCTCGCTGACGACCCGGAGCTCCGCTGGGCGTACGACGAGGCGGCGGCGCTCGCGAGCGGCGCCCCGTCCGCTCGCGACGCCGCCCGCCGCCACCGCCGTTGGCGACTCGCGTGGGCGAGCGCCGGCGTTGCCGCGGCCGCTGTCGTTGTGGCGTCGCTGGTCTTGCCGCTGCGCCCGCCGCCGCCCGCCACGGTCGAGACCCCGCGCATCGCATCGCGTGCAGCCGCAATCGTCGCCACGGCGGCCCCGGTGGCGCCCGTGATCCTGCTGCCGGGCGGCGTGGCGGTGGACGCGAACTCGGTGGCGGTGCTGCCGTTCGAGTCCGCCGTGGACGACGCGGACAAGAGCGCCGGCGAGCTGCTACAGAACGCGATCGTCGCCGACCTCGCCATCGTGCCCGGCATCTACGTGAGCAGCGGCGCTGCCGTGGCGCCGTACGCGCAAACCGAGCTCTCGGCGGCCGACATCGGCGTGCAGCTCGGCACGCGCGGCATCGTGCGCGGCAGCGTGGAGCAACGCGCGAGCGGAGTGCGCGTCCACGCGGAGCTCGCCGACGCCGCCACCAACCGCGTGATCTGGCGCGCCGATTACGACACGACGCTCGCCGGGCTGCGCTCCATCAGGACGGAGGTCGTCGACGGCATCGCCGCGACGCTCGTGGACCCCGCGCTGCGCCGCACCGCGCTCGCCGGCGCCGCGAGCCAGGCGCACTCCGACAACACGCTCGCGTCGGTAGCGGAGCCCGCATCCAACCGCTGAGCGCTCGCAAACGATCAACACAGGAGCCGTAGCATGAAACCGCGAAGCCTTATCCTCGGCCTCACCGCCTCGATCGCATTGCTCGCCGCCGCATCGGTCGCGGCTCAACAGCCGCCGCAGCAGCTCACGCCGCAGCAGGAGGCACAGCGAGCGGAGATACGGGCTCAGCAACAGGAGCTACAGCGGGCTCAAGCCATCGCACTGGCACAGGCGCAGCAGGGTCCTCAGCCGCCGCCGTTCTACGTCGCGCCCGGCTTCCCGTCCCCGGAGCCGTTGCCCACCGTCCCGCTCGCGCAGCTGCTCGAGCGCGTCGCGCGCAGCTCGAACAAGCAGTTCATCGTGGACCCTCGCGTCCCGCAGCAGGTCTTTCTCGGCGGCGTGCGCGCGGAGGACGTGAACTATCCGATCCTGCTCGCGGTGTTGCGCAACCACGGCGTGGCGGCGACGACCATCGAGGGCCGCGTGAACCTGGTGCCGGACGCCAACGTTCGCTCGTTGCCCGTGCCCTTCGTGAACAACGACGACGCGAAGATCGCCGACGAGGAATTCGTGCAGCGCGTGATCACCACTTCCACCGTCGAGACGCCGATGCTCGTGCCGATCCTGCGGCCCCTGCTGCCGCAGTCCGCGCACCTCGCGGCGATGCCGCCGAACAAGCTCGTCGTTCTCGATCGCTATTCGAACGTGAAACGCATCGGCGAGATCGTGAAAGCGCTCGACCGCTGATCTCACGCGTCCCGGTCCCGCGCCGCGCCGCTGCCCCTCCTCCCCAAGGATCGGACCGCCGGCGGCGCGGGACCGCGGGCGAGACGGCCCGGCCGTGCGATACTGCCGGCATCGACGTTCCGGAGGGGGGACAACGATGTTGGGCAGAGCACTCGCGCTCGTTTGCTGCGCCGTGGCGGCAGCACCGGCGGCACGCGGTGCCGACGTTTGCGCCGGTATCGCGAATGGCGGCGCCGCGCCTCTCGCCGGCACCACGATCCTGTCGACAACCGCCGTCCCGGCGGACGCGGCGCGCGGCACCCCGGAGTTCTGCGAGGTGCGGGCCGCGATCGCGCCGACGGCCGGCTCGCGGATCGGCGCGGTCTACCGCCTGCCCGCAACCTGGAACGGCAAGGTGCTCGGCATCGGCGGCGGCGGCTTCGCGGGTGACGTGACCGTTCAGTCCGCGACGGCCGGCCTCGCCCGCGGCTACGCCGTGATCCAGAACGACTTGGGGCATCCGAGCACCGACGCGCTCGACCCGTCGTTCGCGCTCACGCCGGCCGGCGAGCGCAACGTGGAGGGCATCGTCGACTTCGGTCACCGCGCCACCCACCTCGCGACGATGGTCGGCAAAGCGCTGGCCACGCAGGTATACGGGCGCACGCCGGAGCACGCCTACTTCCAGGGCTGCTCCACCGGCGGCCGGCAAGGCCTCGCGGAAGTCCAGCGCTATCCCCACGACTACGACGGCGTGATCGCCGGCGCGCCCGTGTACACACCGCTCGTCTACTCGAACGCGATCCTCCGCGTGCAAGCGTTTCACGCGAAGCCGGAGAGCAACCTCACGGCCGCGCAAGTGCCGCTGATCCAGATGTCCGTGCTCGCCGCCTGCGACGCGCTCGACGGCGTGTCGGACGGCATCCTCACCGACCCGCGAGCGTGCACGTGGGATCCCGGCGAGCTCGAGTGCAAGTCCGGAGCGCACGGCGAATGCCTCACGCCCGCGCAAGTCGCAACCGTGCGGCGCGTGTACGCCGGCGTGAAGACCCGGGACGGCCAGTACGCCGCCATGCCGATCATGCGCGGCGGCGAGAGCGACTGGGTGGCGCGCATGGTCGGCACGCCCGACATG
>DASUFK010000403.1:0-3990 GCA_036274615.1 Gammaproteobacteria bacterium | reverse complement strand
CACGGACCAGGCTTTACGGGAGCGCGTCCGCGGGCTCATCGGCACGGCCAGCAAGCGCGGCATACTGACGATCGCCGAGCGCGTCGAGGACGCGAACACGATGGCCGTGCTGTTCCAGCTCGGCGCCGCCTACATGCAAGGCCACTACGTCCACGAGCCCGAAGTCGTCCTCGCCGAAGCCCGCTGACGGGTCTGCTGCCGAAAAATAGGGACAGGTTACTTTTTCGCGGCGCGCCGTCCGCGAAGATCTGGAACGTCGTCGTAGCCGCGAAAAAGTAACCTGTCCCTATTTTTCGGCGGACGCCAATCGAAGCCCCGATTCTTCCGCGCGCGACGCGAAGCGCGCGCCGAAGCGGTCGAGATACACGAATAGCACCGGCGTGATGTAGAGGGTCAAGAGCTGCGAGAGCAGCAGCCCGCCCGCCACGCACACGCCGAGCGGACGGCGGGAGTCCGCGCCCATGCCCGTGCCGAAGACGATCGGCAGCGTGCCGACCAGCGCGGCCATCGTCGTCATCATGATCGGCCGGAAGCGGATGATCGCGGCTTCGTAGACCGCGCGCTCGGGCGAGACACCCGTCTCCGAGCGCAGCTTCTGCAGCGCGAAGTCCACCATCATGATCGCGTTCTTCTTCACGATGCCGATCAGCATCACCATCCCGACGAACGCGTACAACGTGACCGGCATGCCGGCGAACTTGAGGGTTAGCAGTGCGCCGAGCGCCGCGGACGGCAGCCCCGACAAGATCGTGAGCGGGTGGATGAAGCTCTCGTAGAGAATCCCGAGCACGATGTACACCACGACGATCGCGATGGCGAGGAGCACGCCCATGTTCGCCGTCGTCTCCTGGAACGCACCGGCGGTGCCCTGAAAGCTCCCCGTGATCGTGGCCGGCACCACGACCTCGCGGCTCGCCTGCTCGATGCCGCGCACCGCGTCGGAAAGCGCATAGCCTTCGGCAAGATCGAACGAAATCGTGATCGCGGGCAGCGAGCCCGAGTGATTCACGCTTTGCGGAATCGTGCCGCTCTTCGTCTGGGTCACGGTCGCCAGCGGCACGAGCTTGCCCGAGCTCGACGTGAGATACAGCGTCTTCAGCGAATCCTGATTGCGCTGGAGCTCGGGCAATAGCTCGAGGATCACCTGATATTGATCGTTCGACGCATAGATCTGCGAGACCTGCTGTCCGCCGAACGCATAGCCCATCGCCGCCTCGATGAGCTGCGGTGCAACGCCGAGCGCGGCTGCCCGGTCGCGGTCGATCTCCACCTCCACCGACGGCGCGGCGCGGTCGAAGTCGCTGTTCACGCCCACGAAGCCCGGCATGGTCTGCAGCTTTTCCTCGAGCTGCACCGACACGCGCTGCAGCTCGTCGAGATCGATGCCTTGCAGCGTGTATTGATAGCTCGAGCGCGCGCTGCGACCGCCGATGCGCAGCGCCGGCGGATTGGTGACGAACACGTTCGCGCCGGGAATGTCGTCGAGCTTCCGCCGCAGCTCGCGCGCGATCTCCTCGGCCGACAGCGGCCGCTCGTGCAGCGGCTTGAGCATCGCGCGGACGTTCGCGGAGCTCGAGCCCGCCCCGCTCGAGCTCACTTGCAGCATCGCGCCGAGCGCGTTCGGGTCCTTGTTGACGACGTCGGCCACCTGCTGGCCGTACTCCACCATCCGCTCGTACGACGTGCCGTTCGCCGCTTGCACGGAGATCTGCAGGATGCCGGTGTCGTCGCTCGGCAGGAAGTCCTGCGGGCTCACGAGGAACAACGCCACCGTCGCGACGACGCTCGCGACGAACAGCCACGCCACCATGGGCTTGTGACGCAGGCTCCACTGCAAGCTCCGATCGTAGATTCCTTGCAGCCAGATGAATGCGGCCTCGCTCACGCGCTCGAAGCGCCCGGGTTTGCGGCCGGGCGTCTCGCGCAAGAACCGCGCGGAGAGCATCGGCGTGAGCGTCACCGACACCACGCCCGACACGAGCACCGCGATCACGATCGTCACCGCAAACTCGTGCAGCAGCCGTCCCACGATTCCGCTCATGAACACGATCGGGATGAACACCGCGGCCAGCGACACGGTCATCGAGAGAATCGTGAAGCCGATCTCCTTGGAGCCCCGGATCGCGGCCTCGTGCGGCTTCTCGCCGAGCTCCATGTGCCGCACGATGTTCTCGAGCATCACGATCGCGTCGTCGACCACGAACCCCACCGACAGCGTGAGCGCCATCAACGACAGGTTGTCGAGGCTGTAACCGAATGCGGCCATGCCGGCGAACGTGCCCACCACCGCGATCGGCAACGCGAGCGACGGGATGATCGTGGCAGACGCTCGCCGCAGGAACAGGAAGATCACGCCCACCACGAGCACGCCGGCGATCAGCAGCGCCTTCTGCACGTCGTCGATCGACGAGCGGATCGACTGACTTCGGTCGAAGCGGATCGAAAGATCCATGCCCGCCGGCAGCGACGCCTCGAACTGCGGCAACACGCTCTTGATCTCGTCGATGACGTCGATCGTGTTCGCGCCGGGCTGGCGGCTGATCGCCACCGTGATCGCGGGCTCGCCGCGATACCAGTTGCCCTGGCGCACGCTGTCGGTGCTGTCGATCACGCGCGCCACGTCCTCGAGCCGCACGGGCGCGCCGTTGCGATACGCCACGATCTGTCTGCGGAACGCGGCGGCGCTGTGCAGCTGGCCCTCGGTGTGGATGATCTTCGCGTCGGCGCCATTGAGCGCGCCCGTGGCCTGATTGGTGTTCGCTTGCTGCACCGCCGCGGCGAGCTGATCGATGCCGATGCCGCGCGCCGCGAGCGCGGCCGGGTCGGCCTGGATCCGCACCGCGTAGTGCGCCGCGCCGAACACCTGCACCTGCGCCACACCCTCGAGCGTCGACAGCTGCCGGGCGAGCAGGGTCTCGGCGTAGCGGTCCACCGTCGTCATCGGCAGCGTCTTCGAGCTCAACGCGAGGAACAGGATCGGCGAGTCGGCCGGATTCTGCTTGCGGAACGTCGGCGGGCTCGGCATCGAGCGGGGCAACTGCCGCTGCGCTGACGAGATCGCGGCCTGCACGTCCTGCGCGGCCGCGTCGATGTTGCGGTCGAGCCGGAACTGCAGCGTGATGTTGGTGAAGCCCTGGCCACTCGACGACGTCATCGAGTCGATGCCCGGCACCGTCGAGAACACGTTCTCGAGCGGCGCCGCCACCGCCGACGCCATCGTCTCGGGGTCGGCGCCCGGCAGGCTCGCCGACACGCCGATCGTGGGGAAATCCACGTTCGGCAGCTCGTTGACGGGCAGCGTGAAGTAGCCCACCGCGCCGAAGATCACCACCGCCGCCATGACGAGCGTGGTCATCACGGGGTAGTCGATGAAGCGGCGCGAGACGTTCATTGCCGGTTCTCAGGCGCCGCGCTCGTTCCTCGCGACGCCGGGCGCCGCGCTCTGGGTGGCCTGCACGCCGTCGTAGGAGACCGCCGCGCCGGGCACCACGCGCAGCTGGCCTTCGACGATCACGAGCTCGCCGGGCCGCACGTCGCCGTCGATCGCCACGTCGGTGCCGTCGTCGAACAGCACGCGCACCTTACGCTGCTCGGCGCGGCGGTCGGCGGTGACCACGTACGCGAACTGGCCGTCGGGGCCTTCGTTCACGGCTGCGCGCGGCACCACCGTGGCCAGCGGCAATCGGTCGAGCCGTACCGCCACGTCCACGAGCTGGCCCGGGACTAGCGACGCACCCGCGTTGGGCAACGTAGCGCGCAGCTCGATCGTGCCCGTCGCGTCGTCCACGCGGTTGCTCACGAAGTCGACCGGCGCGGTGTTGCCGTCGGAGCCGACGGCGCCCTCGCCGGCGCCGCGAGGCTCGACCGTGGCAACGAGGCCGCCGGCGCCCGCGCGCGCCTGGATCTGCGGCAAGTCGGATTGCGGCAGCGCGAACGAAACCTTGATCGGCTGGATCTGCGTGATCGTCACGAGCGGCGACGTGCCGTTCG
>DASUFK010000402.1:0-19599 GCA_036274615.1 Gammaproteobacteria bacterium | reverse complement strand
GTGGTCAAGTTCGTCGAGGCGCGAGACGAGTACGACCAGGCGCGGGGAAAGAGCGACGCCACGGCCACGGACTGACCCGGCCGGCCACGGCGTCAATTCTTCAGCGTGGAGAGGTAGGCGATCACGTCGGCGCGTTGCTGCGGATCGGTGAGGATGCCTGCCATCGCGGTGCCCGGCACCTTGGCGCTCGGGTTCACCAGGAACTCATCCAGCGTCTCGGCGCTCCAGGTCACACCGTACTTCTTCAGGTTGTCGCTGGGGCCCAAGAGAGCCTGCACGGTCCCGGCCTTGCGTCCGACGACGCCGACGAGATTGGGGCCCACCTTCGCATTGTCTTCCTTGACTACGCCATGGCAGGCCGGGCAGCCACTGGCCTCGAACACTTCCTTGCCCTTAGCGGCATCGCCCTTGGTATCGCTGGCGTAGGCGGCAGGCGCGGCCAGCAGGGCGGCCAGTGCGAGCAGGGGAATGGGTCGGATCGCGGACATCGACGTGAGCTCTCCGGAAAAGGGCCTGAAAGCCCATGCCAGGGGATGATTTTAGCAAGCCACCCCTGATGCTCCCTCAAGATGTCTCAATCGGGATCGACTCGTTAACGGCGCCGGAGGAACCGAGCACCTCAGGTCATCCGCCGCGGCCGGGCTCGCGTCGGTAAAGATCGTGCTCGAGCGCCGTCGCGCAGCTCACGAGGCGGCGCAACAGGCTGTTGTACGCGGCGTATGGATCTTCGGCGCCCTCATCCGACAAGCGTGAGTACAGTGCGAGCTCAGCGTTCTCGCGTGCGGACCCGGGGACCTCGAGCCCCGCGGTCGCGAGCCGCGGCCGTGCAATCTGCACCAGCAGCGCCTCGACGCTGTCGCTCGTACCATCGGCAAGGTCCTGCAACCCCTGCATCACGAGGTCGCCGCCGGGCAGCGCTCGGAGGTCGGGAATCACGACTGCACCGACTGGAGAAAGCGTTCGAGCTTGGCGCGGAACGCCGGGGCGCTGATCGCGGGAAAGCGCAGCAGCGCCGGCTCGATCTTTGCGAAGAGCTCCGCGAGCAGCGCTGGCCCCACAGCGCCGGTCTTCACCATCGCAGTGACATCTACCAGGTCGCGCGCGTGGCCTCGCTCGATCTTCGCCAATGCTTGCGCGTATAGGTCGTAGTGGTAGAACTCGACGGCGCCTTCGCGACCGATGAATTCGGCACGCGACTGGCTTGCCGGTGGGTCCGGGATGAACTGGTCTGGGCTCGCAAGCTCGACGTTCAGCGACAATTCCTCTTTGATCCTGGCGATGGCCTCGAATGCTCCGGCCGGCTCCGGATCGAGCTTGAGGTCGATGTCGACGGTTGCGTCCCGCCAGCCTTTCATGACGGCTGTTGCGCCGCCCGTGAAGTACACTCGGCCCGGCCCGCGTGCGTAACGGCCGAGAGTCTGCATGAGGCGGAGGACGTCATCGGCTTTGGCTGGGCGCCGGGTCATGCCGGCAGCATAGCGCGCTCGGCGGCCCGCCGCGTAGACCGCACCGCGTTGATTCGGCGCCCGAAAAAAACAGGGCCCGCATAGCGGGCCCTGTGTACGTACGAGAAAGCGGATCGACTAGATCTGCATGCGACCCGTCGCAATACCGATGCTGTCGATCTCGGCGCCGTACTTGTCGGCCAGCGCGAGCAGCAGGTTCGACGTCGGCAGATCCTTCTCCGCCGCGATGTGCCGGCCGCCTGCCTCGATGCGTCCACCGGCCGTGCCGACCAGCAGCGCGGGCACGTTGTGCCGGTCGTGCAGCAAGCCGTTGCTCATGCCGGCGCCGAAGTACACGAGCGACGTATCGAGCAACGTGTGGTCGCCTTCCTTCGTGTTCTTCAGCTTCTCGATGAACTGGCCGAGCTTGACCATGTGGTACGAGCCGATCTTCGAGTAGGCCTCGAGGCTCTCCGGCGTGTTCTTGTGGTGCGAGGTCGAGTGATGCGGCTCCTTGACGCCCAAGAAGGCGTAGCTGCGGCCGCTGGCCTCGTGGCCCACCATGAAGCTGAACACCCGAGTGAGGTCACCCTGGAACGCGAGGTGCAACAGGTCGTAGGTGACCGTCATGTGCTGGTCGAAGTCCTCGGGGATGCCCACCGGGCCGCCCGACGCGCTCGCGATCGCCTCGGAGCGCGACTGCATCTTCTGCAGCTGCTCCTCGACGCGGCGCACGCTCGAGAGATACTCGTCGAGAATCGCGTTGTCGGCCGCGCCGATCTTCTTCTCGAGGCGAGCCGTCTCTTGGAGCACGGAGTCGAGCATGCTCTCCTTCGTCTGCAGGCGGATCAGGCGCTCGCGCGCGGAACCCGGCTCGCCGAACATGCGCTCGAACGTGACCTGCGGGTTCACGGAGACGGGCAGCGGGCTCTTGTCGTCGCGCCATGCCATGGTGCCGAAGAACACGCACGGATAGCCGTCGCAGGCGCCCGCAGAGGTGCCCATGTCCTCGGTGCCAACCTCGAGGGAGCGAAGCGGCGTATCGCCGCTGATCGCGTCCGCGATGTACTGGTCCACCGACTTCTTCGACTGGATCAGGTTGAACTCGCCGTTGTGGCCTTGCGGACCGGCGCCGTTCAGGAACGCGGCGCTCGCACCCATGTGGATGCCGCCCATGTCCTTCTTACCTTCCGGCGCCTTCATCTGGCTGATCGTGGTGAGGTATTCCCGATAGGGCTCGAGCGGCTTCATCGTGCGCTGGAATTCCCAGCCCTTGCCCGTCTTCTCGGGATGCCACATGCCGGGATAGATGCCGTTCGGCATGTAGACCGCGCCGAAGCGCAGCTTCTCTGCCGCCGCGGTGCGGGTCTGCGCGGTTGCCGCAGGGACCATCGCATCGAGGAACGGTAGGGCGATCGCGGTACCCATCGCGCCGCGCAGGAAGGTCCGACGATCCAAGTGCTTCTTCGTGATGAACATTGCCTACTCCTTCGTCTGCGCGACGGTTGTCGTCGCGCCTGCTGCAGCGCCGTTGGTGCGCATCTGGAAAGGATAACTGTCCACGATGCCCAGCACTATAGAGATGAGACTGTAATCCCGTTTGGCCGCATTTCGCACTATCCCACGAACAACCGGCATGTCGGCCGGCTGGAGGCCGCGGCCGAGGGCATAAATCATCATGTTCTGGGTCACCGTGTTCGGGAACAGTGACGGGTTTCGCAGTAGCGCTTCGCGCAGCTGTACCGGCCCTTCCACTTTCGAGCCGTCCGCGAGCACGCCGGCCGAGTCGATCTTGAGCCCCTCGCGGGTGGTCTCGCGCCACGAGCCGTCCACGTCGAAGTTCTCGAGCGCGAACCCCACCGGGTCGATGTTCCGGTGACACGACGCACAGGTGGGATCCGCCCGATGCAGCTCGAGCATCTCGCGCACCGTGGCCGGCCGGTCCTTCGGCGCGCTCGCCTCGAGCGCCGGCACGGTGGCCGGCGGCGCCGGCGGCGGATTGTTCCAGAACGTGGAGACGATGTACTTGCCGCGGATGATCGGCGACGTGCGGGACGAGGCCGCCGTGATCGACTCGATGCTGCCGTGGCCGAAGAGTCCGCGGCGGTTCGGGTCCGTTACGTCGACCTTGCGAAACCGCGAGCCGTAAACGCCCGGGATCCCGTAGTGGCGCGCCAGGCGCTCGTTCGCGAACGTGTAGTCCGCCGTGAGCAGCTCCTGCACCGGCCGGCCCTCGCGCAGCACGTGGCCGAACAGCATCTCCGTCTCGGTGCGGAAGGCGTTGCGGAGATTGGCGTCGAAGTCGGGGAACATCAGCAGATCGGGCCGGGCGCGCGAGTCGAGGTTGCGCAGCTGCAGCCACTGACCGACGAAGTTCTCGACGAGCGCGTTCGAGCGCTGATCCGCCACCATGCGCCGAACCTGCGCCTCGAGCGTGCCCGCCTCGTGCAGCTCGTCCTTCGCGGCGAGCGAGAGCAGCTCGTCGTCGGGCACGCTGGACCAGAGGAAGAACGACAGCCGCGATGCGAGCTCATAATCATTGATGCGGTGCGCCGAGCCGGGGGGCGCATCCGGCGAATCGGCCTCGGTGCGGAACAGGAACCAGGGGCTCACGAGCGTCCGCGCCAGAGCGTCGTGGATGCCGGCGTCGAAATCGCCGCCATTCGCGCGCGCCTTCTCGTAGAACGCCATCAGCGGTGCGATGTCGTCTTTGTCGACCGGACGGCGGTAAGCACGCGCCGCCATGGTCGTCACGATCTTCTCTGCGCACGGTTGCTCTTCGGCGGCCGCGCTCGGGCGGCACGTGAAGATCTTCTGGCGGCTCGGCGTGTCGCTCACGCCCGTGACGTTGTACGGGCCTTCGATGCGGCCGTCCTCGATCCGCGGCATGCCGGCCGGATTGTGGATCTCGAGCGTGGCCCGAAGGCCCGGCTCCCAGGCGTTCTGCTCGCGTGACCTCTGCTCGCGCCACGTGAACGCCACTTCGTGCGGGCCTGCCGTCACCGGGATGTGTGCCGAAGTCATCTTCGCGTCGACGGCGAACCCGGCGATGTTGAAGCCTTCGGCGACACTCGTCTCGTGATCTTCCTTGGTGCCGACCTCGCCCGTGTGAACGATCTGGCCGTCCACGAGCACCAGGAACTCGTGCGGCCGATCGTGGCCTTCCACGCCGTGGTAGCCCTCTTCGACGCCCCGCACGAGGCGAGCGGAGAACACATACTCGCCGTCGGCCGGGAAGTTGTGGCGGACGGCCACTCCGCCGCGCGTACCGAGCGGCAGCCCTTCGAGGTGGTAGTCCTGCGTCGTGTCGAACGGAATGCGGTAGCTGGTGGAGCCAACGACGGCGTTCGCGTTGCCGACGGCCATGTCGGCCACGCGCAAACCCACGGAAAGATAGCGCTCGAGCAGCAGCGGCGACGTTCGCAGCACGTCGGCGATGTTGTCGAAGCCGAAGTCGCCGCCGTCGCTCGGCAGGTCTTCCGCCAGATTCGCCTCGATGCCGAAGAGATCGCGAACCGCATTGGCGTACTCCGCCCGGTTCAGGCGATGCACGTGCGTGGTGGCGGCGTAGGGCTTGGCCTCGGCGGCGGCGTCGAGCGTGCCTTCGAGCGCCTGCACGAAGGTGGCGCGCAGCTCCGGCGGCGGCTGCGGCTGATCATTCGGCGGCATCGCACCGATGCTGAGCTTGTGCAGCACCTTTTCCCACACCGCGGGATCGGAGGTGACGTTGTCGGGGTGGCGCCCCTGGAAGGACAGGTCGGCAGTGAGATCGTCGTTGTTGTGACAGTTCGCGCAGTACTTGTCGAGCATCGACCATTGGCCCTGCAGCGCGGCGTGCGGAGCCCGGTGCATGAGCGCGAAGCCCGCGGCTCCCGCCGCGACCACGCCCGCACCCGCGAGATAAACCCAAGCTCTCACTGCTAACGACCCCCTGCCAAGCTCGCTTGCGCGCCGCCCTGCTTGAGCTCGCGCAACAGCGCCGCGACCTCCTTCGGCTGCGCACGCTCGTCGAAATCGGTGGCCGCGCCGACGGTCACGCGCGGCGGGCGCGGCGGCTGCTTCTCGACGACCTGCAACGCGGTGAGACCGGCCGCGTCCTTCGCGTCCAGGTTGGCGCCGGCGGCGGCGAGGGCGCGGACCAGATCGAGCTTGCCGTCGAACGCCGCGAGGTGCAGCGCGGTGTCGCCTTCGTCCGACTTCGCGTTCACATCGGCACCCGCTTCCACCAGCGCCTTCACCGCGTCGGCCGGATTGCGGTTGGAAATTTCGCGGAACGGCGGCTCGGTGCCCTCGCGAATGTCGCCGGGACCGCCGGCCATGCCGACGCCCTTGCCGCCGGTGAGCGCGACCATGAGCGGAGTCTTGCCGGCAGTCTTCGGCCCGGGCGGGCCGCCAGGAGGACCACCCTCGGCCTTCTTGAGCTTCCACTCGAGGTTGGCGCCGTGCGCCGCGAGCAACTTGAGCGCCTCGACGTCGGCGGCGACCGCCGCGCGGAAGAACGGCGTGCCGTTCTCCTTGGTGTCGCAGCACATCGACGTGGAATGCATCTGGCCTTCGAACTCGCGGTTCGGATCGGCGCCCTTGTCGAGCAGCTTGCCGATCAGGTCGAGCGCGGTGAGCTTGTTGTCGTGATCGGCGCGGTTGCGAGAGCCGTCCTTGGCGCGCCAGTCGGTGGTGGCATCGCGCATCAACACCGCGTAATACAGCGAGCCGTCGTCCGTCTTGGCGCCGAGCTCGAGGAGCTGCGCGGCCAGGTCGAAACGATCGTTGATGATGGCCAGCATCATCGGCGTGGCCTTGTCGCCGTTGGCGATGTTCAAGTCCGCGCCGCCTTCGACGAGCCGGCGCACGATGGCCTCGTTGCCGTCGCGGGCCGCCCACATCACGGCCGTAAAGCCGCCGGTGGGGAAATCGGCGCGAGTGCTGCGCTTCGTGAGCTCCGACAGACGGGCCTTGAGATTCGCATCGGCTCCGGCCTTGAGCAGCGCGTCCACGACGTCGAGGTGCCCCTCCGCCGTCGCCCACATGAGCGCCGTCTCGTCTTGCAGCGACTCGCGGGCGTTGACGTCCGAGCCCGCCTCGATCAGCAACTTCACGGCGGCCACGCTCCCGGCGCGCGCGGCCGCCATCAACGGCGTTTCGCCTTCGCGCTCCGCCTTCTTGAGGTCGGCGCCGCCTTTCAAGAGCTCGCTGATCGTGGCGGCATCGCCGTAGCGGGCGGCCTGCAGCAGCGGGGTGACCCCGAAGGCGTTCGCCGCATTGACGTCGGCGCCGGACTTGAGCAGCAGTTGTACGAGCTCGGGTGAGGACTGGTAGGCCGCCCACAACAGCGCCGACGTGCCGTCGGCTTCCGGAGTGTTGACGTTCCCGCCGGCGGCGAGCTGCTTTTTGACCGCTTCGATGTCGCCGGTGCGCGCCGCGGCGGCGACTCCGGCGGCTGTGGCGTTTTGCGACGTTATTGCGAGGAGTACCGCGAGCGACGCGGCTCCCAACACACTGGAGACTCGACGATGATTCGGCTGGACGATAGTTGCGTGCATTCTCGACCCCCGGGAACAGGAATGACTGCGAGCTCTGGCAAGGCGCCTTGCCCATGCGTTTTCGTGCATGAACCGGGCCGTTTAGACTTTGCCCAAAGATACCGCCGTTGGGCCCAGCATTACTAGCCCGCGGAACACTAATTTTCCTTAACGGGACATGGTGTTATGACCGGTACCAGGCTCCCGCAGCTCGGCATTCGGTGCTAAACCCGCCGAGATACCGGCAGTCAAGGCGTCTCGTTCAAGTAGTACCGCACGCGAACCGGCGAAGCGCCGAATTCGCCGTCGATCACCCGCGGGCGGAACCGGCTGCTCCTGAGCAGCGCCATGAGGGCTGCTTAGCCGCACTCGTGTTCGCGTAGCACGCTCGCGCTCGAGTCGTCGCGGGAATCGCAGTCGGTGCCGCGGTTACTTACCACCGGTCGGCTGATACTCCGGCGCGAGCTCCTTGCAGGTGTCGACGTGGAAGGGCGCGTCCGCCGGCAGGACGCTGTCCGTATCCACATATTTGTCCACGAAGTAGAGCGGATCTTCCGCCACGATGTCGCGGGTGAGCTCGAGCGTGGTGGGATTCAGCGTGAAGCGCTCGACGACGTGCAGCTTGTCGCCGTGGGGAACCGCGCCCGCCAGGCTGCCGGGCTCGAAGCCGACGGTATCGATTACGAGCGTATCGCCGTCCCAGCGGCCGATCGAATGGCCGGCGCGGCTCGGCGCGACGTTCGCGGGGTGCGCGCTCATGTCCATATGGACGGTCCGCGTCAGACCGGCGCCGTACTCCATCTTGATGACCGTCGGGCTCTGGGTGATGCGGTTGATGATGCCGTCGAACACCCAGTCGAAGAGGATGCTCGTGATCTGACAGGAGAGTCGTGGATTCTCCGCAGTCGGCCGCTTGCGCAGCGCCTCCGCTGCCGCTTGTCCGGCCGCGGTCAACGTCACGGGCGGCGGGAACCAGCCGGCAGGACCGTCCGGCATCGGCAGCTTACCGGCCCTGATCGCCTCGGCCTGGCTGATCGGCACGAGGCCGATGCGACCGCCGGGCGGCGTCGCGAGAACCTGTTGCTCCTGCGCCCACTCGCCGCCCAAGTTCGGCTTGCCGTCCGGCAGCCGGAACGGTCGTTGCGCTCGCTCGACGGATTTCGCGTCGGTGAGCTGCTGATAGCGCTCGAGCGTCGGCGAGTCGCCGAGCGTCACCGTTTCCACACTGCAAGCAGTGGGATCGTCGCGATGCGGGTAGCCCGTGACCTTGATGGACGCTCCGCGTGGAAACATCTCCGGCGACCAGCCCGAGCGGCGGAGCACCGTGGCGGACCGCATCTCGCATTTCATCGCGGTGACCTTGCCGTCCGCGCCGACCGTGTCGAAGTAGACATATGAATGCGGGTTGACGAACTCGAGCCGGGTGAGGTTGCCCTCGAGCTCTATGTGCTTGCTGGGATCGTAGCGGCCGGCGCCGTGGTGCGCGTCGGCGCGTTCGAACAGCACCGGTGTCGTGAGCAGGATGGCGACGAGCACCGCGCGTGTCAGTCTTGTCATCTTTCCCCCTCGCTAGAGTCCCGCGGGCTCCGCGATGCCCGGGGGGCCCATGCTACCGCGGCAAGCGGCAAGGTACGGCTCTTTCGTGGGCGACAACGCTTCACGGCGCGCGAGGGGCCGACCCGGGTGCTCCCGCGTCGCCGAAACCATTTCGTGACGGTGGATCGTCGGTGCGGGGTTAGGGCGTCGGGATTCCTTACAGTCGCTTGACTGTCAGAAAAACGAACCTTGTGCGATCAATGGGTTGCGGGTTGGCATCGCGTTTGCACTGTCCGGCCAAAGCAAGAGGTCTTATGCGTAAATTCATTCTCACCACGATTGCTGCCGCGAGTTTCATTGCCGCAGCTCCGGCAATGGCCATCCCGGTGACGCTCGATTTCTCGTACACGAGCGGTGCCACCACCTATGACTTCGGCACGATGACGGTTTCCGTGCGCGACGCGGATAGCTTGCAGATCCGGTTCGACGCGTTGAACCCGGCCGGCGCCGAGGGATTCCAGATCACGGGCTTCGGGTTCGACTTCAACCCCGAGCAGCCGAGCCTCACGGTCTCCAATCCGAGTAATGCAATGTTCTCGTTCGATCAGGACTCGCTGACCTGGATCAAGCTCACCAACTTGAACTCGATCCCCAATCCCGCCAACTCGAGCACAGTCACCAAGAGCTTCTTCGAGTTCGGCGTAACCGAGGGCCAAGCGAACAACCTGAACCCGCCGGGGATTCTCGCGAACCAGACGGATATCTTCTATCTGAACGGCTTCAGCGGGCTTACGGCCAATACCGATCTCGACGCGCTGATCGATTGGGGCGGAATTCGCATCCAATCGTTGCCGAACGGCATCAACGGCGGCAGCCTGTTTCTCGTCGACGGGCCCCCGCCGACCACCACCCGCGTGCCGGAGCCGGCGTCGCTCACGCTGCTCGGTCTGGGTCTGCTCGCGATGCGCCTCCAGCGCCGTCGCCGCTAAGTCAGCTACTTCCTCCAGCAATCCGCGGCCGGCTTCCTCGGGAGAGGGGCCGGCCGCGTCCTTTGAGGAGCACGGCTCGCGGGACCGGCGGCGGCCACCGGTCGCGCGCGTGCTACGCTCGTCGCGGTCTCCAGTTGGTGTTCGGCGATGGAGCTCGGGCGATGATGCGTGCAAGCATAGTCATTGCGCTGCTTTGGGCCGTGGCCGCGCCCACGGTCTCGCGCGCACATCACTCCACGGCCGAGTACGACTCGAGCACGATCGTCGAGGCCCAGGGCGTCGTGGCCAAGGTGCTCTGGCAGAACCCGCACGTGCGCCTCGAGATCGACACCAGCTCGCTCGACGGCAACACGGAGCTCTGGCACCTCGAAGGCCAGAGCCCCGGCGATCTCGACCGGGCACACATCCCGCGCGACATCGTGAAGCCCGGCGACAAAGTTAGGTTCGCAGGCAACGCGTCCGCGCTCCGCGACCGCCGCATGTACGTCACCAACGTGCTGCTGCCCGATCAAACGGAGATCGTGCTCAAGGCGAATGCGCCGCCGCGCTGGCAGCCGAATCATTACCTGAGCTACACGCAGGCCAGGATCGACCCGGCGCGCGCGGCCGCGGATCCCGGCGAAGGCATCTTCCGCGTGTGGGTAGCGAGCGCGCAGAAGACGCCGGACTGGACCGCCGATCCGCCGCTCACGGCCGCCGCGCGGGCGAAGTGGCAGGCGTTCGACGCCGTGCGCGACGACCCGGTGTTGAATTGCCGGCCGCCCGGCATGCCGCAGGTGATCACGCGCAGCGGCCGCTTCGGCATCCGCTTCGTGCGCAGCGGCGCGGACATCGTGCTCGAGAACGAGTATCGCGAGATCGATCGCGTGATCCACATGAGCGCCCAAGCCGACGCGGCGCGTCCCGCGCCCACGCCGCTCGGCTACTCCACCGGCCGATGGGACGGCGCCACGCTCGTTGTGACCACCACCGCCGTCGACTATCCGTACTTCCAGCTCTACGGCCTCGAGGGCGTGCCGCAGAGCACCGAGACCACGCTCGTGGAGCGCTTCACGCCGAGCGCCGACGGCACGGAGCTCTCGTACGACATCTCCGCCACAGACCCGCGCACGTTCACGCGCACGGTCACGGCCGAAAACTACCGCACGTTCCGCTGGACTCCGGGATTCGAGTTCCTGCCGCAGAACTGCGTGCTCGACGACGGGCAGCAACGATGAAGAAGAAGGCGAGAACGTCCGGCGCAGAGAGCAAGCGCGCCAAGGCCACCGAGATCTGCCTCGCGTTCCCGTCCGCCGAACACATCGAGCAGGGCGACCACATCATCTACAAGGTGCGCGGCAAGGTGTTCGCGTACTTGCTCGACGACCATCACGGTGACGGCATCCTGTCGGTGTGCGTGAAGTCCGAGCTCGGCGAGAACCAGGACCGCGCGCGCCGCGACCCCGAGCACTACTACTTGCCGGCCTACATCGGCTCGCGCGGCTGGTTCGGGCTGCGGCTCGACCGCGGCCGCGTGGACTGGCGCGAGGTGGCGAACGTCGTCGAGCGCAGCTATCGGCTCACGGCGCCGAAGACGTTGCTCGCGCGGCTCGACGCCGCGCGCAACTGAGCGTCGTGCGCGCGGCCGTTCGTTGGCGCTCGCCGGCGATGCTCCTCGCCATGCTCCTCACGGCGGCGATGCCGGCGGTCGTGCATGCGCAGGCCGCCACGGCAACGGACGCACGCCTCGAGGCCGAGCGCGTGGTGCTCGCCGATGGCACGTCGCTGCCGCTCGCGCGGTGGGCGCCGCGCACCGGCGAGCCGCGCGCCGCAGTCGTCGCGCTGCACGGCTTGAGCGACCACGGCACCACCTACACGCGCGTAGCCGAGCATCTCGCGGACAACGGCTACGCCGTCTACGCCTACGATCAGCGCGGCTTCGGCGCGAGCGGGCAGCGCGGCACCTGGGTCGGCGGCGACGTGCTCGCACGCGACGTGCTGCAGGTGGCCCGCCTCGTGCGCGCGCGTCATCCGGGCGTGCCGCTCTACGTCATCGGCGAGAGCATGGGCGGCGGCGTGCTGCTGCGCGCGCTCGCGCTCGAGCCGAGCGGCTGGCTCGACGGTGCCGTGCTGCTTGCGCCGGCCGTGTGGAGCCGCAGCGAGATGCCGTGGTACCAGCGCTTCGCGCTCGGCGCGATGTCCAACACGTTTCGCGGGATGAAGTTCTCGCGGCCGCGGGGCCGCGCGCCCTCCGACGATCCCGAGACGCTGCGCAGCCTCCGCGACGACCCGCTGATCATCCACAAGGTGCGCGTCGACATGCTCGCGGGCGTGTCGGACCTCATGGACGAAGTCACCGTGGCGCCGCGAAGCTTCGCCGTGCCCACGCTCATTCTTTACGGCGCGCGCGACCAGATCATCCCGGCCACCGCGTTCTGCAGCTGGGCGGCCACCCTCGACGCGAGCGCTTCTTGGCGGCTCGTCCTCTATCCCAAGGGGTGGCACATGCTGCTGCGCGATCTCGACGCGGCGACGGCGCGAGCCGACCTCACGGCTTGGCTCACGGACGCCCGCGGCGAGCTGCCGTCCGGCCTCGAAGCAGCCAAACCGCGCGACCAAGACTCCTGCCTCGCCTCGCTGCACGCACTCGAGCCATAGCCGCGACGCTTGCACGCGCGGCGGCTTATTGGATAATCGGCCCGGGTTGGGGGTCCTGCTCGCCGCCGGCGTTCGCGCCGCCGAGCCGACCGGAGGTGTACGCCATGACGTGGTGGGGTTGGTGCATCGTCGGCACACTGCTGCTCGCCGCCGAGCTGTTCGCGGTCGACGCACAGTTCTACCTGATCTTCATCGGCGCCAGCGCCGTCGTGGTGGGCTTCCTCGGGCTGGTGGGCGCCGACCTGCCCGGCTGGGCGCAGTGGCTCACCTTCGCGGTGCTCTCCATCGCGACGATGCTCACGGTGCGCAAGCAGGTCTACGACAAGCTCCGCAATCGCCCGCTCGGCAACGTCGCGAGCGACGTCGCCCAGCGCGTGCGCATTCCCGAGGCGCTCCCGCCCGGCAAGACGCTGCGCGTCGAGTATCGCGGCAGCGGCTGGACGGCGCTCAACGTCGGCGATCGCCCCATTCCCGCGGGAGAGGAAGTGCTCATCGAGGCCGTCGAAGGCCTCACCTTGCGCGTGCGGCTCAACTAGTCACAAACAGGGGCGACGGAGAATCCATGGACACAGCATTGGTGTTCACGCTGGCGATCGCGGTGCTCGTGATCTTCGTGCTCATGCGGACGGCGATCGTCGTTCCGCAACAGAGCGCGTACATCGTGGAGTTCGTCGGCAAGTACAGCCGCACGCTGCAAGCCGGCTTCCACATCCTGGTGCCGTTCGTGGAGCGCATCGCGTACAAGCACACGCTCAAGGAGATGGCGATCGACATCCCGGAGCAAGTCTGCATCACGAGGGACAACGTGCAGGTGGGCATCGACGGCGTGCTCTACATGCAGATCCTGGACGCCGCGCGGGCGTCGTACGGCATCTCGAACTACGAGTTCGCGATCTCGCAGCTCGCGCAAACCACGCTGCGCAGCCAGATCGGCAAGATCGAGCTCGACCGCACCTTCGAGGAGCGCGCCACGATCAACGCCAACGTCGTGAGCGAGCTCGACAAGGCGTCGGAGCCCTGGGGCGTGAAGGTGCTGCGCTACGAGATCAAGAGCATCAATCCGCCGCGCGACGTGATCCAGGCGATGGAAAAGCAGATGCGCGCGGAGCGCGAGAAGCGCGCCGTGATCCTCACGTCGGAAGGCGAGCGCGACGCGAAGATCAACCAGGCCGAGGGCGAGAAGCAGCGCGTGATCAAGGAGTCGGAAGCCGCGCGTCAGCAGCAGATCAACGTGGCGCAGGGCGAGGCCGAGGCCATTCTTGCCGTGGCCACCGCTACTGCCGAAGGTTTGCGCCGCGTCGCCGACGCGGTCGCGCAGCCCGGCGGCCGCGAGGCCATGCAGCTGCGCGTCGCGGAGGACTACGTGGCGCAGCTCGGCAACCTCGCGCGCACCGCCAACACGCTCGTGGTGCCGGCAAACCTGAGCGACATCTCGGGCATGATCGCGCTGGCCACCAAGGTGTTCGATCAGACGCGCCAAGGCGGCGGCGCCGCCGCGCCGCAGCGGTAAAGACGCGCGCGGCGCGCGCTCGGCCGATGTCGCCCGCGCGGAACTCGCGCCGCTCAGCCGTGCCGCTCGTCGCCGCGTTCGCCGTCGCCTATTTCGCCGCGGTGTTTGCCGTGGGCTTCGCGTTCGGCGTGTGCCGCGTGCTCTGGCTCGTGCCGGCGGCGGGCGAGCGCGCCGCGGAGCTCGTGGAGCTGCCGTTCATGATTCTCGCGAGCTTCGTCGTGGCGCGCGCGCTGGTGGCGTGGTTTCGCATCGTGGACCGGCGCACCGCGCTCGCGGCCGGGCTCGCGGCGCTCGCATTGCTGGTTGCGGCGGAGCTCGGCACGGCGCTCGCGTTGCGCGGGCTCACGCCGGGCGCGTACGTCGCGAGCCGCGATCCCGTGTCCGGCGGCGCCTATGCGGCGGCGGTGCTGATCTTCGGGTTGCTGCCGTGGCTCGTCGTCCGGCGCCGGCGCTGACGCGTCGTCGACGCCCGAACCGTCCGGCTGGAGTGTGTGCATGAAACGCAGGAAGGCCTCGCGATCCAAGAAGTCCTCGGGGGGAACAAGATCGGCGCGCAAGCGTTCTGCGGTTCGCAACAAATCCGCGCGACGCGGCAAGGCTGCGCCACGCAAGAAGGCCAAGGTGCGCAAGAAGGCTTCCGCCCAAACGAAAGCAGCGGCTCGCAAGAAGCCGGCGGGGCGCCGCAAGTCGACAGCTCGCACGAGCTCGCCGAAGCGAGGGAAGCGGTCGCCCGACAAACCGGCGCCGCAGTCCGCTGACAAGCCGTCCCTAGCCCCGTGGATCGACATGGAGATCCAGCAGCACGTGACGTGGCGCGACGGCGACGTCGTGGTGTCCGTGCCCGTGAAAAGCGGCACCACCTGGACGATGAACATCGTGCACCAGCTCCGCGAGGGCGGCGATCCCGACTTCGATGACCTCTACGTGGAAGTGCCGTGGCTCGAGCTCGTGCACGGGCCGAGCGCGACGCGCGAGCAGCGGCTCGCGTTGCTCGACGACTTGCCGCTCGAGCGGCGCCGTGTGCTCAAGACCCATTCGCCGCCCGGTCCGCTGCCTTATCAGGCGCCGGGCGCCTCGCCCGACGTTCGCTACGTGGTAGTGGTGCGCAACCCCGACGAGGCCGTGGCGTCGATGTACCCGTTCATCGCGGCCCACTCCGATGCGTGGTTCGAGCTCTGGCAGGCGCCGCGCGAAGCGTTCGTGCGGCCGGACTTCCGCTCCTTCTATTACGACGTGGCGCAGCACGTGTTCGGCCCCATGATCTTCGGGTTCGTGGCGGCCTGGTGGCCGCTGCGCCATCGCCCCAATGTGCTGCTCTTGCACTTCGCCGACATGAAGCGCGATCACGAAGGCGCTGTCCGCAGGATCGCCGAGTTCTTGGGCCTCGAGCCGCGGCCGGAGCAATGGCCCGCGATCCTCGAGTACACGTCGTTCGAGTGGATGAAGGCGAACGAGCGCAAGTTCGAGATCCCGACGGCGGCCGAGGTGCCGGTGCTCGACTCGGGCGCGATGGTGCGCAAGGGCAAGGCGGGCGCCGCGCACGAGGACGGAGTGACGCCGGAGATCTCGGCCGAGATCGCCCGGCTCGGCCGCGCGATCGTCGCCGATCCCGCCGCGTTCGCGTGGTGCTACCGCGGCGGGCCCCTGCCGAGCTGAGTACCGTCGCGCGCGGTACTGGACCCAAGCACGATCGCCGCGGTTCGGATCGCCCGATCTGTGACCGTTGACACGCCAAAGTGTGCGGTCCGTCACTAAGCTGGCGCGATCGCTATGCCGATCGCTAACCCCCATGGCCGCGCCGTTTGGGGCGGCACCGTCGCCGCCGCGTTGCTCGCGTTTGGCGGCTGCGCGGCGTTTCGTTCGGAGGCTCCGTCGCCCCCTTCCGCGGTGATGTCCCCCGTGGAAACGAGCGCGCCGCCCGCGATCGCGTCGCCCGAGCCCGCGCCGGCGCCGCCACCGGCGCCCGCGCCGAGGCCGCGTCCGCCTCCGGCGCCGCGCAACATCGTAGTGCTGTTCGAGCAGGGCGCGGGCGGTTACGCCGAAGTGGCGGCCGAGATCGCGGCCGAGTTGCCGGAGGCGCGCTACCGCACGCTGCTCGTGCCGATCCCCGCGGACGCCCCGAAGCCCGCGGATCTGCTCAATCCGCTCGTAGCGCTCAAGCCGTCGATCGCCGTGGCCGTCGGCCGCGCGGCCGTCGAGCTCGCGCGCGCCAATCTCAGCGCGACACCGCTCGTGTTCTGCCAGGTGTTCAACTATCAGGAGTTTCTGGGCACCGGCAGGCGCGTGTGGGGCGTGAGCGCGCTGCCGCCGCTCGCATTGCCGCTTCTCGGGTGGACGTCGGTGAATCCGGCGCGGCGGCGCATCGGCTTGATCGTGAGCGACGCGCATTCGACGCTCGTCGACGAAGCCGTCGCGGCCGCGGGCGACGCATTCGAGATCAAGCACGAGGTGTCGTCGTCCGATCGCGAGACCTTGTATCTCTTCAAGCGGCTCGCGTCGGAGGTCGACGGCTTCTGGCTCGTGCCCGACAACCGAATCCTGAGCCCGAACGTACTGCGCGACCTGCTGAGCTACGCCGCGGCGCACGACGTGGGTGTGCTCGTGTTCAACGAGCAATTGCTGCCGTGGGGCGCGCTCATGAGCGCGACCACTACCCCCACCGACGTCGCGCGCGCCGTGCGCTCGGTGCTCGAGCGGGTGGCGTCGGGCGCCACGAAGGGCCTGTCGCCGCTCACGCCGCTGGCGGAGACGCGGCTCACCGTGAACGCGGACGTGGCCGGCCGGCTCGGCATCACGGACGCGCCGCAAGCGCCTTGGGTGGTGCGTGATACCCGCTGACGCGCAGCCGCGTTTGCCGGCGCCGCCGCCCCGGCGCGGCCGCAGCCTCGTGAACGAGGTGCTGCTCGCGGAGCTCGCGCTCGCGGCGGTGCTCGGCGTGTTCTTGCTCGTGGGGCTCGCGTGGACGTCCGGGTCCGTGATCCGCGACAACCTCTCGCAATGGGCGTCGCGCTGGGGCGAGGAGCTCAACGAGCTCGGCGCGCCGTTCTATCACGACGAGCACGACGCCGTGCTCGGCGTGGAGCGCTTCATCGCCAAGTATCCCGAGATCGACCGCGTGACCTGGTACGCCGCGGACGGCGGCGCGGTCCTGTCGCTCGACGAGTCCGGCGTGTTGCAAGGCGAATCCGAGGCGCTCGGCGACGCGGAGCGCCAAAAGCTCACGGCGCAGGCCGGTGGCGAGCCGCCGTATCTCTTGACCGAGAGGGGTGGCGGACAGCGCTATCGGCTGCTGGGACCGATCTGGACCGAGTCGTTTGCGGGCGACGGCCTCTTCGAGCTCGATCCCGGCGGCACGGCGACGCCCACGTCCACGGAGCTGCTCGGCTTCGTGAGCGTCGACCTCGACTTCTCGTCGTACGAGAGCGTGTTCCTGCCGCGGCTCGCGCTCGCGAGCGGTTTGTTGCTGCTGCTGCTCGGTTTCTCGTGGGCGGGCGGACGGCTGTTCTTGAAGCGCGCGCTCGCGCCGCTCTCCGATTTGCAGAAGCCGCTCGCCAAGCTCGCGGCCGGCGACCGGAACTTCGAGTTCCCGGCGCCGAAGCACGAGGAGCTCAAGACGATCGTGGCGGCGCTCGAGGACACGATCCGCGCGCTGCAGAAGCGCGAGAGCCACTTGCTGCATCTCGCGAATCACGATCCGCTCACCGGTCTGCACAACCGCCACCGCCTGATCGAGGCGCTCGAGGCCGAGATCGCGGAGTGCGCGGCGAGCAAGCGCCGCAGCGCGCTGTTCTTCATCGACCTCGACCAGTTCAAGTACGTGAACGACACGTGCGGCCACGCGGCGGGCGACGAGCTCTTGAAGCTCGCGGCGCAGCAGATCCGCCACGGCGTGCGCGCCGACGATCTCGTGGCGCGCTTCGGCGGCGACGAGTTCGTGGTGCTGCTCAAGGACATCTCGCGCAACGACGCGAAGATCGTCGCAGCGCAGGTGCTCGAGCTCATGCGCAGCCTCCAGCACGTGGAGCAAGACCGCGTGTTCCACTTGCAGTGCAGCATCGGCATCGCCGGCATCAACGGCGACCGCTTCAGCGCGCACGAGCTCATCGCGCAAGCCGACATCGCCTGCCAGACAGCGAAGTCGCGCGGCCGCAATCGGCTCGAGGTCTACAGCGTGGCCGAGAAGCGCAGCGAGCAGATGGCGAAAGACGTGGACTGGATGCACCGCATCCGCGCGGCGCTCGCGAACGGCGGCTTCGTCCTCTATTACCAACCGCTGCTGCACATCAAGACCGGTAACGTCACGCACTACGAAGCGCTGCTGCGCTTGCAGACAGACGACGGGCTCATCAGCCCGCAGGTATTTCTGCCCGCAGCCGTGCGTTTCGGGCTCATGGCCGACGTGGATCGCTGGGTGCTCAACGAGGCGACGCGCGCGCTGGCGGAGTTCGGCCGCGACGACCCGCGCTTCTCGCTGTCGGTGAACCTCACGAGCTTCTCGTTCGAGAACGATAGCCTCGCGGGCTACGTGCGCGGACTGCTCAAAGACCACGGTGTGTCGGGCGAGCGGCTCACGTTCGAGATCACCGAGCAACTCGCGGTGCGCTTCGCCGTGAAGACCGATCGGCAGCTCGCGGCGCTGCGCGACTTAGGGTGCCGCATCGCAATCGACGACTTCGGCACGGGGTACAGCTCGTTCAGCTATCTCAAGCGGCTGCCGGTCGACTTCCTCAAGATCGACGGCAGCTTCGTGAAGGGTCTGCCGCGCGACAAAGTGGATCAGAGCATGGTGCGGATGGTGGGCGAAGTGGCGCGCGCTGCGGGCATGCAGACCGTGGCGGAGTATGTGCACAGCGCGTCGGCGCTCGCCTTGCTCGCGAAGTACGGCATCGACTACGCGCAGGGATTTTTCATCGGACGTGCGGCGCCCAAGCCGCAGCAGGTGGAGATCGCGGCGCCGCGGGCGGCGGGGCAGGGGAAGTAGCCCGGCTGTTCATCACCGGTCGTGTATGCGTTCGTGCTTGATTGTTGGATGCGTCGCGCGGACGCCCGCCCGTGAGTGCCGCGTAATTCCCGCCTACTAATTGACGCATAACTCCGACCGTGCTCTATTAAAAATTCACTTCCGCGGCAAAAAAACACGATATCCGGCATGTTGACGCAATGTCTTTGCGGCGAACTGCCGCCTACATACTGTTAGGCGTCAGCCGCCGAGAAGAAGAATCTGCACTTGTTTAAGGTTGCAGCAACGTTCAGGGCAGCGGTTCTCGCAACTGTCGGGTGGTGCTCGTCGCGCGAGACAGCGAATCGCGATCGGTAACGCTTTGCGGCGCGCGGAGCGCAGCGCGAGTTTGAGGGTGCAGTCCGTGGTCAACTCGCGCGAGTTCTCTGAAGCTGATGCTCGGCGTCGAAACGGAAGCGGCATCGGCGAAGCATGGTGCGAGCCTCGCCAAGCACTTCGTCAGGGGTCGCGCGGCGGCGGTGGCTTGCGGAGGCGGAGTGGAACGCGCAAACATGCGGCGGTGGCATCGGCATCAGTGGCTCGGTTCAACGGCGTGCCAGTCGATAAGGGCAGCACAGGTGCCTAACAAGCAGTTGGAGCGGACCGTGCAACCGCGTCGCACGCGCGGCGCACGTGCGTCATTGCATTATGCACATGCGCCGCGCGGCCTACGGGCAGCGCGCGGCCGCTCAACTGCACGTTAGGTGACTTTCAGCAACCATGCGCCGCAAGGTTCTCCAAGACGTCGCGAACACGCTCTGCCACATGCTCGTGGGCTGGCGGATGGGCGGAGACCTTGAGGTTCTATCCGAACTCCCTGATGGTGTGCTTTCGTTCGATGTTATCGGTGGCTCGGTAACGCACAATCAAAGCGGTGCGCTTTCGCTCCACGTTGCTACAGAACTCAGTGCTTGGCTGAAACACCGCTTGGCATCGTTAGATATTCCACTCGATGCTCTGAGCT
>DASUFK010000401.1:0-10155 GCA_036274615.1 Gammaproteobacteria bacterium | reverse complement strand
TACGGCGACCTCGCCGCCACCATGGACGTGGGCACGCAGCTGGTCGCGCCGGTGGAGCAGGGCACCGCGGTAGGCGCCGTCGACGTCTCGCTCGGCGGTGAGCCCGTGTCGCACGCGGCCCTCGTCACGCTCAAGCCCGTGGGCGAGGCCGGCGTCTGGACGAAGCTCGCCGGCTCGCTCGGGCTCGAGTAGCCTTGGAGAGGTGACCGCTCCCGCTTCGTTGCCGCGAGTTCGCGAGCTCGGATTCCGTCCCCTGCCCGAGGTCTGGGCCGAGATGCAGGCCTTCACGGCCGCGCGCGGCGCGGCTACCGCGGACGAGATCTGGCTCGTCGAGCATCCGCCCGTGTTCACGCTCGGCATGCGCGCCGACCGCGCGCACGTGCTCGCGCCCGGCGACATTCCTGTGGTGCAGATCGACCGGGGCGGACAGGTGACCTATCACGGCCCCGGCCAGCTCGTGGCCTACGTGCTGCTCGACTTGCGCCGCCTCGCGCTCACGCCGCGCACGCTCGTGCAGGCGCTCGAGGACGCCGTCGTCGACCTCGCGGCCGGATACGGCGTGACGGCCGCCGCGCGCCGCGACGCGCCGGGCGTTTACGTGGGGGGCAAGAAGCTCGCGGCGATCGGACTACGCGTCAAGCGCTACTGCTCGTATCACGGGCTCGCGCTCAACGTGAGCATGGATCTCGAGCCCTTCGAGCGGATCAATCCGTGCGGTTTCGCGGATCTCGAGACCACCGATCTCGCGCGTCTCGCCGGGGTGACGGACCTCGCGCGCGTGCGGGCCGATCTCGCGCCGCGGCTCGCGGCGCGGTTCGCGTCGCCGGCCGACGCGGCGGCGGCTACGGCTACACTCGGCTGATGCCGAGATAGTTGCCGTACGTGAACGCGAAGCTCACGACGATCCAGACGAGCCACGCGAAGCGCGTGAGCTCCGGCATCCAGGTCTTGCGCGCGAGCCAGTAGCTCAACGCCGGCACGCCGCAGATGAGCGCGGTGATGCCCAACAGCAGCACCGATTGCACGGCCACGTCCATGGCCGGAATCTGCTCCAAGCCGGCGCCGCGCAGCAGCGCGTTTGCGATGGCGAGCGCCACGCTCGCGCCGGTGAGCGCCACCCACTGCGGCAGCCCGAGCCAGGGTTTCTGCGGTGCGACCTCGCCGTCGACGCTCTCCTTCGAGCCCACATAGATCGACTTCGCCTGCACGAAGCCGCGCTTGGTGGTCACGGACTTGAGCCACAGGAAGGCGAGCAGCGCAACGAACGACAGCAGCGCGAGCCAGTGCGCGGGATGAACCAGGCTCGTGACGAGGCCGGCCGCCGCGGTTACGGCGGCGGTGCCCGCGAGCGACGCCGCCGCGAGCGCGATGAGCCAGGGCTCGTGCCTGCGCGCGAGCGTGAGGTGGATCACGAGCAGCAACAGGAGTTGCGGCACGGCCGCGTACTGTAACGTGGCCATCTGCCGCGGCAGGATCTCGTTCTCGAGCACCATCGCGATCAGCACCGCGAGCAGCACGGCGGAGACGTAGACGGCGTAGTCGCGCGCAAAGCGGTTCGGCGAGATCACGAGATACGCGCGCGCGGCCAGGAACGCTCCGGCCGTGGCCGCGAACGTGGCGAGCATGAGCAGATAGGCTGCGCCGAGGGCGGCCAAGTCGACGCCGCGCTCGGCGAACGCGGCCGTCAGGTCGAACGCACCGTTGAGCGGTTGCATGGAGCGCCCGGCTTACTTCTCGGCCGCGGTCTTGTAAGCCTCGGGGGAGTCGGTTGCGAGGAAGTTGTACTTGCGCTTCCACGACTCGGCCGACTCGGTGAGCTTCTTGATCGTGGCCTCGTGCTCCTTGATCGTTGCCATGAGCCGGGTCACGGTGCTCTCACGTTCCTTGAGCTTCGCCTCGAGGTCGCCGCTCGGCGCCGGCGCCGGCGCCGCGCCGCCCCCGGAGCTCGCGCGCGCGAGCGCCTCGCGCAGCTGCACGACCTCGCGCTCGAGCGCGTCGATCGACGTGCGGTCCTTCTCCGAGACGGCTTTGAGGCGCATCGTTTCGGACTCGCTGCCGCGGAGCTTCGCCAGGCGCCGCTCGCGCTCGTCGGCGTCGGCCTGCAGCTTCTCGATGGCTTGGCTCTTGACGTCGAGCTCCTTGTGCAGGCGCTCGATCTCCTGATTCTTCTCGTCGCCGGTCTTCTGCATCGTGCGCGCGGCCTTCAAGTCCGCCTCGAGCGACTGGATTAGCTCGGCTTGGGTGTTGAGCCGCTGCTCGAGCGCCCCCGCCTGCGACTGCGACGCGACCAGCTGCTCCTTGGCGTTGGTGGAGCCCTGGTAGCGTTCGATCGTTTCCTCGGCTTCCTTGATCTCCGCCTTGAGCGCGTCGATGCGCTGCAGCAGCTTCTGCTGGTTGCCTTCGGCCGCCGCCTTGTACGTGCGCAGACCGTCGAGACCGGCCTTGAGCGCGACGTTCGCCTTCATCTTGGTTCGCAGCGCCGCGAGCAGTGCGTTGATCAAGCCCTTGCGGCGCTTGACGAGGCGTTCGAAGTACTGCGCCTTGCCGAGGCGCCACTTTGCTTCTTGGTAGCGCTCCTCGGCTTCCTCGACGGCTTCCTGGAGCTTGGTGATGTGCTCCCGGCGCTCGTTGACGAGCTCGGTGAGGTTCTCGGCGTTGTCCTTCTCTTCCTTGAGCTCCGCCTCGAGACCCGCCATCTGCTCGCGCATCTCGTCGCGTTGACGGCGAAGCTCGGCGAGCTCGGCGCCGAGGCGGTGCAGCTCCTCATCTTTGGCGCCCGCCTCGATGACGGCGGCGTCCGCGCGCGTGAGCACGCCCGACAGCTCGTCCTCGAGACGGTGCTTGTGCATGCGGAGCTGGTCGAGGTCGCGATTCGACGCGAGCAGCGTGTCGCGCAGGCTCGTGAGCTCGCGGTCATGGGCTTGCACGGCCGTGCGGGCGTGCTCGAGCTCCGCCGACAGCTCGGCCAGATAGGTCTCGCGAGCCGCTGCTTCCTGCCGATTGCGCTCGAGCTCGTGCTCGCGCTCCGCGAGGTGCTCGCGAACGTCCACGAGCGCGCGCTCGTTGTCCGAGAGCTGCTCGCGGATATCCGCGAGCGTGTGCTGGGTCTCGGCCAGGTGCCGTTGCGCATCGACGGCGGCGGCGTCGAGCTCGGCGAGCCGCTCATCCGCGCCGGCTAGCCGTTGCTCGCGCTCGGCGAGCGCGGCTTCCAACGCGCGGGCCGCCGCGGCGGCCTCGCGCTCGCGTTGCTCCATCGCGGCCAGCGCGCTGCGCAGCTGCTCGACTTCGGCGTGCGCCTGCTCGAGGCGCTGCTGCGAGTCGCGGAATGCCTCGCGGATTTGCTCGCGCTCGGTGATCGCGTACGCGGCCTCGTTGGCGTTGCCCTCGGCGCGGTCCCGCAGGTGCTCGAGATCGCGCGCGAGCGAGGCGATGCGCTCGTTGCGCTCCGCGCCCTCGGTGCGCGATTCGGCCTCCCGCTGCTCGAGCTGCACTCGCAGCTGCTCTGCCTCGGCGGTGAGCTCCACGATCTTGTGGTCGCGCTCGATTACGGTGGCGCGGGCCCGGTCGACGTTCGCCTGGGCCTCGCGGACGTGCCGCTGCTGCTCCGCGAGCTCGGCGCTCGTTTGCGCGAGATCGCTCTTGAGCGAGGCTCGTGCGGTATGCGCTTCGGTGAGCGCGTGCTCGAGCGAGGCGGCCTGGCGCTTGAGGTTCTCGATCTGGGTGAGCGTCTCGATCGAAGGAGCCGCCGCCCCGTTCGAGGGTGTATCGCGGATCTCTTCGAGCTCCACTTGCAGCTCGCCGATCCGGCGCTCGCGTCCCTCGAGCTCGACGCGCAGAGCTTCGATCTCGTTTGCCACGTCGGCGACGCTGCTCGGTGCGCGGTCCGCGGGCGGCTCGGCGGCGTCCACGGAGGAGCCGTTCTGTTGCGCTTCGCGGAGGCGGTCGATGAGCGCGTCGCGCTCCATGAGCTCCTTGCGGAGGTTCGCGAGGCGTGTCTTGTAGTCCTTGGTTTCGGTGTCGATGTCCTCGGCCTTGGCTCGCCAGAAGTTGATTTCCTTCTTGGTGAGCTTCTCGGGGCCGGACTCGGCGATCTCGAGTTTCTTCTTGAGCTGCGCTACCTTGGCACGCTCGGCTTCCGCGATTTCTTCGAGGTGGCTCGCGGCTTGCTGCCAGCGAACCCGTTCGGCTTCCACCGTCTCGAGCCGATGAGTGAGGACCTCGACGGACTCCTCGAGCTGATTCTTGGGGGCTCGTTTGCGCTTCAGCTGCTCGTCGAGCTCGGATGCACGGGCTTCCGAGTCACGCAGCGCGTTTTGTAGAAGGGCGAATGCCTGTTCGGCTAATTCGCGCGGGTTAGCCATGGCTCGAAGCTAGTGAACAGAATTGCCGGAAGCCTACTCTGCTTGCTCAAAGTGAACGCGGTATTCAGTCACGTTTTGACATAAACCATCGTGGCATACTGCCACGAATCGCCGGATGGGAACCAGCTAGTGCCGACCGACACGCTGGCTCGCGCATTGCTCGCGGGAGACCGCGGCATTGCCGCGACGCTCGCCAGCAAACTGCTGCAGCCGTTGAACGACAATTTCGTCGAGCGTCCCTGGGGAGGCCGCCGCATGCAGTCGTTCAAGAACGGTGCGGCGGGGGCCCCCGCTGCCCCCGATGCCGCAAAACGCTTCGGCGAATGCTTCGAGATCGCGGCCGACGACGCCGACGCCGAAGCGCGGCAATACCCGAGCAGGATTCGGCTCGACGACGGCTCGGAGGTGAGCCTGCCCGCGCTGCTCGAGGTGCACGCCGAGGTTTTGCTCGGCGAGCGCTTCGTGCGCCGTCATGGGCGCCGTTTCCCGCTGCTGCCGAAGACACTCGACGTGGCCGAGCTGTTGTCGGTGCAAGGCCACCCCGAGGGCAACACCGAGGTCTACGTGATCATCGCCGCGGACGAGGGCGCCACGCTCAGGCTCGGGTTCAATGCCGACGTCGACGGCGCCGACCTCGCGGAGCGGTGCGCGGCCGGCCGCCGCACCCAGCAGCGGCTGCTCGACGTGTGCGGCGCCGACGTTCCGGCGCCGCAGCTGCAAAACCATCTGCAACCCTGGTTCGCGAACCGCGGCGCGCGGCTCGACGCGCTCGAAGACGCGCTCGGAGCGAAGCTCGGCAAGACCCGCTGGAACGAGGCCGCCGCGCTGCTGCGCTCGCTGCACGCGCTCTACTGGCATGTGCTCGACCTCATGAACGCCGTGCCGGCACGCCCGGGCGCGGTGATCAACAACTCGACGCCGCTGCGGCTGCTCGCGGGCACCGGCAAGCCCGCGTCCGCCGAGGTGCACGCGCTCGGCAACACCGAGGGGCGCGAGATCCTGGCGCTCGAGATCCGCCGTCCGGGCGTGACGTTCCGCGCGTGGGACAACGTGCGCTTTCCGATCCGTGACGTCGACGTCGAAGCCGCGATCGGCGCGCTGAATTTGCGCCGCACCGCGCCGGAGGACTACGTCGTGGTGCCGCAGCCTGTGGCCGGGCGTCCCGGTGTGAAACGCTCGGTGGTCGCCGAGCACTTCAGCATCGAGCACCTCGAGCCCACGCCGCTCGCCTCGGTGGACGTGCCGCCGAGCCAGCCTCACTGCCTGCACGCTCTCGAAGGCGCGGTGAGCGTGTACGCCACCGACGGCACGCTCGTCGGCCGGCTCCGGCAGGGCGATTCCGCGATCGTGCCGATCGGCGTCGGCGCCTACCGCGTCGCGGCCGACGCGCCCGCCGCCGCCGTCGTGAAGGTAGACATGCCGGTGGATGGTTGACGCTTCGATGATCGACGAGGGATTCACCGGCGCGCTCGTGATCGACCTGGGCGCCATCGCGCGCAACTACCGCCATCTGCGCGATCATTCGGCGCCGGCGGAGTGCGCCGCGGTGGTCAAGGCGGACGCCTACGGGCTCGGCGTCGAGCGCGTGGCGCCGCGCCTCGCGCGCGAAGGCTGCACCAAATTCTTCGTGGCGACGCTCGCGGAAGCGGAGCAGCTGCGCGGGCTGGTGCCGGACGCGTCGATCTACGTGTTCGACGGCGTGGCCGGCGGCGAGGCCGAAGCGCTGGCCGCCGCGCGCGCGATCCCGGTGCTGAATTCGCTCGAGCAGATCGAACGGTGGGGCGCGCGCGGGCCGGCCGTGCTGCACGTCGACACCGGTATGACCCGGCTCGGCCTCGGCACCGCGGAGGTGCGGCAGCTCGCCGCCGAGCCCGCCCGGCTACACGGCCTGCAAATCGACTACATCCTCACGCATCTCGCCTGCGCCGACGAACCCGGCCATCCGCTCAACCGCTCGCAGCTCGCGCGCTTCGACCACCTGCGCGCGCAGCTGCCGCCTGCGCCGACGTCGATCGGCAACTCGGCCGCGATCTTCATCGACGAATTCCACCGCGGCGACCTCGTGCGCCCCGGCATCGCGCTCTACGGCGGCAATCCGTTCCTCGACCGCGCCAACCCGATGGCGCCGGTGGTGACGCTGACCGGCAGGATCCTGCAGATCCGCGCCGTGGACGAAGGGCTTACCGTGGGCTACGGCGCGACCTACGGCGTGGCGCCGCCCACGCGGCTCGCCGTGGTGGGCGTGGGCTACGCGGACGGTTATCCGCGGATCCTGGGCAATCGCGGCGCGGCCGCGATCGCCGGCCGGCACGTGCCCGTCGTGGGACGCGTGTCGATGGATCTGCTCACCGTGGAAGTGTCGAACGTGCCGCCGGCGGAATCGCGCGCCGGCGACTGGGTGGAGCTCATCGGCACCGAGATCGGCCTCGACAAGGTTGCGGCAGCCGCGGACACGATCAGCTACGAGATCCTCACGGGTCTCGGCAACCGCTTGCATCGCGAGTACCGCGACTGACACGCTAGCTCCCCGATGGCAACCTTCGACAGCATGACGAGTGTAGATGGCGTGATCACGCCGACGGCCGACGCGCGCGTGCCCGTGCTCGACCGGGGATTCCTCTACGGCGACTCGGTCTACGAGGTGTTCCGCACTTACGACGGCGTGCCGCTCTTCTACGACGAGCACTGGGCGCGGCTGCGCAACTCCGCGTCGTTGATCCGTCTCGAGCTCGGCTTCTCGCTCGCGCAGATCACCGACGCGATCCGCGCGACGATCGACGCCACCGGCGCGGCGCGCTCGCGCACCGACGTGTACGTGCGCTACATGATCACGCGCGGGGAAGGTCCCATGGATCTCTTCCCTTCGCCCGACTTGAAGAACCGCTACGTGATCATCGTGCGCCCCGTGCCGAACTGGGGCACGGAGAGCTACACGCGGGGCGTGCGCTTGAGCGTGGCGCAGACGCTGCGCAATCCCACGCGCGCGCTCGACCCGAACATCAAGGGCGGCAATTACCTGAACAACGTGCTCGGCGTGATGGACGCGCGGGCCGCCGGCGCCGACGACTGCGTGATGCTCAACGAGGCGGGCTTCGTGACCGAGGCGTCGAACAGCAATCTGTTCTTCGTGTTCGACGGCCGGCTGATCACGCCGAGCCAGGCGGCCGCGAACCTGCGCGGGCTCACCAAGGCCGCCATCCACGAGGCGTGTAAGGCGCACGGGTTCGACTCCGCCGAGGACGAGGTCGCGGCCGCGGACCTGCCGCGGGCCACGGAGTGCTTCCTCTCGAGCGCCACGCGCGAGGTCATGCCCGTGGTGAGCGTGCGGCAGCTCGACGGATCGGTGATCCGTTTTCCCGAGGGCGGCGGGCCGATCACCCGGCGCGTGGCCGGCTATTACAAGGAGTACGTGGCCGACTACGTGGCGCGCTCGCGGTTGTCGTTCTTCGCCGGCTGAGCCCCTTCGCGAACGGCCCCAAACCGCGCGGGTTACGGTAGAATGCCGGCCACGCCCGGCTTCGTGGACTCACTGCTCCGTCGTAGCAGGGCGGCAAGTCGCTGATTCTCAAAGCACGCGCCCGTAGTTCAGCTGGATAGAACGTCGGCCTACGAAGCCGAAAGTCGGGAGTTCGAATCTCTCCGGGCGCGCCAATCCACTTTTGGATCGCTCCATATCTGCTAAGACCTTGAACGGTAAGGCCAGATCTGGAGTTCTAAAGCCTCTGTTTCGGACGTAAGCGAGTTGGTCGGCGAACGCGAGTTTCAGTACCTTCTTCTTGTCCTCTAGGCGTTCCGAAGCCCAGAGATTACAAGGGTTTGCAAGGAAGGCGAGTGAAGTTCTAAGTGTCTCGTCGAAGCTGCGACGCGGCCGCCCGCAGTTCGCGATTTTTTCGCTGAGCTCGATCTTCCGTCCCTCAAGTTGCTGGATGCGATTTTCGTACGTCGCGATCACCGACGGCACTGTCGCGTGCGCGATCCGGTCGAGGAACTGCTCGACGTCGTGCTCGATCTTCGCTAGCTCTGTTTCCAGGCCGGCCTTCCTGGCCTCGGAGGTCGCGAGACCGTGGTTCCAGAAATCCTTGAGCATCGCCCGAAGCGTCGAGAACAGCTGGGGCGATGGTTGTAGTTGACGGAGCAACGATTCGAACTCGCCTTCGATGGTCTCGCGACGAATGGACTTGCCGTAGACCTCGCAACCCCGCTTGCGGCAGAAATAGTATGGAAATCTCGAGTATTCGCCTTTGGTCCAGCAGGCTGTGAGCGGTGTGCTGCAGTGACCGCAGACGACTGCACCGCGCAACGGAAAGTCCGCGCTCAGGTCTTTGCGCGCCGGCGCCCGAGCTTTGCCGAGCAGCCGGTCTTGGATGGCCTTGTAAGTCGTGAAGCTGATGAGCGGTTCGTGGTGGCCCTCGCGCAGTGTCACCCCCCAATTCGGCGCCTCGACGTAGCCGGCATAGACCGGCCGCTTGAGCAGATTGGATATGCGTTGCGCACGAAGCTCGCCGCTGCTGTCTCGTGGGTACTCCGCGTGCAAGGCTAGAAATCGCTGGACTTCTGCCTGTAGTTCGAATCGCCCGGAAGCGAAGCCCTCGAGTGCTTCCTGAATGATCGAGGCGAGCGGATCATCGCGAACGAGCATTCGGCCGTGGCCGGCGACTTTCGCGTATCGGTATCCGATGGGCGCCGCGAAGACGTAGTAGCCGCGCTCGAGGCGCGCCTTCATCTTCTGTAAGGTTTGCCGTCGATTCTGCAGCCGCTCGAGTTGCCCTTGCGCTGCAATGACCGTTTCGACGAACTCTCCCTCGGGCGTGTCCTCGAACTTGAAATTGAGGCACTCGACTGTCGCGTTGTATGCGGCGAGTTCCTGTCGCAGCTTCAAATGGAAGATGGTGTCGCGAGCAAAGCGCTTCAGGTCATCGAAGATGACCACATAGTTCTGAGCATGACTCTCCATGAAACGGAGCATGGCAACCATGCCAGGACGCTTCATGAAGTCGCCACCGCCGGAGACGTCATCACGGAAAACGGCATCAACCTCGTATCCACGGGCGGATGCATACTCGCGGCAGCGATGCTCCTGGCTGTGCAGGCCGTCGCCGTCGTGCTTCTGCTTCTTGTCGGAGACCCGACAATAGATGATGGCTCGTTTCTTCTTGGCCGCATTAATCATGAGCAAAGCTCCTCAGATTCGTGGAGCCCGGCTGTAGGGCGGGGGGCTTATCGACCGCAGCGGCTTCCGTAGGGGGCGTGCCCACCTCGGGCTGCGGTCGCGCGAGATTGAATGAATCTACCCCAAAAGCCGCATCGACGAAAGTTTCGACGATAGCCCACAGCGTTTGAAGCACCTCGGTCGCCTGTTCCTCAGTCAGGTCCAGGCCTCGAAGGTGGATGCGATACCGTTCGACGTCGAGCCGTAGCGGTTCCGGATAAGTTGGGGTTCCGAGGGCCGAAGCGGACTCCGGATCTAGAGGCGGCGACGCAGCCATGGTTCACGACTCCCCTGGGGGCATCATGAGTCTTCTTTGCAGGGCGGGTCCCCTCCATCAACAAATTGATCGTGGAGGCAGCCGTATAGTTCGGAACGCACATGAGTCGAAATACAGGGATGCGCGGGGTTCCGATATTCGTTGGCGCTTTTGGGGTGCATAGTCGAGTGGCGTTGATCCCCAGAAGTAGGCCTGCACACCTGTTGCTGCATTCAGGTAGGCAGCAGCGTTTTCGTAACGCACCGCTCTCCGAGTGCCCTCCGGACGTGACAGGCCAGGACGCACGCCAGGCCGCAAAGCGCCAGCCG
>DASUFK010000400.1:0-3094 GCA_036274615.1 Gammaproteobacteria bacterium | reverse complement strand
TCGCGGTTCGGGATGTCGGTGCGCGGCCGGTACTTCGCGAGCATGCGCAGGTGCTTCGGGTCGCTGCCCTTCTTGAGCATGTGGTGCAGCGCGGTCATGCCTTTCGCGCTCTTGAAGTTCACGTCGGCACCGAGCTTCAGCAGCTCCTCCGCGCCGCGGAAGCGGCTCCACTGGACCGCGAACAGGAACGGCGAGGCGTCTTCCGCGCTCGCGTCGAGAGGCGCGCCGTGCTGCGCGAGCAGCCGCAGCGACTCCACGTCGTCGTTGTAGGCCGCGGCCCAGAGGCAGTGATTCGGAACCGCGCCGCGCTCGAGCAGGTACTTCACGAGCGCCACGTTCTTGCCCCACGCCACCGCGTACCACAGCGGCGTGGCGCGAAAGTCGTTCTCCTTCTCCGTGAACGCGGCGTCCTCGAGGTCGATGCCGGCGTCGAGCAAGGCGGCGGCGGTCGCTATCGCAGCCGCGGGCTTGAGGCCCCGCTCCTTCACGTTCACGCCGCAGGCGACGTGCAGCCAGGTGCGGCCGCGCTTGTCGCGCGCGCCGAGCAGCGCCGGAGCGTCGCGCAGAGCAGCGGCGAGCTCCTTGGCGCGCAGCTGCTTCGTGAGCTCGAGCAGAAGAGTCTTCGAGACGCTCGCCATGCCGCGGTCCTCAGGTGGCGACGATCTGCACCGGCACGTTCGCGGGGTCGCGCACGTGGAATCCGTAGTCGAGGTTGTTCTGCGCTTCGAGGCCGTGGCGCGCGAGCGTGGCCGTGGCGGACTCGCGGTTGAAGCCTTCGATCGCAATCGCGAAGTGATCCACGATGCCGAACGGCTCCTTGTGGTGCAGCGACACGATGATCCGCGTGGTGCCCATGCGCACGATCTCGTTGGGCTTGTCCTCGTTGATCACGGTGAGGCCGAAGATCTTCTGGTAGAACTCGGTGGACTTCGCGAGGTCGGGCGTCTGCACGCTGATGTGGTCGATGCGCGAGGACTTGAACGGCGTGTCCTGCGCCGCGGCCGGCGCCGCCGCACCCGCGGCCGCGAGCGCCGTGAGGCCCTGAAGCAGCCGGCGGCGCGAGAGCGTGCCCGCGTCGAACTGCGCGACGAGATCGGCCGTGACGAGATTGGCAATGGCCGTTTGCATGGCTTCTCCTTCGTAACGATCAAACGCCGTCGAAGAAGTCGACGACGCCGGTTTCGAGCGAGTACTCCGCACCCACGATCCGCAAACCGTTGCTGCGCATCAGCCGCTCGAGCACGTCCGAGCCGTGGCGCAGCTGGTTGCTGGACGCGCGCACGTTGGCGCGCACCGCGTGATCCCAGAGCGACTCGTAATCGTGCTTCAACGGCGTGGACAAGAGCTCCTCCACCGACGGCCGGATTCGCGCGACGATCGAGTTCATGTTCCAGAGGTTCGTGGCCGCCTTCTCGAGGTCGTCGAGCGTGGCGCGAACCGCGCCGCAGCGCGTGTGGCCGAGCACCACCACGAGCCGCGTGCCGAGCCGCTCGGCCGCGAACTCCACGCTGCCCACCTGCGACGGCGCCACGATATTGCCGGCCACCCGGATCACGAACAGGTCGCCGAGACCCTGGTCGAACACGATCTCCACGGGCACGCGCGAGTCGGAGCAGCCGAGGATCACGGCGATCGGCGCTTGATTGACCAGGAGCTGGTCGCGGCGGCCTTGCGTGAGGAGCGTGTTCAGCGTGCGGTCGCCGTCGACGAAACGGCGGTTGCCTTCACGCAGTTGCTCGAGCGCGTCTTGTGCGGAGATCAACGGCGGCTATTCCCGGGGGCGACGGCCGATGATGCCACAAGTTCGGGGGGCCGCACTCGCCCGGCATTGCTCGCCGGACGTGGATCGCTCGCCTACTTGCCGCCGGGCTCGCCGAGTTGCCGGCGAAGCTCGCCAACCTCCGCGACCGAGAATGAAGCAATGCGACCGCGACTGATCACGGAGCTCGACCAGCCCGGTTGATCGAAGAACGCGATGCTGCGCTCCGTTCCGTCGGACTGCTTTACCCGAACGCTGAGAGCCGCCGCGGGCGGCGTAGCCAAGTTGGCTCGCCAGCCTTTGCGATGCGCGCGCAGCCACGTGTCGAACACTTCAATTTGCTGCTGCGAAAGCGCCCACTCGTGCGCCTCCGGCACCGACATGGCGATCGCCGACTGGATCTGCCCCTCGGCCATCGCCGCGCCGGAAAGAGCACTGATCGCGGGCAATATGATGATCCGTCTAATGTGGTCAATCCTGGGATTGCGGGAAGGTGAGGCGAAACTCGGCCCCGGGCTCGCGATTGCGAACGTCCACGCGGCCGCGCATTGCGAGCGTGAGCTGGCGCACGAGCGCGAGGCCGATGCCCGTGCCCACGGTTTCGCGCGTGAGCTCGTTGGCCGGCCGGTAGAACAGCTCGAAGATCTTCTTCATGTGACCTTTCGGAATGCCGGGGCCGAAGTCGCGCACGGTGAAGAGCAGCGTGCCGTCGCCCTCCCGGCGGCTCGCGATCTCGATCGCCTTGCGCTCCGCGCCCGCGGAGAACTTGAGCGCGTTGTCGACGAGGTTGATGAACAGCTGGGCGAATGCGTCGCCGTCGACGAGGATCTCCGCGTCGGCGGGTGCGTCGTTGCGCGTCTCGAGCGCGAAGCCGGCGCGCTCCACCTGCGTGCTCACCTTCGAGCGCACCATGTCGAGCAGCTCGGCAACGGTGGCGCGCTTCATGTCGAAGCTCTGGGTGTTGCGCGTGAGGCGCGCGAGCTGCAGCACGTTCTCGATGAGCCTCGACAGCCGCTCGCTCTCGCTGTGGATGTACTCGTAGTAGGTCTGCTTCTTGGCGTCGTCGGCCCAGCCCGCCTTGAGCATCTCGCCGTACATGCGAATCGACGTGAGCGGGGTCTTGAGCTCGTGGCTCACGGCCGACACGAAGTCCTGCTGCTGGCGCGCGAGCCGCATCTGCCCCACGGCAAACCGGTACATCAGCGTGAACCCGCCCACGAGCACGACCGCGAGGATCACCGACACCCACGCGAGCAGCAGCCGTCCGGGCGCCGGCGGCAGCTGGTTCACGCCGAACTCGAGCTCGAGATTGCCGAACGGCGGCGAGAGGCGGGT
>DASUFK010000399.1:0-4529 GCA_036274615.1 Gammaproteobacteria bacterium | reverse complement strand
CCGATCCAGTACACCGGGTGGATGCGCCGCTTGGTCACGAGGTCGTGAGCCATCGCGACCAGCACGGGCGAGTACCAGAGCGCGAGCCGCGGCAGGCGGCCCGGGAAGGCGGCGGGATCTCCGACGAGCATGCCCGCCGCGGTGAACGCGCGGCCGATCGCGGCGAACATCACCGCGACCGCCGCGAGCACGATGAGCCGCTTGTGGATGTCGGGTTTGCCGCGATAGGCGATCGCCGCGCCGAAGAAGCTGCCGAACAGCACCATGTCGCCGAGCGGCACCGCGAGGAACGTTTCCGCGCGCTCCGTCGACCATGCGCCCGAGTGCACGTTGATCACCGGCATCGCGACGGCCACGATCAAGCCGAGCACCCACACGAGCGCGCCGTAGGCGACGCCGAAGTTGCCGACCTTGCGATGCACCGCAATCTGGCCGCGCGCCGCGAGCGTGGCCTGCGCGATCAGCAAGGCGAGCCAGCCGACGTAAACGGCGGCGTGCACGTGGATGATCCACGGGTGCGATGCGCCCTGGACGAACGTACCGTAGAAGCTCGGGCTGAACCCCGCGAACACGATCGCGGTGATCATGAGCGCGAGGCCCATGTAGAGCTTCGTGCGGCCGACGCGGGCTTTCGGACGCGCGCCTGCCGCGATTACGGTTGCCATCGTGGTGCTACTTCACGCAGTTGTAGGGCCGAACCTGCTCGCCGGGGCGCCACTCCCATTCCTTCTTCAGCGTGACCGGCGCCGTGAACGTGAGCGGGTCGGTGACCTTCATCGTGTAGAGCAGGCGGCTGCCGTCGGCGTTCAGGGAGAACCGCTCCTCCACGCGCGCGCCCTTGCCGAGCGGGATGCCGCGGCCGTCGAAGTGGGGATAGTCGATGCTCGTGGTCTCGACCACGAGCGTGCCGCCGTCCCAGCGCCCCGTGGACACGCCGAGCCGCGGCGCGTTCGGTTTCGCGGGCTTGCCGGTCATCGCGATGTGCCGCACCGTGTCGTACTCCTCCATCCTGAGCACGACGTCGTCGCCGTCCTTCGCGAATTCGATCGGGTAGGGCTGCTCCATGACGTAAGTCATGCCCTTCGGCGTGCAGTTTTGCGTGGGGTCGTCGAGCACCGGCCGAAACTTCGCGCGCGCGGCCGTTGCGGCGGCCGTGAGCGGAAAGTCCTGCGCCCAGAATGCCGGCGGCGAAGTCACGTTCGTCCAGACCCGGAAGATGCCGAGCTGTTGCGAGTCGGCCGATACGGCGCCACGGATGTCCTCACCTACCGTGCGATCGGACCAGCGCGGTGCGATCGACGCGCCGAACAGGATCTCGCGGCCGTCCGGCAGCAGCATGTTCGTGACCCACATCACGTCGTCGCGCTGCCGGCCGCCGTTGCCCGCGAGCTTCACGTGCTCGCCGGCTTTGACGAGCTCCGCGCTCAAGCCGAAGCGGCTCACGATGCTCACCGAGTTCGACTCGATCTCCCAGGTCTTGCCGCCGCCCTGCACCTTGAAGCGCACGTGCGGATTGGTCCACGAGACTTCGGTGATGTCGCCTTCCGCCTCGACGATCGAGTCGCGGTCGTAGACCGCGGCGGAAGAGTGGTGGGCGAGCGCGGCGTGCGATAGCACGAGCGCGCCGAGAGCCAGGACCTGCGGGAGCGTCTTCATTCGAGATTCTCCGAGGCGACCGCTCGGTGCCGAGCGCCGGCGTAGGATACATGGAAGCGGCGAGCCTAGGGTCGCCATTCCGCTGCGATCGTCGCGGTAGAGCGCCGCAGGCTACGTCAGCAAGTACACGGCGAAGGTCGGCAACCAGTGATCGCCGGCATAGTGCGTCGTCGCGAGCGTCGCCTCGACGCCGGCTGCTCGATGGCGTGCGGCCGCGGCGCCGAGGGCCGTTCGGCGCGGATCGCCGGTCGGCAGCGCGGCCGCCATGTTCGCGAGATTCCAGGCGCGCGAGAGATTCAAGCCGTGCAGGTGTACCGCCTTGCCGTCGGTCTCGTCGCCGACCTCGGCGCACGGCAACCAGCGTGCGTCGTCGCGCTCGGGCAGCCGCGGCAGGAACCGCGTGAGCCACGCGGCGAAGTCGTCCCGGCTCAGAACGTGGCGCATTGCATCCGCTTCCATCAGGCACGGCGACAGAAAGTCCTCGCCCGACGGCTCGAAGTTGAGCGGCGCGTCGGCGTCGTCGCGGTAGAGCCGCAGCGTGGCCGCGCGCAGCGCGTCGAGCAGCGCACCGTCGCCGGTTGCGGCCGCCGCGTCGAGGAGCAGCGTGAGCGCGAACGCGGTTTGGTTGTGCGTGCCGGAGCGCACCGGGTAGCGCAGCTGCGCGAGCCAGCGCACGACGTTCGCTCGGCCCGCGTCCGCGAGCGGGCGCAGCGCCGCCTTCCACGCGCTCGCCGCCACGCCGTCCGACGCTTCGACCTCGGCGAGGAGCAGCGCCAGCCAAGCGAGCCCGTACGGGCGTTCGAACGTCGGATGGCGCTCGAGGTAGGCCGCCTCGACGCGCGTGCTGGCCGGAGCGAACGAGCGCGACAGCGCCGTCTCGACTTCGGTGCGTCGATCGAGCGCGGCGTGAGCTCGCAGCAGCCGCACGAGCAGCCAATGGTTGTGCACGGCCGAGTGCCAGTCGAAGCACCCGAAGAAGCACGGGTGAGCGACACGCGGCGGCAGGGCGTCCGCGTCGGCGCTCAACAGGTACTGCGGGTGGTTCGGGTACTCGCGCGCGATGTTCGCGAGCGCGCGGCGGGCGAGGTCGGAGGCTTGGGACGAGGAGAGCGCGCTCGCGCCGACGGTCACTTCTGCCAGCCGACGTCTTCGGGATTCGGCACGAGGAAGCCGGAAGGGCCGAAGTTCGCGAGTCCCTTCTTCACGGCGTACTGCGACGGGCCGTTCATGAGCGGAAACAGGCCGTAGAGGTGCAGCGCCTCGCGCTCGGCGTCGTTGAACGTGCGCAACGCTTCGTCCGGGTCGCGGATCGTGACGACGCTGTTCAAGAGCGCGTCGACGTGCTCGCTGCCGACGCGTGCGAAGTTGCTTTCCGACGTCGAGCCGTAGATTTGCCACGCAAACGCGTAGCCGAACGGGCTGTCGGCCTGCCAGCTCATTGCGACGACGTCGAAGGTGCCGTTGGCGAGCGTCGTCGAGAAGTCGGAGCTCCTGCGCACGTCGATGTTCATCTTGAGGCCGATGTCTTGCGCCATCTTCTGCTGCGCGCGGGCCATCGCGGTGAACACCGGCTCGTCGCCGAACGTGACGTAGGTGAATTCCGCCGGATTGCCGTCCTTGGATCGCATGCCGTCCGCGCCGGCAGCCCATCCGGCAGCGTCGAGGACGGCACGTGCTTCCGCCGGGTCGTGGCGCACGTCGGCCATGTTGTTGCGATAGCCCTTCTCCCAGGTATAGACGATCCCGGAGCCTGGCGGCTCTTCCTGCCAATCCATTCCCTGGTAACGGATCTGAGTCAGCAGGCGGCGGTCGGTGCCGAGCACGAAGGCCTTGCGCGCGGCAGGATCCTTGAAGAGCTCGCTCTGCGCGCCGAGCTCGTAGATGGAAGTCGAGATCGCGGGGCCGCGGCGGATCTGCGCGTCTTTCATGTTGCCGATTTGCTTCAGCGTGTCCGCCGTCTGCCGGCCGCCGGTGATGGTCGTCGTATCGACCTCGCCGTTTTGGAAGGCGTTGACGCTTGCCACGTCGTCCATCTGTCTGTAGATCACGCTGTCGAGCTTCGCCGTGTCGCCCCACCACTTCGGGTTGCGCACGAGCACGAGCCGGTCCTCCGTCTGCGATTGCACGGTGAACGGCCCGGCCATGAGCTCGACGTTGAGCTTGTTGATCCACCCTGTCTTGTAGAAGTCCGGGTCCGCGTTTTTCGGGTGCTCGAGCTCCCCGAACAAGTTCTCGATCGGGTAGAACGGCTCCCTGAAAATGACGATGACGTCGTTGTCCTTCTCGCCCTTGGCGACGCTGCCGATCGATTTGTAGCCGTCGGTGGACGCGGGGTTGAAGCGCGGATCGGCGCCGCTCTGCGTCTTCCACGTGGCCTCGAACGCCGTCCAGTCGATCGGCGTGCCGTCGTTCCACTTGGCGTTCGGATTCAACGTGAACTTCACCGTCTCCGGATCGGTGCTCACGATCTCGGCGGACAGCAGGAAATCGGGATTCGGCGAAGCCCCGCCCGTGATGCCGTAGTCCCAGAGCTGCGGCATGAGCCAATTGGTGATGTGCGCGAGGTCTACCGTGTTGCCGTCGACGCTCATCCGGTTGAAGTTCGGGCCGAGCTCGCCGGAGGGCAGCGTGAGCGTGCCGCCGTCCTTCACGTTGCTGCGCGGCTGCGGATTGTTGTAGGCCTTGCCGGGCTCGGGCAGCGGCAGCGGGCGCGTGCCGGCCGGCACGCCATCGGGCGGTTGCGGCTGCGCCGCACCGGGCGCGTTCGACGCGGACGGTGCGTCACCGCCGGGTCCACCACAGCCGCCAAGTGCCGCCAACAGAACGGCCAGCGGCACGACCGCCGAACGTTCCAATCGGGTCATCGCACCGTG
>DASUFK010000398.1:0-19743 GCA_036274615.1 Gammaproteobacteria bacterium | reverse complement strand
ACCACGGAGTTCGCCTATGGCAACTACGACGACTGGAACAACCCGCTCAACAAGGTGCAGGTGTTCTACGCGGGCAAGATGGTGGAGAAGCGCAACGGCACGGTGGTGCGCGACCTCACCACCACCGAGACGGAGACGGGCAGCATCTACGTGGTGATGCCCGTGCCGGCGAGCGTGAAGGCCGCGATCAAGAGCCCGGGCCCGTCGCCCGCGATCGCGATCGTGTCCCGCGGCCCCGAGCCCGCGCCGTCCACCGACCCCACGCCGCGTATCAACGGCAAGCCCGACCTCTCCGGCACCTGGGGCGCCGCCGGCATGAACTGGCGCTACGGTTTCCGCCGCTGCGCGCCGAATCAGGGCGCCGACTGCACCAACATCTGGAACCAGAACATCGACTTCGAGTTCGAGGCGCCGCCGCGCTACGGGCCGAATCGGCCGATCTACAAGCCCGAGCTCTGGGACAAGGTGCAAGAGCTCGACAAGTGGACCAACAAGGACGACCCGGTGATGACCTGCCTGCCGCTCGGCACTCCGCGGCAGGGTCCGCCGGCGCGCATCTACCAGACGGCAAACGACGTCACGTTCCTCTACCGTGCCGGCGTCGACGGCGGCGGCGGCTACGCCGCGTTTCGCGTGATTCCCACCGACGGCCGCAAGCACGACCCGCAAAACGCGGATACGAAGTTCTACGGCTACTCGGTGGGCCGCTGGGAAGGCGACACGCTCGTGGTCGACTCGATCCAGTTCGACGACCGCACCTGGCTGTCGCGCGGCGGCTTCTTCCACTCCGACGAGATGCGCGTGATCGAGAAGTTCACGCGCAAGGGCAACGACATCCTCTACGAGGTCACGGTCGAGGACCCGCAGGTGCTCGCGGAGCCGTGGGTGATGACGCCGCGCACGCTGCGGCTCGCCCCGAATCCCGAAGCCGGCCTGCTCGGCGATAGCGGCGCCTGCGAAGTGTACGAGCTCGACGACATCACCTCGCAGATCCGGCACTGAGTTTCGCGGATGCCCCGCCGGCGCGAGTTGGCGGTGGCACTCCTCGCGCTCGCGGCGTCGGCCCCCGCGTTCGCGCAGTCTGCCGGCTGGCGCGATCGGCAGATCGACGGCAGCAGCGAAACAAGCTTCGCGGCGTCGGTCGCGGCGCTCCAGAACGAGTTGCCGCCGCGACGCCGCGAAGACTTCGAGACTGCTCTAACGGCTATCTGGGTCAGCAAGAGCGTCGGCTCCGCAGGTCTCGACCGCGACGCGGACGGCGACGTCGACAACGTCGATCGTCGCCTGTTGGCGGAGGAGACGGTGCGGCTTCTCACCGGTCTCCGGCGCGGCGATCTGCTGGCCTCGATCGAGAAGCGCCAGGCAAATGCCGACGACGACGCGCTCGCGGAGCTCGTGAAGCAGCTCGACGGTTCGACCTACGACGAGGTCCTCGATCTGGCCGGCCGTTTCGATCGGTTGGACCCTCGCGCGCGCAGCAACGTCGAGCTCATCCTTGCCGACGTGTCGTACCAACAGGACGCGTTGAGCAGCGCGCGCCGGCATCTGAAGAGAGCGATCAGCGCGGGTGGATTGAGCGAACAGGAGGCCTCGGACGTACGCCGGCGCCTCAGCTACGTCGACTGGAGGCTCTCCGTTCCCCCCGTGATTTTCTAGTGCCTCGTTCGAACGCGTGCCGACGCTTCGGTCGCCGGCGCGCCTATTTCTTCAGCTCCTCGATCAGTGAATCCATCTGCTGAAACTGCAGGCAGCCCGCTGTCGGCGGGCTGGGCGGGCAGCCCGTCGATTTCCAGGTGTAGTCCATCTCGAACACCGTCAACACCTGCTGCTTGGTTGCGCCCGAGCGGATCAGGCTCTGGATGCGGTCGCGCATCGCGACGACGTCGTTCTTGAATTGCACGACGTCGGCGCGCGTGGACACGGGCCCGTGGCCCGGGATCACCGTGTCGAAGTCGAGCGCGAGCGCGCCGTCGAGCGTGGCGTCCCAGTCGAGAAAGCTGCCGCCCTGCGCGTAGTCGGGGTAGATGTTGCGGCCCGGCGGCTTGCCTACCGCGGCGGCGATTGCCCGCTCGTCGCGGCCGAGGAACAAGTCGCCGGTGTGGATCGCCTTGAGCTCGGGGAAGTAGATCACCGCGTCGCCGCTCGTGTGGCCGCGGCCGAAGTACCGGGCGCGCACTTCCTTGCCGCCGAGACGCACCGTGATCTCGCGGTCGAACGTGATGTTCGGCAGGCCGATCGGCGTGCCCGGCGTGTCCTCGTAGTATGGCTGCTTGATGTGGCTCAGGTTCGCGTACACGTTCTGCTGCGCGATGATGTTCGCGAACGCGAGCATCTTCGCGTTGCCGCCGGCGTGGTCGTCGTGCTGATGGGTATTGAGCACGTAGACGATCGGCTTGTCCGTGACCGTGGCGACCTTCGCCACGATGTCCTCGGTGTTCCGGTAGAACATGTCGTCGACGAGGATCACGCCCTCGGGCGTGACGTAGACCGCCACGTTGCCGCCTTCGCCTTTGATCATGTAGAGCTCGCCCTTGACGCGCTCGATGTCGACCGGCTTGGCCGGCTTGAGCGTCTGCGCGTGCAACGACGTGCCCGGCGCGAGGCCGGCGGCGGCGAGCGCGCCGAGCAGCAATTGGCGGTGCATCTTTCCTCCCCGTGGACAGTCGAGCCGTACGGGACGTACTTTAGCAGCGCGGAACCATCGGTGGCGGTGCTGGCGTGGCAAGTCGGGGGCGCACGTTCACGGTCGCGATCGTCGCGTTCGCGGCGGCCATCGCGTCGGCGCCAATGTCCGCGCAACCCGCGCTCGACGCCGCCGCGAATCGACAGAAGCAGCTCATCGACAGCATCGAGCGCCCGCAAAGCACCGGCGGCGTGTTCGCCGAAGATCTCATCGGGCCGCTCACCGAGCTCGCGCTGTCCTATCAGGAGTCCGGCGACCGCGACCTCGCTTCCGTGACGATCGAGCGCACGCTGCAAGTCTTGCGGGCCAATTACGGGCTCTATTCCCTCGCGCAGGCGCCTCTGATCGGCATTCCATACGACGGCCGCCGAGCCGGCGGTTACTTGCCCTCGGGTAGCGACAAGGCGGCGTAGTCGACCTTGCCGTCGGCCGCGAGCCCGATGAGCCAGGTGATGTAGCCGCGCTCGTGGCGGACGTCGTAGACGCCGTGGCCCTGGTCGTCGACGCCGCGGAGCTCGACGCTCCGGACCGCCCCCATGTTGGTGAGCGACTTCTGGATCTCGGCGAGCTGCGCGCGAATCGAGTCCGTGAGCTCGCTCGACATCACGGTGTAGTCCGGCGCGCCCTTCGACACGGTCTCGATGAATTTGCGCGCCGCCACGTCGCTCTGCGGAGCGAGCGTTGCAGGGGGAGCGGCACCGACGTTCGCGTCGAACAGCTTCTTGACGGCGGTGGCCTCGGCCACCGCGGCGTTGTTGCGCGCAATGAGCGCCGCCCTCTGCACCGGCGGCGCCTTGTCCCCGCCCGCGTCCGCGAGCTCGGCCTGGATGCACGCGACATAGGCCTGCATCTGCTGGAAGTATTCGCCGGTGGCGGACCGGATTGCGTCGGCCTGGTTGCCGATCTTGTCCTTGGCCGGAATGGCGACCAGCGCCGGCGTGTTGCAGGCGTACGCGCTCGGCCCGAGCGCTCCGAGGAACAGCGCGGCGAAAGCGCGCGCGACGAGGGAGGGACGCTTCATGGGCGCCATCTTACTGCGCGATGCGCACGCGCGGCACCCGCGCGCCCGCGATCCGCCGGCACAGCACGTAGAACGCCGGGGTGAACACCAGGCCGAACACCGTCACGCCGATCATGCCGTAGAACACCGCCACGCCGAGCGCCTGGCGCAGCTCCGCGCCCGGCCCGCTGCCGAACGCGAGCGGGATCACGCCGAAGATGAACGCGGCGGAGGTCATCAGGATCGGCCGCAGCCGGGTCTTGGCGGCCGCGATCGCAGCGTCCACGGGCGACAGCCCGTGCTCCTCGCCCTGGCGCGCGAACTCCACGATCAGGATCGCGTTCTTCGCCGCGAGGCCGATCAGCACCACCATGCCGATCTGCGTGAGGATGTTGTTGTCGAGCCCGCGGAGATTCACGCCCAGGATCGCGGCGAGCAGGCACATCGGCACGATGAGGATCACCGCCAGCGGCAGCGTGAGGCTCTCGTAGAGCGCGGCCAGGAACACGAACACGAACACCACGCCGAGCGCGAACGCGAGGCCGCCGGCGTTCCCCGAGATCCGCTGCTGATACGCGATGTCGGTCCATTCGAGGTACATGCCCGCCGGCAGGATCTCGCTCGCGAGCCGCTCCATGGCCTCGATCGCTTGGCCCGAGGAGTAACCGGGTGACGTGTCGCCCTGGATGTCGGCCGCGGGATAGAGGTTGTAGCGCAGCACGCGATACGGCGCGGTCGACGGGCGCAGCGTGGCGAGCGCGTCGAGCGGCACCATCGCGCCGGACGCGGAGCGCGTCTTGAGCCCGCCGATCCAGGCTTCGTCCTGGCGATAGTTCGCGTCGCCCTGGGCGATCACCTGGAACGTGTGGCCGAGCAGATTGATGTTGTTGACGTACGAGCCGGCGAGGTAGGTCTGCAGCGTGGCGAACACGTTGCGCACCGGCACACCGAGCATCTCCGCCTTGTCGCGGTCGACCACGGCGTCGAGCGTGGGGTTGCGGGTGTTGAAGTTGCTGAAGGCGAGCGAGATCGCGGGATCGGCGGTGGCGGCCTCGGTGAGCTGCTGCACGGCGTCCTCGAGCGCGCGATAGCCGAGACCGCCGCGGTCCTCGATCATCAAGCGAAAGCCGCCGTTGTTGCCCAGGCCGCGCACGGAGCCGGGGTTCACGATGCGGATCTCGGCGCCCGTGATGCCCGACAGCCGTTTGCGCAGGTCCGCCGAGATCGACGCGGCCGTCTGGTGCTTCGGGATGCGCACCTCGAACGGGTCGAAGATCGCCCACATCTGGCCCGAGTTCGTGGCGTTGCTGAACGTGGTGCCGTCCATGCCGGAGTAAACCGACGCGGATGCCACGCCCGGCGTGCCGAGCACGATCGGAATGATCTGCTGCACGAGCGCGTCGGTGCGCGCGAGGCTCGTGCCGGGCGGCATCGTGACCGACAGCGCCACGTTGTTCTGGTCCTGGCTCGGGATGAAGCCGCGCGGCGTGTCCATCACCCGCCAGCCCGTGAGCGCGAGCAATCCCACGTAGAGCACGAACAGCACGGCGCTCCGGCGCAGCAGGCCGCCGGTGAGACGCCCGTAGCCCGCGCTCGTGCGTTCGAGCCAGGCGTTGGCGCGCTCGCCGAGCGCGTAGAGGCGCCGGCCGACGCCGGTGCGCACCGCCGTCGCATCGTGCGGCTTCAAGATCACCGCGGCCAGCGCCGGCGATAGCGTGAGCGACACGATCAGCGAGATGGCCGTCGCCGACGCGATCGTGAGCGCGAACTGCTTGTAGAACTCGCCCGTGATGCCGCCCATGAACGCGGTGGGCACGAACACGGCCACGAGCACGAGCGCGATGCCGATCAGCGCGCCGCCGACCTCGTCCATCGTGAGATGCGCCGCGGCGCGCGGCTCCATGCCGGCGCGCAGGTGCCGCTCGGCGTTCTCCACCACCACGATCGCGTCGTCGACCACGATGCCGATCGAGAGCACGAGCGCGAACATCGACAGGTTGTTGAGCGAGAAGCCGAACAGCGACATCACCGCGAGCGTGCCGATCAGCGAGATCGGGATCGCGAGCAGCGGGATCACGGCGGTGCGCCAGCGCTGCAGAAACAGCACCACCACGATCACCGCGAGGATCATGGCCTCGAGCAGCGTCTCCTGCACCGCGTCGACGGCCGCGCGCGTGAACGACACGGGCGCGTAGATGATCTCGTAGGCCACGCCGGGGGGAAACTCCTTCTCGAGCTCCTCCATCGTGTCGCGCACGTTGTCCCAGGTCTCGAGCGCGTTGGTGTTCGGCGCCTGCTGCACCGACAGCGACACGGCCGGCTCGAGGCTCTTGTAGGCGTTCACCGCGTAGTTCTGCGCGCCGAGCTCCACGCGCGCCACGTCGCCGATGCGCGTGACCCGGCCTTGCTCGTCGCGCTTGATGATCGACTCCTCGAATTGCTCGGGCGTGTCGAGGCGGCCTTGCGCGCGCACGTTGAGCTGGTATGCGGCCGGATTGTCGTTGAACGGCGGCGAGCCGATCGAGCCGCCGGCCACTTGCAGGTTGTTGTTGCGCAGCGCCGCCACGATCTCCTGCACGGTGAGGTTGCGGGCCGCGGCCTTCTCCGGGTCGATCCACACGCGCATCGCGTAGTCGCGCGCCGCGTTGACGTTCACGTCGCCCACGCCCGGCGTGCGCAATAGCCGCTCGCGCACCTGCAGGTTCGCGTAGTTCGCGATGTACTTGCGGTCCACGCTCCCGTCGGGCGTGAACATGTGGATGATCAGCAGGATGTCGGTATTGCCCTTGCGCACCGTGATGCCGAGGTCGCGGACCTCCTGCGGCAACTGCGGCAGCACGGATTGAATCCGGTTCTGCACGTCGACCTGCGCGATGTCGACATTGGTGCCGTTCTTGAAGGTGGTGGTGATCGTCACGCGCCCCTCGCCGGTCGACGACGAGGACATGTACAGCATGTTGGCGATGCCGTTGATCTGCTGCTCGAGCGGCGCGGCCACCGTGTCTGCGATCTCCTCCGCGGTGGCGCCGGGGTAGAGCGCGTTCACGCTCACCGTGGGTGGCGCGATCGCGGGGTACTGGTCCACGGGCAGCGTGAGATAGGCGATGAGGCCCACGAGCGTGATCACCACGCTCACGGCGGCCGCGAAGATCGGCCGATCGATGAAGAAATGCGAGAACTTCACGGCGCGCGCCCTAGCGGCCGCCCGTGGGCAGCGACAGCGTGCTGTCCTCGCCGCGCGACACGCCCGTGGGGAACGCGGAGACCGCGCCTTCCTTGATGGTGACCTTGCGCCCGGGGCGAGCGCGCTGCACGCCGCTGATGATCACGCGGTCGTCCGGGCCGATGCCTTCGCGGACCACCCGCAGCCCGTCGATGAGCCGGCCCGGCTGCACCACCTTCTGCCCGACCGTGCCCTGGGCGTCCACGACGTACACGATCTGGCGCGTCTGATCGGTGACGATCGACTGGTCCGGCACCAGCAGCGCGTCGAACGGCTTCACGGCGTAGAGCCGCATCTGGCCGAACATGCCCGGCGTGATGAAGCCGTCGGGATTCGCGACCACGGCGCGTGCGCGGATCGTGCCCGAAGCGCGGTCGAACGCGTTGTCGAGGAAGTCCACGTGGCCCTTCCAGCGGTACTCGGACTCGTCCTGGAGCTTGATGTCGACGCGGCTTTCGCGCGCGCCGCCGGCCTCGCGCCGGTACTTGAGGAGCGCGGCCTCGGGCGCGTCGAACACGAACCGGATCGGGTCCTCCGTCGCGATCGTGGTGAGCACCGTGGTGTCGGCCGCGACGATGTTGCCCGGTGCGAGCCGCCGGTACGACACGCGCCCCGAGAGCGGCGCGGTCACGCGCGTGAACGACAGGTTCAGGTCCTGCGCCTGCACCGCGGCCTCGGCCGCTGCGAGATCGGCCGCCGCCTTGAGCTGCGCCGCGGCACGCAGGTCGAGCTGGGTCTTGCTCACGAGCTGGTCCGTGACCAGCGCCTCGGCCCGCTTGAGCTCGGCGTCGGCGTTCGCGAGCTGGGCCCGAGCGCCGGCGACAGCGGCCTTGGCGCGCGCGAGCTCCGCGGCATAGGGCCGCGGGTCGATGACGAACAGCAGCTGCCCCTGTTTGACGAGGTCGCCGTCCTCGAAGTTGACCGATTGGATGGCGCCCGACACGCGGGGCCGGATCTCGACCCAGTCGAGCGCTTCGAAGCGGCCGGAATAGTCGTCCCAGTCGGTGACTTGCCGTGCGAGCGGCCGCGCCACCTCGACGGCGGGCGGAGCCTCGGGCGGAGGAGTGGGTTGGCTGCAGGCGGCGCAAAGCAGGCCGAGCAGGGCGGCTGCGGGAGTACGGGTCGTCATTTCGCACGCACAATACCAGCCCCGCGACACCGGGGGCGAGAATTCCCCGTGCGCTCAGGGTCGTGCGGCGGGCGCTCGGTGCGGCGCTAGGGGGCCGCGCAGGTGAAGCTCCGCGCGTCGTCCGCGTTGCCCTTGCCGTCGTACTTGGCGACCTCCGGATACTTGCAGAGCGGCCGCGAGCGCGTGACCTTGCCGTCGGTGCGCTGCACGGCCTCGATCCGCGTCGGCGCCATGCCTTTCTCGACCCAATTCTCGAGCGCCGCCACGGCGTCGAACTTGTCGGGCCCGGTGGCGTCCGCGCCGCAATGGCCCATGCCCGGCACGAAGAAGATCCGATAGAAGTCGTCGATGCCGCCGGTCTTCGCCTTGACCGTGTCGTAATAATGGATCGTGTTGTACGGGGAGATGCCCGCGTCGCTCCAGCCGTGCCACGCGATCACCTTGCCGCCGCGCGCCTTGAACTTGGAGAGATCCGGGTTCACGGCCGACATCACGGGGTTCATGAGCTCGTCCATGGCCGGGATGTCCTTGTCGGCGTCGAACGTGGCGAGCGTCGGTGACGCCGTGTAGCCGAGCTCGTGGAGAGCGTTCGCGAGCGCCGCGCCGAGCGCCGGAGCATCGGGGTTGGGCGCCGGCGCGGCGTTCAGCGCGGCCGAGATCGTGGGGCCGGGATAGAGATCCATCCCGCCTTTCGACTTGAGGGGACCGTAGAGTGCTTTGACGCGCGCGACCTGCGCCGGCGTGAGGCAAGTGTCCGAGCTCTCGCCGGACTTGCACTGCAGTTGCTTCGGATCGAAGTCGCACTGGAGTGGATGGCTCATCATGCCGTCGGCGACGCCGTCTTCCGAGTCGCACTTCTTCAGCGCGGCTGCGGCTACCAGCTTGGCGAGCGCCGGGGTCAAATCGCCTTCAGGCTTCGCGAGCGCGAGCTGCGAGGTGGCGGTGCCGCGCAGGTTGAGCCGGACGAAATTGTGCGCGGGCGCGCCGGCCACGACGCCGTCGAAGTCGCCGGGATAATTCTGGATCTCGGTGAGCGCCTGCCAGCCGCCCGACGAGCAGCCGACGAAGTAGGAGCGCGTCGGCGCCTTGGCGTAGTAGGCGTCGACGACCTGCTTCGAGACCTCGCTCACGAGGTGATGCGCGCGTAAACCGAAATCGACGATGCGCTGCTTGTGGCCGACCATCCAGTCGGTCTCGAACGCGTTCTTGCTCACGTGGCCGAGGTCGCTCGACGCGGTGGCGTAGCCCTTCGCGAGCGCACCGCCCATCGTCGGGTAGTTGAGCGCGCCGGAGTAGCCGCCGTTGCCCACTTGCTGGTACTTGCCGTTCCAGTTCACCGGCAACCAGAGCTCGAACTTGATCTCCGCCTCGATCGTGCCGGTGACGCGGCAGAACGGCTGAGCGACGCTCAGCGTGCCTGTGGGATCGTTCGCAGCGAGCGCGTTGAACATCGACGGCGGGAAGGCCCAGGTGGGATTCGGCCGGACGTCCTCGACGCTGTCGATCTTCGTGTTCGTGAAGCTCGCGTTCTTCAAACTTGTGCAGGACTGCGCGAAGCTCGGACCGGGGAGCGAAAGGCCCAATGCGAGCGTGAGCCCGCCAAGCGTGTAGAGCACTGGCTTCATGTCTGTTCCCTCCGAAACACCGCGCGATTTTCGGATGGTACTCCTCCGCGGGCGATTGACATCTCTACATCCGTCGATATCATACGTCTACAGACGTAGAGATAAGCCGGGAGCCGAGCATGAGTCGACGACTGTCACAGCGCGCTCTTCTCGTATTGGCGAGTGTTTTGTTCAGCGCGAGCTCGCTGGCGCATCACTCGCTTGCTTCGTTCGACGTGAGCGCGCCTCTCTGGGTGAAGGGCACGGTGGTGCGGTTCGAGCGCGTGAATCCGCACAGCGTGATCTTTCTCGACGAAAAGCTAGCGACCGGGCAGACGCGGCGGTGGGCCGTCGACGGCCCGAGCACGACTCAGCTCGAGCGCTTGGGCCTCGGCCCGGACTTCTTGAAGCCGGGCGGAGCGCTCGAGATCTGCGGCTTCGCAACGAAGGAGGGAGCGGCCTCTCAGCGAACGCTCCCCAAGGCGGATGGCGCCGCCGCCCCACCGCCGGGTTCGGCCGTGACCGGCCAAGTGCTGCAAGGCACGGTGCTGGTGATGCCCGACGGCAAGAAGCGCGTCTGGTCGGACTACGGGCAGCTCTCGAAGTGCATCAGCCCCGAGGAGCGGAGCTCCCTGATCCGTTGACGGCGAGCGCAAGCGGTACCCGGACCGCCTCGATCTCAGCTGCCACGTCCACGAACTCGATGCTGAAGGCAGGGGCGGGAATCGGGCGGCCGTCGTTCCTCAATGCCTCGATGTGGGCCTCGATCGCACCGTGGATCTCGCGGACGACTTGGTCGCGCGTGCTGCCGGCGGCGACGCAGCCTGGGAGGTCGGGCACGTAGGCGCTGAAACCCAGCAAGCCCTGTTCGATCACAACTGCGTACCGCATGTCGGCATAGATGGCCGCGCGGCCGAAAAGGTTACAGCGGCGAGCTCTCGGCCGGATGCGGTTGCGGCCGGAAGCTAGCGAGCCGCCAGCGTCTCGAGCAGCGTCTTCGCTTCCGCCGCCGGCTTGTAGTCCGGTTCGGCTCGCGACCAGATCGTGAGCGCGCGCTCGACCGCCGTGCGGGCGCCGGCGACGTCGCCGCGCGCCTCGAGCACGCGGGCGAGCTCCACGTACCCGGGCGCGCTCGCGGGAATCCGCTGCAACGTGAACCGCACTTCCTTCTCGGCGTCCGGGAGACGGCCGAGATGACGCAAGGCTTCCGCCATTCCGGTGTGCACGAGCGGATCGGTGGGATTGGCGCTCAGGTAATCCTTACGCAGCGCCAAGTCGCGCTCCCAGTCGCCCTTGAGCCCCGCGAGCCGCGCGCCCAGGGTCACGGCCTGGCTCCGATAGGCCTCGAGCTGGTTCGCTTCGATCATCGACTCGACGTTGGCGAGCATCGCCTCCGCGGCGGGGATGTCGCGGGACGTGATTGCGAGCTCCACCTCTGCGAGCGCGGCGAGGGTGCTCGCCCCCCCGAGCAGCTGGCCCGCGTACTCGTCGAGGATCTTCCGCACCTCGGTTTCGCGGCCCGTCTCGAAATAGGCATCGAGGTTGTTGAGCCTGAGCGCCGCGATCTGCAGGGGCGCTTGGAACGTTGCCGTCTCCTCGATGCGGTGCGCGAGCGCGTCGAACGCCGGCGTGCTCATGCCCTGCACGCGATAGAAGAAGTGCAGCCCGCCCCAGGCGTTCGCCCGGTCGCGAGCCGATGCCGAGGCCGCGAGCGCGGCGCGGAGCCCGGATTCCGCGGCGGTGAAGTTGCCGGCGCGATGCTCGAGCTGCGCGCGGCCGATCATGAGATTCGTGTTCGCGGGCTCGAGCAACAGCGCCTTGTCGAGGGATCGTCGCGCGGCGTCGAGCTCGCCCATGTTGAGCTCGATGCTCGCGAGGCTCGACAGTCCCGTGTAGTCGTCCGGAAAGCGTTCGACGTAGCGGCGCAGCGCGTCGCGCGCCGCCGCGAAGTCACCCCGCGCGCTCTGTAGCGCCGCGATCTGCTTGAGCACGTTGGCCATGCCGGAGTCGAGGGCGTAGATCTTCTCGAGCGTCGCAATCGCTTCGACGCGCTGGTTCTTGGCGATCTGCACGTTGAACAAGGCCTGCAGCGCCAACAGGTCCTCGGGATAGAGCTCCGCCCACATCTCGATCACGCCGAACGCCTTGTCGAGGTCTTGCGTGATGGCGAAGTAGTCCGACTTCACGATGAACTGCGCGCGCTCCGGCAGGCGATACACGTTCGTGAGCGCCGCGCGAATGGGCACGAGAGCCTCGGCGCTGCGGTTGTTGAGCAGCAGCCCCGACGAAAGGTACTGCTGCGCGAGGGCGAACGTGGGGTCGGCCGTGACGGCTTGTTGCAGCAGCGCGAGCGCCGAGCTCCAGTCGTTGTCGACGATGAAATCGCGTGCCTGTCCGTAAGCCTTGAGCGCGCTGTCGTTGCTCGTGAAGTACTCCCCGACGGGCAGGTCCGGTACGTCCTTGCGATCGGGGATCTCGAGATGGCTCCGCAGATCGGCGCTGATCCGGTCCACGAGGTCGTAAAGCTTGTCCGCGACGTACGAGTCCTCGGACACACGTCCGCCGTCGCCGGCGCGGTAGAGGCTCACGGTGGCGGTGTAGTTCTGGCCCTCGCGGCCGACCGTGCCCGAGAAGATCCAATCGGCGTGCAGCCCGTTCGCCACTTCGCGCTTGAGCGCGAGCGGCACGTTGCGCAGCTTTGGATAGCCCGCGCGGCGGAGCTTCTCGATGAACTGATCGGGGCCCACGGGCTCGAAAAAGTCGTTGCCGAGCATGTCGATGTAGACGGCGTCGGGGATGAAGCCCGTCAACCAGAGATCGTCGTCGGTGAGGCCGGCGCCGTCGAAGTTGAAGAGCACCGTACGTTTGCGAAACTCCTGCTTGGCGATCTTGCGCTCGACGACGTTGCCGGTTTCGTCGGCCACCTTGATGCTCGTGGTGGCGGCGCCGAGGTCCTGTCCACGGAAGATGACGAAGAGCGCGCCGAACGCGAGCAGCAAGTTGACCGGAATGCCGATCTTCTCCGGAAGGCCCCAGGAATCGGCGCCCGGTCGGCCATGCCGGTATACGACGACGAGATACGCCGGCCAGAGCATCGCCGACGCAAAGATCACGATCTTGATCCAGTGCGGGGAGAACAGGAACACGTCCACGATCAGCTGCGTGAACTGCATGATGCCCCAGGCGACGCCGATGTAGACGACCAGGTATTGCGGGATGCGGCGTTCGAGCAGCTTGCCGATCAGGCCGTTCATGCGGTGACCACCCTAATGCACGAGGCTCGGCCGAAGCAATCCTGCAAGCGGGTTTTCGAGAAGCGCGTGCCCTTGGGCGGCGAGCCGCTTCAGGCGGCGTGGGACCCGGACGCGAGCACGTTCGCGAGCTCGTACGGCGCCGTCGCCTCGAGCTGGTCGTAGCGGCAGTCCTCCGGGCGCTTGTCCGGCCGCCAGCGCAAAAACGTCGCCGCATGGCGGAAGCGGTTGCCCTGCAGATGGTCGTACTTCACCTCGCAGACGCGCTCCGGGCGCAACGGCTCCCACGAGAGGTCCTTGTTGGCGCTCCAGCGGCTGTGCGCCCCCGGCATGCGGCTCGAATCGGCCGCCGCGCCGGCCCACTCGCGCCAGGGGTGCTTGCGCATCGCGTCGCGCCTCAGCGGCGCGAGCTCCTTCACGAGCGCCTTGCGCTTGGTCATCGTGAACGACGACGTCACGCCCACATGCTGCAGCACGCCCGAGTTGTCGTAGAGGCCGAGCAGCAGCGATCCGATCGCGTCGCGCTCCGTCTTGTGCCACCGAAAACCGGCCGCCACGCAGTCGGCGGTGCGCGCGTGCTTTACCTTGATCATCGCGCGCTTGCCGGGTTGATAGGGAAGCGAGCCCGGCTTCGCCACCACGCCATCGAGCCCCGCGCCCTCGAAACGCTCGAGCCATTCGAGCGCGGTCGCGCGCGAGCGAGTGGCCGGAGTTATATAGAGCGGCGGCTTCGCGTCCCCGAAGCACTCCACGAGCAGCGCGCGGCGTTTCGTTTGCGGCAGGCCCATGAGGCTCCTGCGGCCGATCCCGAGCAGGTCGAACGCCACGAATGCCGCCGGCGTGGCCTTCGCAAGCTTGGCCACGCGCGAGGCGGCGGGATGGAGACGCAGCTGGAGCGCATCGAAATCGAGCCCGCTCGACGTTGCGATCACGATCTCGCCGTCGAGCACGCAGCTCTTCGTCAGCAGCTTCTGTAGGGCTTCGTGAAGATCGGGGAAGTACCGGTCGAGCGGCCGGAGGTCGCGGCTCTGCAGGTACACGCCGCCCGCGCTCTTGAACACGAGCGCCCGGAAGCCGTCCCATTTGGGCTCGTAGAGGACTTCGCCTTCCGGCGGCAGCCCGTCCGCGAGCTTCGCGAGCATCGGTTCGATGGGAGGCTGCGGCGCGGCCATGATTCCTCCAAGGCGACACTTCTAGATCGCGGTGCAAGGCACGTGCCACGCACGTAGAATCCTCCTTCATCCGCAACCGGCGCGCCGCACGAGCGCGAAGGGCGTCCGCATGGTCCGACACTACTTCGCCGTGGCGTTCCGGAATCTCCGCGGCGCGCCGTTGGCTTCGGCCATCAACGTGATCACCCTCGCCGTGGGGCTCGTTTGCTTCGTCACGGCCTACGCGTTCGTCCACTTCTGGGGCACGGCCGAACAGTACTTCCCGAAAGCGGCGGACATCTACGTGCTCACGGCGACCGTGAAGAACAAGGACAACGGCTCCGGCTTGACCAATCTGCCGCGCGCGCCGGAGCCGGCCGCGGAGAACCTTCGCGCCGACTACCCGAAGATCAAGGTCTCGCAAGCGCTCGTCATCGACCGCGCGACAATGGTGGCGAGCGGCCCGAACGCCGTGCGGCTCTTCGGCGTGGCCGTGGACCCCGAGTTCCTCGAGATGTTCGATCTGCCGTTCGTGGCAGGCGACTCGGGCTCGGTGCTCGCGGCGCCGCGCAGCGTGATCCTCACGCGCGACGCCGCCGGTCGCTTGTTCGGCGCCGACAACCCGATCGGCAAGAGCGTGGTGATCGGCAACAAGGTCGACGCCACCGTCACGGGCGTGATCGACGCGATCCCGGAGCCGTCGCACTTCGGCCGTTCGGCGAGCGCGTCGCTGTCGTTCGACTTGCTCGCGTCGCGCGACGTGCTGGAGGCGGTGCGCGGCCGGCCGTTCGGCGGCGGGAGCTGGTTCCAGTTCGGCAACGCGATCACGTACCTCTACTTGCCCGCTTCCGGCGGCGTGTCGGCGGCATCGATGGCGGCGCAGCTCCAGAGCTTCGCCGGGCGCCACGTGCCGGCCGATTTGCTGAAGACCAACGACTACACGTTCGGCTTGGTGCCCGTGGGCAAGCTCTTGAGCGGCACGGACGACTTCTTCGACACGGGCCTATCGTTCGAGTCCGTGCTGTTGCTGCTCGGCGGACTCGTGCTCGGCGTGGCGTGCGTGAACTACGCGAATCTGGCCACGGCTCGCGCGGCGCGGCGTGTGCGCGAGATCGGCGTTCGCAAGGCGATCGGCGCGGCGCCGCGGCAGGTTGCCGCGCAGAGCTTGTTCGAGGCGGGACTGCTCGTAGCCGCGTCGCTCGTGCTGGCGCTCGCGGCCTTCGTCGTGCTCCAGCCGCTCGTGAAGGCGCTGCTCGGCGCCGAGGTCGACACTACGTTCTTCGGCAGCCTCGAAGTGTGGCCCGCGCTCGCGGGGCTCGCCGCGGCCGTCACGCTCGCGGCCGGAGCGTATCCAGCGTTCGCGCTATCGCGCGTGCGTCCGGTGATCGCGCTCGCCACGGCGCAGGCTCGGCTCGGCTCGCCGCTGTTCTCGACGTTGCTCGTGGGCGGCCAATTCGCGATCGCGAGCTTCCTGTTGATCACGGTCACGGTGATCGCGCTGCAGAACGCCGACATGCGCCGCACCGCGTTGCGCGCGATCCCCGATCCGCTGCTCATCATCGAGAACGCCCCGCGCACCACCAACGTAACCATGCAGACGTTGCGCGAGCGGCTCGAGTCGCTGCCGCAGGTTCGGGGCGTGACCGAGGTTCAAGGCACGCCGTGGGAATCGCTGATGATGACGACGGTGACCGAAGACCCGAATCCGCAGGGGCCGGGGAAGACGGTCGTGACGAGGCCCGTAGGGTTCGACTTCTTCGACGTGTTCGACGTGGCGCTCGTCGCCGGCCGAGTATTCGATCGCGAGCACGGCGAGGACTTGCCGCGCCCGCCGCCCGCCACGCCCGCGGCGCCTGCCGCAAACTCCGGCCAGCCGGCGCCGGCAGGAGCTGCGCCCCCAAGCCCGCCCGAGCCGCCGCAGCCGGTGAACATCGTGGTCGACACGGCCTTCGTGGCAGGGCTAGGCCTCACGCCCGAGCAGGCCATCGACAAGCTGCTGTACCGCCCGGCGCCGCCGATTCCCGGCGCGGCGGCGCAGGCACGGCCGCTGCGCATCGTGGGAGTGGTGCAGGAGCGCGTGTTCAGCTTCTTCAAGGCGCCCGTCACGACGGCGGGCGCGATGTATACGCTGTCGAACGACCTCGGGTTGACGGTCGCGCGCTTCCGCGCGGTGGACGTCGACGCAGCGCTCACCGGCATCGATCGCACCTGGAAGGAGCTCGCGCCGAACGTCGCGATCCGCCGGCGCTTCCTAGACGAAGTGTTCGAGAGCTCGTACGCGCAGTACGAGCGGATCAGCCGGCTGTTCACCACACTTTCGGTGACGGCCTTCGCGATCTGCATCGCCGGGCTGTTCGGCATGGCCACGTTCGTCGCGGGCCGCCGCCGGCGCGAGATCGGCGTGCGCAAGACGCTCGGCGGCAGCACTTCGCAGATGATCCGGCTATTGCTCGCGAGCTTCTCTTGGCCGGTGCTCGCCGCGAACTTGCTGGCGTGGCCCGCCGCGTACTTCGCGGCGCGCGCTTACTTGAATCAGTTCGGCCAGTCGATTGCGCTCACGCCCTGGCCGTTCGTCGCCTCGGTGGCGACCACCGTGCTGATCGCGTGGGTCGCCGTGGCCGGCCAGACGCTGCGGGCGGCGCGCACCACGCCCGCCGAGGTGTTGAGGCACGACTGAGTCGCCTACCTCGCCGCGGGCATGGCGCGCCTTCAATGGTCACCCCGGGATCTCGGGCTCCACCAGCATCGCGAGCAGCGCCAGCGACTCCTGCCAGCCGAGATAGCACGCCTCGGCCGGAATCGCGTCGGGCACGCCTTCCTGCGTGATGTTGATCTCGGTGCCCACCACCACCTTCTTGAGCGTCACGCTGGTGACCATCTCGCCCGGCAGATTGGGATCGTCGAATACGTCGGTGTAGCGCACCCGCTGGCCCGGCACGAGCTCGAGGTACTTGCCGCCGAACGAATGCGAGTTGCCGGAGCTGAAGTTCGTGAACGACATCTTGAACGTGCCGCCCACCTTGGCGTCCATGTGCTCGACGTGGCAGGTGAAGCCGTTCGGCGGCAGCCACTTGGCCATCGCATCGGCGGTGGTGAACGCGCGATAGACGCGGTCGGGCGTGGAACGAAGCACGCGGTGCAGGCGGATGGTGCTGGGCATGGCGAATCTCCTCGGGTTATCGGCCGGCCGAATTGGCCAGCTCTATCCATACGACGAACCAGCCCGGCGCGAATCGACACGCGAGCTTACGCGCTCTGCGCCGTCTTCGGGTGCTTGATCTGATGGAGCTCGATGAGCTTCGGGAAGATCGTCTCCTTATAGAAGGACAGCACCGGCAACGAATCGGAATTCAGGCCGGCCTGGCGCGCGTAACGGTCGATGAGCCGGTCGGAATCCGCCATGTACTGGTCCGGCTCTACCTCGACGACAGGGAACGATGCGGCCTTGCCGAGTTTCTTGCCGAGCTTGTCCTTCTCGGCTTGGAAGTTCGGACCACGTGGATTCAGACGGACGATCTCGATGCGGTCGAGCAAGTCTGCTTCGGACATGAACGTCAGGAACTTGAAGGAGAAGGGGCAGCCTTCCATGAGGTAGGCCTTTGCGGTGAAGTTGTTCGGGCTCATGATGCCTCCTCGGGGTGTGAGCGGGGTGAGCGTGGTTCGCTACACGATCCGTGCCACATCGTGCCCGTGCTACGATCGGTCGCATCGTTGTTGGGGGAAAGCTCATGCGCGTCCGTTGGCTGCTTCCGTTGCTCGCCTCGTTGCCCGTCGTCGCTCACGCCCAGCAGGCGTTGCCTCCGGAGATCAATCCCACGACGCTGTCGCGGCTCCCTCCGATCACGCTGCAGGACCTCGACGAGGCCGGGCAGAAGCGCCTCGCGGACCGGCTGCCCAACTTCAAGGCCGGGCCCGGCCCCACGCACGTCACGATTTTCGCCCCGCCGGCCGCCGAGCTCGGTATCCCCACCGGCGAGAAGAGCCCGGTGGGCGCACGCAACTTTCAGCTCGCGGTGCTCATCATCGCGCGCGAGATCGACCAGCAGTTCGAGTGGACCATGCACGAGCCGTACGGGGCGCGGCAGGGCCTCGAGCAAAACGTGATCGATGTGGTGAAGTTCAACAAGGACGTGAAGGGGCTCTCCGAGAAGGACGCCGCGTTCATCACGTTCGGCCGCACGCTCTATCGCGAGCATCACGTGAGCAACGAGCTGTGGAACAGGATGATCGCCGCGTGGGGCAAGCAGCAGACGATCGAGCTCATGTCGATCATGGGCGAGTACTTCAAGGTGGGCTTCATGCTGAACGCCGTCGACCAGCGCGTGCCGGCGCCGCAGGAGCCGTTGCTCCCGGCGGCGAAGCGCTGAGCTCCGGGCCCGACATCGACGTCACCGGCGTCGTCGAGGCCACGCGCGAGTGGCTCGAGAAGGCCGTGATCGGCCTGGGGCTGTGTCCGTTCGCGGAGCGCGCGTATTCGCGGGATCAGGTTCGCTATCGCGTGAGCTTGCAGACGTCGGCGGCAGGTCTCGCGCAGGATCTCGTGGAGGAGCTCGATCACTTGCACGCGGCGGACCCGTTGCAACTCGAGACCACCTTGTTGATTCACCCGCACGCGCTCGTCGCCTTCGACGACTACAACCAATTTCTCGACGAAGCCGACGCGATCGTCGCCGCGCTCGGGCTCGAGGGCGAGATTCAAGTAGCGAGCTTTCATCCGGCCTACCAATTTGCCGGCACTGCACCGAATGCCGTGGAGAACTACACCAACCGCTCGCCGTATCCGATGTTGCACTTGCTGCGCGAAGCGAGCGTGACGCGCGCCGTCGAGACGTTGCCGGGCGTGCACGAGATCGGCGCGAACAACGTGACCAAGCTCAACGCCCTCGGTGAGGACGGCTGGCGGCGGCTGTGGGAGCGCGCTCCACGCTGATCGCGAGCTTCTGCCCGCTGACCCACACGTTGCGCAGGTGCTTGTAGATCTCCTTCGGCATGCCCTCGGGTAGATCCACGGTGGAGTACGCATCGAAGATCTCGATGCGGCCGATGTGCGCGGAGTCGATGCCGGCTTCGTTGGCGATCGCGCCCACGATGTTGCCCGGCTGAACGCCGTGATCGTGGCCGACTTCGAGGCGGTAGCGCACCTGGCCCTGGGGCGGGAAGCCGGAACGCGCGCGCTCCTTGCGGGGCTTGTGCGACGGTGCGCCCGGGGGGAGGGTGCCGGCTCCGGGCGGCATGGCGCCGGTTCGCGTTGGCGGCGGCGCATCGAGAACCGTGTCGGGGCGCTGGCGCTCGCGCCGCGGGCGTTCGCGCTCCGGTTCGTCGAGCTGCGTCCGGTCGAACCTTGGCTTGTCGCGCCGTAGTGGATCGCGCGGCGGCTGCAGCGGCCGGTCCTTCTGCGCGAGATAGGCGAGCGCCGCGGCGACCTCTCGCGCATCTTTGCCGTGCTCTTGCTCATAGCTCGCGACGAGCTCGTTGAAGAACCCGAGATCCTGCCCGGCGATTACGTCGCTGATCGTCTGCTTGAACTGCGTCGCGCGCTTGTCGACCACGTCCGCATGCGTGGGCATGTTCATGCGCGTTACCTTCTGGCGCGTGGCGCGCTCGATCGCCGCGAGCATGCGGAGCTCGCGCGGCATCACGAACAGGATCGCGTGGCCCGTGCGTCCCGCGCGCCCGGTGCGGCCGATGCGGTGGATGTAGCC
>DASUFK010000397.1:0-16463 GCA_036274615.1 Gammaproteobacteria bacterium | reverse complement strand
CTCGCGTTTGACTCGTCTCACTTTGGCCGCGCGATCCGCTAAATCGCGGCGGCCGCACCTCGAACGGTGTTCCCCGAGACCGTCGCCGCACAGGGCCGGAATTTGCTCCTGCAATTCCGGCATGCCCGCCATCCATGGCGGGCCGATGTGCGGCGAGGAGCCCCATGGATGGTCTTCCGGCGTGTCTCGGGAAGACCCTTCGAGGTGCGGCCGCCGCAACCACGACACCCAAACGGCCGGCGCAAAGACGAGCGCGCCGGCCGGAACGGGGACTCCGAGCGTTCGGCGAGGGCGCCCAACACCTTCTGGTGCTCGGCCTCGAGCTCCTTGGGGAGGCGGTCGCCGAACTCGGCGAAGTACTCGGCGATGTGCTCCATCTCCGCGCGCCACTGCCCGCGGTCGACGGCGAGCAGCTGCTCGAGCGTGCCGTTCGACACGTCGAGGCCCTTCACGTCGATGTCGCCGGGCTTCGGCAAGTAGCCGATCGGCGTTTCGACGGCGCCGACCTTGTCGTCGCAACGGTCGATGATCCAGCGCAGCACCCGCAGGTTCTCGCCGAACCCCGGCCAGAGGAACTTGCCGTTCGCGTCGCGGCGGAACCAGTTGACGTGGAAGATCTTCGGCAGGCTCTGCGAGCGCTTGGCGAAGGAGAGCCAGTGCGCCCAGTAGTCGCCGTAGTTGTAGCCGCAGAACGGCTTCATGGCCATCGGGTCGCGGCGCACCACGCCGACCTTGCCGGTCGCGGCCGCGGTGGTCTCGGAAGCCACGCTCGCCCCGACGAGCACGCCGTGCGCCCAGTTCTTGGCCTGGTACACGAGCGGTGCAAGCTCCCGGCGGCGGCCGCCGAACACCAGCGCCGAGATCGGCACCCCTTCCGGCGCTTCGGCCAGCTTCGAATAGCTCGGGTTTTGCTTCGCGGAGACCGTGAAGCGCGAGTTCGGGTGGGCGGCGGGGCCGTTCGCGGCCGTGTAAGGGCGGCCGACCCAGTCCGTCACCGGCGCGCCTTCACCCTTGTCTTCCCACCACGGGTCGTTGTTGGAGCTGAGCGCGACGTTGGTGAAGATCGTGTCCTTGCCGATCATCTCGTAGGCGTTGCGGTTGGTCTGCGGGTTGGTGCCCGGCACGACGCCGAAGTAGCCTGCTTCGGGATTGATCGCGCGGAGCTTGCCGTCGGGGCCGAGGTGCATCCAGGCGATGTCGTCGCCGAGCGTCCAGACCTTCCAGCCCTTCTGGCTCGCCGGCGGAATCAGCATCGCGAGATTGGTCTTGCCGCAGGCCGACGGGAAGGCGCACGCGAGGTAGTGAATTTCGCCGGCCGGATTTTGCACGCCGACGATCAGCATGTGCTCCGCCAGCCAGCCCTCCGTGCGCGCCTGGTAGCTCGCGATTCTGAGCGCATGGCACTTCTTGCCGAGGAGTGCGTTGCCGCCGTAGCCCGAGCCGTAGCTCATGATCGTGAGCTCTTCGGGGAAGTGCATGATGAAGCGGCGCTCCGGGTCGAGCTCGCCCGTCGAATGCAGGCCTTTGACGAAGGTTTTGTCCTTCTCTATGCGTTTGAGCGCGGGCTTGCCGATCCGCGTCATCAGATACATGTTCGCGACGACGTAGGCGCTGTCGGTGATTTCCACGCCGCAACGCGCGTACGGCGAGTCGATCGGCCCCATGCAATACGGGATCACGTACATCGTGCGGCCGCGCATGCTGCCGGCGAAGCACGACTTCATGAGGTCCTTCGCCTCTTCGGGCGGCATGTGATTGTTGTTCGGCCCGGCGTCGGCCTTGTCGCGGGTGCAGACGTAGGTCAGGTGCTCGACCCGCGCGACGTCCTCGGGGTCGGACCGGTGCAGGTAGCAGCCGGGATAGCGTTCCTGGTTGAGCTCGAGGAGCGTGCCGCTGTCGAGCATCTCGTCGAGCAGCTTGCGGTATTCCTGGTCGGTGCCGTCGCACCAGTGGATTCGGTCGGGTCGTGTAAGCTCGGCTACCTCAGCGACCCAGTCGCTGAGACTCTTGAGACGCGTCGTCATGGATGAGTGGATCTAACTCGGTGGATTTGAAGCGCCCTAGTATAGCGTGCGGCGGCCACGGAAATGCGTGAGCCGCCCCCCGCGCCGCAGCAGGGTTTTTGCCGAATTGTCGCGCCGGCCGAGCGCCCGGCCGGCCGGCGGCCGTCGGGGCGAGGAGCGGCCCGCGTGGCCGTGCTATTGCTCACCGCCCTGGTTGCCGCGACCTCGGCAGGGCAGCGTGCCCGAGACGGATTCGGGCTCGAGGTTCGCACGCTCGTCGAAACGGTGACGCCGGGCCCCGACGGCGCCGGCACGCGGCCGGTGGCGCTGCCGCCCGAGACCGTGCCGCAGCCGGGCGAAGCGCTCGTCTATACCGTGAGGTTCCGGAATTCGGGGCTCGGCCTCGTCGACGGCGTGCGGATCACGAAGCCCCTCCCACCCGAGGTGCGTTATGTCGCAGGCAGCGCGTCCGGCCCGGGATGCGACGTGCTGTTCTCGGTGGACGGAGGTCGCACCTTCGGCCAGCCGAGCGAGCTCTCGGTGCGTGGCGCAGACGGCGCCTTCCGCCCGGCGGGGCCGGACGATTACACGCACATTCGCTGGCGGCTCCTGACGCCGCTCGCCGCAAAAGGGACCGGGTTCGTGCGGTTTCGCGCGCTGGCGCGCTAGGCGTTTCTGCGCGCAGGCGCGAGATCGGCGGGTCGCGCTCGGCCGCGTTCGGGCTATAGTGGCTCATCCGCATGCTCGATCTTGAAGACATCTTCAGCCCGCGCGGCGCGCTCGCCGCGCGCCTGCCGGGGTTCAGCTATCGCGAGGCGCAGGAGCGGATGGCGCGGCTGGTCGCCGACGCGCTCGAGAACGGCCGGCACGTGGCGATCGAGGCGGGCACCGGCATCGGCAAGACGTTCGCGTACCTGCTGCCGGTGCTCTTGTCGGGCCGCCGGGCGATCATCTCGACGGGCACGCGCACCCTCCAGGATCAACTGTTCGCGCGCGACTTGCCGCTGCTCGGCGCGGTCGTGGGCCGCCCCGCGCGGGTGGCGCTGCTCAAGGGCCGCAACAACTATCTCTGCTGGCACCGCCTCGAGAGCGCGCGTCACGACGGCACGCGGGACGGGGAGACGGTCGCGGCGCTGCGTGCCCTCGCGGAGTGGGGGCGTGCGAGCGACAGCGGGGACCTCACGGAGCTCGAGGATCTCGCCGAGGACCACGCGCTGCGCTCCACGGTCACGTCCACCGTCGACAACTGTCTCGGCAGCCGCTGCGAGCACTACGACGCCTGCTTCGTCGTCGAGGCCCGCCGGCGCGCGCAGGCCGCCGACGTCGTGATCGTGAACCATCACTTGCTGCTCGCGGACCTCGCGCTCAAGGAAAACGGTTTCGGCGAGCTCTTGCCGGGCGCCGATGCGGTGATTGTCGATGAAGCGCACCTATTGCCCGACATCGCCCAGCAATTCTTCGGCGTGGCGCTCGGCACCCGCGAGCTGGAGGCGCTCGGCCGCGACTTGTACAGCGAAGCGCAAACCGCCGGCATCGGCGCGGAAGTGGGAGAGGCGCTCGGGTCGCTCGGCCGCCTCATTTTCGGGCTGCGAAACGCCGGCGCGCCGGGCGCGGGGCGGTTGCCGTGGCCGGCCGCCCCGGCGGCCCTTCGGGACGCGCTCGCGGATGGCCGGCAAGTGCTCGACGAGCTGGCCGCGTTGCTCGAAACGCTCGCGGACGCGAGCGCCGGCGTGCGGCAGTGCGCGGAGCGTTGCGCCGACGGCGCGGCGCGCCTCCGAACCGTCGTGTCGGCCGACGCGGACCTGGGCCTGCGCTGGGTGGACTGCGGCGGGGGAAGCGTGTCGGCGCATTGGACGCCGCTCGACGTCGGCGCCGCGTTGGCCGCGAGAATCGAGACGCAAGGCGGTGCGTGGGTGTTCGCCTCGGCCACGCTCGCGGTCGGCGACGACTTCAAGCATTTCTTGACGCGAGTCGGCCTGCGCGACGCGCTCACCACCGTTCTGCCGAGCCCGTTCGACTACGCCCGCAACGCGCGACTCTACGTGCCGCAGGGCCTTCCCGATCCGAGCGACGAGCTCTACGTCGAAAGCTTGATGGCCGCGGCATGGCCGCTCGTCGAGACCGCCGGCGGCGGCGCCTTCCTCCTGTTCACGAGCTATCGCGCGTTGCAGCGTGCGCAAGCGTGGATCGAGCGCCAGGCGTTGCCCGGCCGGCTGCTCGTTCAAGGCCGCGGCTCGCGCAGCGAGCTGCTCAACGAGTTTCGCGCCGAAGGCAACGCAATCCTGCTCGGCACGGGCAGCTTCTGGCAGGGCGTGGATGTTCGCGGTCCGGCGCTCAGGCTCGTGCTCATCGACAAGCTGCCGTTCGCCGTGCCGAGTGATCCTCTCGTGCAGGCGCGCATCGAGGCGATCCGCCGCGCCGGCGGCGACCCGTTCAACGAGTTTCAACTGCCCCACGCCGTGCTCGCGCTGAAGCAAGGCGCCGGGCGCTTGATCCGCGACTTCGACGATCGCGGTTTGATCGTGCTCGGCGATCCGCGGCTCAGAAGCCGCTCCTACGGACGCACGTTCCTCGCGAGCCTCCCGCCGATGCCGCTGCTCGAGGAGCTCGACGAGGCACTCGCGTTCGCGGCCACGCTCGCGGTGCCGCCGCAGCTACCGGCAGCAGCGGCGTCATGAAGCTGCTCGCGATCGAGACCTCGAGCTCCTTAGGCTCGATTGCGCTCAAGTTGCCCGACGGGATCGCCGTGCGCGCGATTGCGACGCCGCGCGAGCAAACCGAGCGGCTGCTGGCGCTCGCGGATGAGCTGTTGGGACAAGCAAGCCTCGCGCTCCGGGACCTCGACGCAATCGCGTTCGGCCGCGGGCCGGGGTCGTTCACCGGGCTGCGAGTGGCCGCGGCGGTGGCGCAGGGCTTCGCCGTCGCGAGCGGCGTGCCGCTCGTGCCGGTGTCGAGCCTTCTTTGCATCGCGCAAGGGGCGTTTCGGGCAGCCGGCGCTCGCCGCTCGCTGGTTTGCGTCGACGCGCACATGGGTGAAGCCTACTGGGGCGAGTTCGAAGTGCTCGAGGGCCGGGCCGAGCCGGCCGGTCCCGAGCGGCTCGGCGCGCCCGCGGAAGTCACGAGCCCGTGGCAGTCCGGCTGGACGGCGGCCGGCGACGGCTTCGCGGCTCACCGCGCGGCGCTCGAGGGGGTGAGCGCATCGGCCGAGCAGGTCTTGCCCGAGCTCAAGCCGTCGGCCGAGGACCTGTTCCCCCAGGCGGAGCTCGACCTCGCGGCCGGCCGCGCCGTCGGCCCGGCGGAGGCGCTGCCCGTTTACCTGCGCGAGCACACGGCCTGGCGGCGCAGCTCTTAACCGGACTGTAATATTGGTCGACTCTAATGGCGGCGACCGATGTTACCGACGAGCTGCCGATGACCCAGAAGAAAATCCTCGTGGTCGAGGACGAGCAACCCATTCGCGACATGCTCTCCTTCAATCTGGGCCGCGCGGGCTACGACGTTCGGCCCGCGGGCGACGGTCACCAGGCCCGGGCGGCGATCGCGGACGGTCATCCCGATCTCGTGCTCATGGACTGGATGCTGCCCGACATCAGCGGTCTCGAGCTCACCCGCCAGCTCAAGCGCGACCCGCACACCCGCGAGATTCCGGTGATCATGTTGACCGCGCGCGTGGAAGAGGACGATCGGGTGGCGGGCCTCGACGGCGGCGCCGACGACTACATCGTGAAGCCCTTCTCCCAGCGCGAGCTGCTCGCCCGAATCCGGGCGGCGCTGCGGCGCTCGACCGCGGCGGAGGGCGAGGTGGTGAACGTCGGGCAGCTCGAGCTCGATGCGGCCAGTCACCAGGTAACCGTCAACGGCGCCGAGATCGCGCTCGGGCCCACGGAATACCGGCTGCTCGCGTTTTTCATGCATCACCCCGACCGCGTCTACGGCAGAGCGCAGCTGCTCGACCGTGTCTGGGGCGGCAACGTCTACGTCGAGGAGCGCACCGTGGACGTGCACATCCGGCGGCTGCGCATGGCGCTCACGCCGTACGGTTACGATAAGCTGATTCGCACCGTACGCGGCGCGGGCTATCGGTTCTCGCCCCGGCAGACGTAATCTCGGCAGACGTGACTCTACCGAATCGCTGGACCTCACAACTCGCAGCGTTGGCCGGTTGGCTCGTTGCAGCGTTGTTGCTGGGATGGTGGTTCGGCGGAGTGGGTTGGTGGCTCGCCGGCGCACTTGCCTTGTACACCGCGCACGTGCTGCGCAACGTGTTTCTCCTCGAAGGCGTGCTCGACGGCCGCAAGCGCGTGCTGCTGTTTGCGACGCGCGGGCTGTGGGCGGAGATCTTCGCCCGCGTCGACCGGGTTCGCGCCAAGGCGCGTAACCGTAAGAAGAAGTATCACCGGCTGCTGCGCGAGGTGCGCGAGAGCACCGGGGCGCTCAGCGACGGCGGCATCATCCTGAACGCCGAGCACGAGATCGTGTGGTTCAATCCGGCCGCCACCACGCTGCTCGGTTTGAATCCCGCCGCGGACATCGGCAGCCGCATCGACAACCTGCTGCGCCACCCGGACTTCGTCGCCTATCTCGCCGAGCCGTTGCCGGAGCCGATCACCGTGCCGTCGCCGCGCGAGGAGGGCGGTTGGCTCACCGTGCAGATCATCCCGTACGGCACCGATCAGCGCCTCGCGATCGTCCGCGACATCACCCGCGAGGTGAGCCTCGAGCGCACGCGGCGGGACTTCGTGGCCAACGCGTCGCACGAGCTGCGCTCGCCGCTCACCGTGATCGCCGGCTATCTCGACGCGCTCGCCGACGACGCGGAGATGCCGCCGAGCTGGAAGGGTCCGGTGGGCGAGATGCAGCGGCAGGCCGAGCGGATGACGCGGATCCTGCGCGACTTGATCGAGCTCACGCGGCTCGAGGCCGCGGGCGGCGGCGCCCCCCTCGAGCCCGTCGACGTGGTCGCGATGCTCGAGCTGATGGCTCGGGAGTTTCCGGCCGCCGGCAACCGGCCCGCGGTGAGCTTGAAGATCGAGTCGGACGTCGCGCTGCTCGGCAGCGAGTCGGAGCTGCATTCGATCTTCTACAACCTCGTGAACAACGCGGTGCGGTTCACGCCGCCGGCGGGCACGGTGCAGATCGTCTGGAAGACGGAAGGCGACGCCGCCGTGTTCGCGGTCGTCGACACCGGCATCGGCATCCCCGAGGAGCAGATCCCGCGGATCACCGAGCGCTTCTACCGCGTAGACCCGGGCCGCTCCCGCGCGAGCGGCGGCACGGGCTTAGGATTGGCGATCGTCAAGCACGCGTTGCAGAGACATGAAGGCAAGTTGAGCATCCGCAGCGTGGAAGGCCAGGGGAGCACGTTCGCGTGCTCCTTCCCCGCGGCCCGCGTCGCTTTTCGCGGCGGGGTGGCGCAGGCCGCACTATAGCCGCGCGAGACTCCGTACTATCATTAGCCGCCGGTAGCGAGGAACGCATGGCGATGGAAGTCGAAGACCTGGGGCATCACATCTCGAGGAAGTTCAACGAGGACCTCGAGCACGTGCGCAGCTCCGTGCTCGCCATGGGCGGTCTCGTCGAGCAACAGCTCGACCGCGCGGTCAAGGCGCTGTCGGATGCCGACAGCCAGCTCGGCCTGCAGGTGGCGGAGGACGACATCAAGGTCAATCGGATGGAGGTCAGCATCGACGAGGAGTGCAGCCGCATCCTCGCCACCCGCGCACCCACCGCCGGCGACCTGCGGCTCGTGATCGCCACGCTGAAGACCATCACGGACCTCGAGCGGATCGGCGACGAGTCCGAGAAGATTGGCGTGCTCGCCGCGCGGCTTGCGAGCGTCGAGCGCCCGTCCACCAATTACCGCGAGCTCCGTAACCTCGCGCGTCACGTGAAGGCGATGGTGCACGGCGCGCTCGATGCGTTCGCGCGGCTCGACACCAAGGGAGCGCTCGAGGTCGTAAAGGCCGACGACACGGTCGACGAGGAGTACGAGTCGATCTATCGCCAAGGCATCACGTTCATGATGGAAGACCCGCGCGCGATCTCGCGGATCATGGACTCCACGTGGATGGCGCGCGCGCTCGAGCGCATCGGCGATCACGCCAAGAACATTTGCGAGTACGTGATCTTCATGGTCCACGGCAAGGACGTCCGCTACACCGGTGTCAAGAACATCGAAGCCGAGGTGGAGCAGGGCGTACGCAGACAGGAGAGCCGCTTCTGATTTCCTCGCGTTCACAGCGCCGGGCGTGGAACGCCTTGGGCGTCGCCATCGTCCTCGGGCTCATGGGCTACGCGCTCTACACCGAGTACGGCCCGCTGCACCTCGATCCGTGCCCGCTCTGCATTTTTCAACGCATCGGCATGACCGCGCTCGGCGTGGTGTTCCTCGTAGCCGCGCTGCACGCGCCGCGCGGCGCGGGCGCCCGCGTTTACGCGGTGCTCGGCGCGGCCGCGGCGGCGGCCGGCGCCAGCGTGTCGGCGTGGCACGTGCACGTGCAGCATCTGCCGCCGGAGAAGGTGCCGTCGTGCGGTCCCGGACTGGCGTATCTCTGGGACACGTTCCCGTTGAGCGACGTGTTGAACATGGTGTTCAACGGATCGGGCGAGTGTCACGAAGTCAACTGGCAATTCATGGGGCTCGCGATGCCCACGTGGGTGCTGATCTGGTTCGTGGCGCTCGGCGCGTTGATCGTCGCGGCGAACTGGGCGCGCGTCGCGCGCTGAGCGTATTTCCTTCCCTTTCTCGCTGACGCCGCACGCGGCGGGCACGCTCGTTGCCAGGCTCGTCCGGCAGATGCAATCATCGACCTCGTCGCAACGCAGGACCTCGCGCTAGGCCGCGCCGGCTCGTTACCGCCCCAACATGCGCGCAGTGGAAGCGCTCGGCGCAGTGGTCCCTTTAAGCTTTGGACGGCGTTTGAATGCTGCTGACGTTGATAATCGTGCTCCCCTTCATCGGCAGCGTCTGCGCGGCGCTGCTGCCGACCAACGCGCGCAACGCGGAGGCGTGGCTCGCCGGCGCGGTCGCCGTTACCTGCGCGCTGCTGGTTGGAAGCCAGTATTTCGCGGTCGCGGGAGGCGGCGTCGTGCGAACGGCATGGGCGTGGCTGCCGCAGGCCGGGCTCGACGTCTACTTTCGGATGGACGCGTACGCGTGGCTATTCGCGCTGCTCGTTTCGTTCATCGGCGCGCTGGTCGTGCTCTACGCGCGTTACTACATGTCGCCCGAGGATCCGGTGCCTCGCTTCTTCTCGTTCTTGCTGGCGTTCATGGGCGCGATGTTGGGCACCATCCTGTCGGGCAACCTCATTCAGCTCGTGGTCTTTTGGGAGCTCACGAGCCTTACGTCGTTCATGCTGATCGGCTATTGGTATCACCTGGCCGATGCGCGGCGCGGCGCCCGCATGGCGCTGATCGTCACGGTCGGCGGCGGCTTTTGTCTGTTGCTCGGCATGCTGCTGCTCGGCGAGATCGTAGGGAGCTACGACCTGGACCGCGTGCTCGCGGCGGGCGACGCGATCCGAGCACACGCATGGTATGGCCCGATGCTGGTGCTCATCGTGGTCGGCGTGATCACGAAGAGCGCGCAGTTCCCGTTTCACTTCTGGTTGCCGCACGCCATGACCGCGCCGACGCCGGTGTCCGCCTATCTGCACTCGGCCGCGATGGTGAAGGCGGGCGTTTTCCTGCTCGCGCGGTTCTGGCCCGCGTTGCACGGCACCGGCCTCTGGTTCTGGCTGATATGCACGGCGGGCGCGACCTCGCTGCTGCTCGGCGCGTTCTCGGCGCTGTTCCAGCGCGACATGAAGGGCGTCTTGGCGTACTCCACGATCAGCCACTTGGGTCTGATCACGCTCCTGCTCGGGATGGACACGGAGCTTGCGCTCGTGGCCGCGGTTTTCCACATGCTGAATCACGCCACGTTCAAGGCGTCGCTGTTCATGGCCACCGGCATCGTCGACCACGAGACCGGCACGCGCGACCTCAAGCGTCTGAGCGGATTGCGGCACGCCATGCCGATCACGGCAAGCATTGCCGCGGTCGCCGCGGGAGCGATGGCGGGCGTGCCGCTCTTGAACGGCTTTCTGTCGAAGGAAATGTTCTTCGAAGAATCGATCGTGGCGGGGAGCGCGAGCGAGGTGCGATTCGCATTGCCGTTGATCGCGACGCTCTGGGGCATCTTCAGCGTGGCTTACTCCGCGCGGTTCATTCACCAGGTGTTCTTCGGTCCTCCCGCGCGGGACTTGCCGCGGCCGCCGCACGAGCCTACCCGCGGCATGATCGTTCCGAGCGCGTTGCTCGTGGTCGCCTGTCTGCTCGTCGGGGTTGTTCCGGCGGTCACCTTGGGACCGTTGCTGAAAGAAGCCGCGTTCTCGCTGCTTGGCCCCGATCTGCCCGAGTACGAGCTCGCCGTGTGGCATGGCGTCAGCACGCCGTTCGTCATGAGCCTCGTCGCCCTCGGCGGAGGCATGGCGTTCTATGCGTTTCTCGTCAAGCGCGGGCTCGCGATGATGCCGGCGCCGTTGCTCTCGCGGCTCGACGCGCGCCGCGCGTTCGATCTCGTCAACGTGGCGATCGTGCGCGGCGCCGACAAGGCGGCCCACGCGATCTTCTCTAGCCGTCTGCAGCCGCAGCTCCTGCTGATAGTTGCGAGCGCCCTGCTCGCGGCCGCGGTTGCGCTGCAGGATACTGTCTTTGTAGGTAACGCGCCGCTCACGCCGCCGGATCCGCTGTTCGTCCTGTTGTGGATCGGAGGGGCCGCGTGCGCGCTCGGCGCAGCCCAGCAAGCGAAGTTCCATCGCTTCGCCGCGCTCACGATGCTCGGCGGAGCCGGGCTCGTGACGTGTCTCACGTTCGCGTGGTTCTCGGCTCCCGATCTCGCGCTCACCCAAATTTCCGTCGAAGTGGTGACGGTGACTTTGCTGCTGCTCGGTCTGCGCTGGTTGCCGCCCCGAATCCTATCCGACGACGAGCGCCGGCGGACGGCGCGGGCGCGCTTGCGCCGGGCGCGCGATCTCGCGCTCGCGGTGGCCGCCGGAACGGGATTTGCGGCGATCACGTTCGCGTTGCTCACGCGCCCGCCGATGCTCGGTCTCGCGAGCTTCTTCGTCGAGCACGCGCTCGAGCATGGCGGCGGCCGCAACGTCGTCAACGTAATCCTCGTCGACTTCCGCGGTTTCGACACGCTCGGTGAAATCACGGTGCTCGGGATTGTGGCGCTGGTGGTCTACGCTCTGTTGCGCCGGTTTCGGCCGGCGCCGGAGAGCGTCGACGTTCCGGACGCGCAGCGCGAGGACGAAGCCCGAGAAGCGGCTTTCGGCGCCCCTCGGGATCTCTTGCCGCAGGGCTACATGAAGGTGCCGGCCGTGCTCGCGCGGCTGCTGCTGCCGATCGCGGCGTTCATATCGTTCTACTTTCTCCTGCGGGGGCACAATGCGCCCGGAGGGGGCTTCGTCGGCGGTCTCGTGATGGCGACGGGGTTCATCGTCCAGTACATGGTCGGCGGCACCATCTGGGTGGAGTCGCGGCTCAAGATTCACCCGCAGCTATGGGTCGCGCTCGGGCTCCTCGCCGCGGTGGGCGCCGGAATGGGCGCGTGGCTGAGCTCGCGTCCATTCCTCACCGCCGTTGCGGCCGACGTTCGATTGCCGTTCGTCGGCGGCGTGCACGTGTCGAGCGTGCTCCTGTTCGACTTCGGGGTGTACATGCTCGTAATCGGTGCCACCGTGCTGATGTTGGTAGCGCTCGCCCATCAGTCGCTGCGTAGCCCCCGCAAGCGGGCTGCGCTCGACGGTTTGACCGAGCCGTTGGAAGAGCCGGACGAGGCGCTGCGCTGATGGAGATCGTATACGCGCTCGCGATCGGGGTCCTGGCGGGGGCGGGGGTGTGGTTGCTGCTGCGGCCGCGCACGTTTCAAGTGATCATCGGGCTCTCGCTGCTTTCGTACGCCACCAACCTGTTCATCTTCGGAATGGGCAGGCTCACTCTGCACCGGCCGCCGATCATCGACGAGGAAGGCGCGATCGACGCGGCGCTCTACGCCGATCCGGTGCCGCAGGCCCTCGTTCTAACCGCGATCGTGATCGGCTTTGCGACCACCGCCTTGTTTCTCGTGGTGCTGATCGCCTTGCGCGGTCTGTCCGGCACGGACCACGTCGACGGCAGGGAGCGCGACTAGTGAATGCGCTGATCATGCATCTGCCGATATTGCCGATCGTGGTGCCGCTCGTCGCGGGCGCCGTGCTCATGCTGCTGGCCGAGGAGCACCGAGCGTGGAGGCTCACGATCGCGTTCTCGTCGCTCGTCGTGCAGCTCGCCGTTGCGGTGGCGTTGCTCTATCTCTCGACCGATGCCGTGCCCGATATCTGGAGCGAGGGCGTGGGGGTCTATGCCTTGGGCGCGTGGCCCACGCCCTTCGGCATCCTGCTGGTCGTCGATCGGCTGTCGGCGCTCATGCTCACGCTCACGGCCATCGTGTCGTTGGCGGGTCTCGTGTATGCGATGGCGGGCTGGGAGCGCCCGCCGCAACCGCTTCACTCACTCTATCAGTTGTTGATGATGGGGTTGAACGGCGCGTTTCTCACGGGCGACTTGTTCAACCTGTTCGTCTTTTTCGAGGTGCTGCTGGCGGCATCGTATGGTTTGCTCTTGCGGGGAGCCGGCGTGCAGCGAGTGCGCAACGCGCTGCACTACATCGCGGTCAACCTGGTGGCGTCTTTGTTCTTCTTGATCGGCGTGGCGCTGATCTACGGCACGCTCGGCACCTTGAACATGGCCGACCTGCTCGGCAAGGTTGCCTTGCTCGCACCGCCCGAGCGCGCGTTGTTCGATACGGGCGCGGCCATCTTGGGCATCGCTTTCCTGGTCAAGGCCGGAAGCTGGCCGCTCAATTTCTGGCTTCCAGGCTCGTATTCGGTGGCCTTGCCGCCGGTCGCCGCCGTGTTCGCCATGCTGACGAAGGTCGGCGTCTACGCTCTGTTGCGCATCGGTACGCTGCTCGGCGAGGACGAGGCGGCGGCGGCGATCCTCGGTCCGATTCTCTTCTACTTCGGATTCGCAACGCTGCTCGCGGGCACCGCGGGCATGCTGGCGACACAGCATCTGCGCCGGCTGGTGAGCTACTCCGTGATCGTTTCGTCGGGCCTGCTGCTGGCCACGCTCGGGGTGGGCAGCGAAGCGCTCACTCCGGCCGCCCTGTTCTATTTCGCGACCTCCGTGCTGACCACCTGCGCGTTCTTCATGGTCACCGGAATGACCGATCGCACTCGAATAGCGGCGGATTCGGCCGCCGTGCCGAGTGCGGACGCAGCCGCAGCGGTCGTACCTCCGACGCCGGCGTACGTTGCGTTCGGTGTTCGGGAGCCTCAGCCGTACGACACGAGCGAAGAAGTCGGCGCCGCCATCCCGGCCGCGATGGCCTTCTTGGGGCTCATGTTCGTCTGCTGCGTGCTGCTGGTCGCCGGTCTGCCGCCGCTGCCGAGCTTCGTGGCGAAATTCGCGCTGCTCCAAGCGGCGATCCACTCGGCGCCGGAGGTGCACGTGCCCGCGGAGGCGTGGGCGTTGGTCGTAGGCATCCTTGCAACCGGTTTCGCGCAGATCATCGCGCTCACGCGAATCGGCGTGCGGCTCTTCTGGGCGGGTACCGGCCGCCGCACGCCGCGCTTGCGCGTGCTCGAGGCGGCGCCCGTTGCGGTGGTGGTGGTGCTGTGTCTCGCGCTGAGTGCCATGTCGGGTACCGCGATGCGCTTCTTCGAGGCGGCAGCGCAGTCGTTGCACGCGCCGGAGGTGTACACCCGTATCGTGTTGTCGGCGCCCGGCGCCGATCAGCCGTCCGGAGGAGAGCGACGATGAGGTTCGCTCGTCCACCGCTGGTGCTCGCGCTCGCGCTGCTCGGCATCTGGCTGCTGCTGTACCAAACCTTGACGCCGGGCATCGTCGCGCTCGGGGCGGTGCTTGCCCTGCTGGTTTCATGGACGAGCACGACTCTGCGGCCGGCGCGCCCGAAGATCCGGCAATGGCACGTCGCGTTTGGACTGTTGTTCCTCGTGCTCGCCGACATCGTGCGCTCGAACCTCGCGGTCGCCCGCATCGTGCTCGGGCTCGAGCGCGGCCGCGCCGTACGTTCCGGTTTCATAGAGATTCCTCTCGACTTGCGGGATCCGCACGGGCTCGCGGTGCTCGCCGCGATCGTTACGGCCACGCCGGGGACCGTGTGGGCGGAGCTCAGCCCGAGCGGCGGCACGCTGACTTTGCACATGCTCGACATCGGGGACGAGGACGCTTGGATTCGTTGGTTCAAGGAACGCTACGAGCGCCGCCTGATGAGGGTTTTCGAATGAACGCGATTCTCGGCTACGCCCTGTGGGTTGCGGCGTCGTGCGTGGTGCTCGGAATGCTTTGCGCGCTCGTGCGCCTATTCCGCGGACCGCGAGCGCAAGATCGGGTGCTCGCTCTCGACACGTTCTACACCAACGGCATGCAGTTGTTGCTGCTCCTCGGGATTCGCTCCATCTCGACGATGTATTTCGACATGGCTCTGCTGATCGCATTGTTCGGGTTTGCGAGCACGATCGCGCTCGCGAAGTTCGTGCTCCGCGGCGAGGTGATCGAGCCGTGACGCTCGCCGATTTGCCGTTGTGGGCGTCGTTGCCGGCCTCGCTCCTGCTGGTGGCGGGAGGTCTGTTCACGTTGATCGGCTCGATCGGTCTCGTGCGGCTGCGGGACTTCTATTCGCGAATGCACCCGCCGACGATGGGCGCCACGCTCGGTACCGGGTGCATGCTCCTCGCGTCGATGCTGGTGTCCGCGGCACTGCTGCACCGCCCGGTGGTTCACGAGATCTTGATCGCCGTGTTCGTCGTGCTCACGGCGCCGATCACGGCAATCTTGTTGATGCGCGCGGCGAGACACCGGCCCCGCCGCTGATCGCCGGCACCCAGGCGTTCACGTGGGGGCCATGGATGTTCGCCGGATCGCAATGCGCGAAAGCGGGTGGTACTGTCGGGATGTCATGGAGGCTTCCAACCGCAGCGCTCCCGATACGGGCGCGAGGCCGCGCTCGATGCCGGCGGCCTTCTTCGGCCACGGCAGCCCCATGAATGCGATCGAGCAGAACCGCTACACGGCCGCGTGGCGCGTTTTCGGCGAGACGGTGCCGCGGCCCCGCGCAATCCTGGCCGTGTCGGCGCACTGGTATCTCAACGCCACGGCCGTCACCGCGATGCCGCGGCCGCGCACGATCCACGACTTCTATGGATTCCCGGATCGCCTGTTCGACGTGCAATATCCGGCGCCCGGCAGCCGCGAGCTCGCGGAGGAGGTTGCCGAGATCGTCAAGCCCACGCACGTGGGTCTCGATCAGGACAGCTGGGGCCTCGACCACGGCACGTGGTCGGTCCTCGTGCACATGTTCCCCAAGGCGGATGTCCCCGTCGTGCAGCTGTCGATTCACGCGCTGCGAGACTTCGACTCCCATTTCGAGCTCGGTGCGCGGCTGGCGCCGTTGCGGGAGCGAGGCGTGCTGATCGTCGCGAGTGGCAACCTCGTGCACAACCTCCGGTCGATGGACTGGAGCCGCCCCGACTTCGCGTTCGACTGGGCGCGCCGGTTCGGCGAGGCCGCTCGCGCAACGCTCACCGAAAAGCCGCATGACGTTCCGGCGCTCCGGAGCCACGCCGACTATGCCCGCAGCGCGCCGACGCCGGACCACTTCATCCCGCTGTTGTACGTTGCGGGGCTCGCGAGCGCCGCGCGCCGTCCCCTCGACTTATCCATCGACGGCTACGCCTACGGCTCGGTCTCGATGGCCGCGTATACGCTGGACGCGGAGTCGCGAGCCGCATCGAGCGACACGCGAGCCGCTGCCGCGCTACCCGGGCCTTCCCTCGTGCCTCCGGAGGAGACCAACCTGTGACCGCCGTGACCGACGTTCGAATCATCGCCGCAGCGCAGTGCCGCGCCGCTCGTGCGCTGCTCGAGTGGACCGAGATCCAATTGGCGGAAGCGGCGAGTGTGGAGCTCGAGGTCGTGAGGCATCTCGAAGCACGGCTCCACCGGCCGACCCCCGAGCAGCAACGGCGGATTCGCAAGGCGTTGGAAGACGGCGGTGTCGTCTTCATCGACGAAAACGGCGGCGGAGTCGGCGTGCGGCTGAAGTTCAACCGCAAAGAGGTGCGCGCGATCAACCGCTGGGAGCAGGAGGGCGGGACGGCCGGCGAGGACGATATCTGGTAGCGCCGGTCGAGCGGCGATGCGTCCCCGGGGGCTTCTGCTACAGGCGAGTACGGCGCGCCTTCCGCCGTGCCGCCGCGGGGTAAATCAACGATAGATGAGCACCGGCACCTTCGAGTGCGTGAGCACCTTGGCGGCCTGACTGCCGAGCATCAGCGCGCTGAAGCCGGTGCGCCCGTGCGACGCCATGAAGATCAGGTCGCACCGCGTCTTCTTCGCCGCGTGCAC
>DASUFK010000396.1:0-19825 GCA_036274615.1 Gammaproteobacteria bacterium | reverse complement strand
GTAGATCGCCGCGCCGAGCGGCAGGCTCGCGGCGGCGACGAAGAATTGCGGCGCCCCGAGCGCCTTGATGAGCTCCGTGGCCACGATCATGACCGCGGCGCCGAGCAGCGAGTATCCGATCAGGCGGAACGCCGTGCGCAGCGGATGCAGCTCGCGCAGCACGCCCGCGAGGCACATGAACAGCACCACGAACGTGAGCGCCGCGGTGATCGTCGTGGCGAGCGCGAGCCCCAGCGTGCCGAGCAGCGCGCCGAGCGGCACCGCCGCGCCTACATAGATCACCGTGCCGAACGGCATCACGATCGCCGGAACCTTGACCTTGTCCATCGCGTAGAACGCGTTCGTCAGGAGCTGGTTCAAGCCGACGAACAGCACGGAAGGGGTCAGGCCCACGACGGCGCCCGTCACGAGGGCCGCCATCTCGGGCGTGAATTCGCCGCGTTGGAAGAACACCCGCACGATCTCGCCGCCGTTCAGCGTTACCCACCAGAGCAGCGGCGCGAGCAGCAGGAAGCTGATGCAGAGACCGGCCGCATAGACTTCGCCGAGCAGGCGCTCGTTACGCTCCACGAACAGCTTGGCCGTATGGCTGAACATCACCATGCGCAGGCCGGAAAAGGCGCTTCGCTCGAGCGGCTCGGTGAGCTTGCTGGCGAGCGCGAGCGCGGCGATCGCGCCGCCCCCGAGCGTGGAGCCGAGGTAGTTCATGATGATCGACTTGGTGCGCGCGATCAGTCCCGTGCTCATGACGATCGCCGAGTTCGTGAAGACGCGGCGCTCGAGATCGGGGCGGATGACGATTCGCGGCCGATAACGATACGGCACGCGCGCGAGCAGCATGAAGAAGACCGTGACGTGGCCTGCCAGGAAGCCGATCGGCAGGCAGTACTCGCCGGCAAACGGCGCGCAGAGCAGCATACCCGCGAGATTTGCGGCCGGCAGCGCGAGCCGGCTCGCCGACACGTAGACGAACCGCTCCTCGTATTGCCATACGTACTCGTGAAACGTGTTGATCGCCATGAACACGATCGCCGGCGCCATGATCGCGAAATAGCGGCTCACGAGCACGGCCTCCTCGTTCTCGAATCCGGGCAGTAGCAGCTTGAACAAGGGACCGCTGAAGGCCACCAGCAACACGGCCACACCGGTTGCGAACAGGCCCATGATCGTCACGACGCTGGAGGTGAGAGTCGACGCGCTCTCGGCGCTCTCGTGCTTCGCCGAAGCCAGTACCGGCAGGAAGTTCTTGCCCAGGTAGTCGACGCACAACGCCATGAACAGGCTCGGAAGCATCGAGGCCGCGAAGAACGCGTCGACGCGGCGTGTGAGGCCGAAGATGGCCGCGATGATCACGTTGTTCAGGAAGCCGATCGCAAGAGCGCCGAGCACGAGCGCGTTCACGGTAAGAAGACCGCGGCCGTGACGGAGCATGTCCGTGTTCTGTTTCAGGATGCCTCCGAGTTGTGCTTGCTAAAGGTTCACCGCGCGTTGGAGGTCGGCCGGAGGCGTGGCGGCGTCGAGCTTGAGCAGCGTGTTCATCCGCGAGGCCAAGAACGCGCGGAACGCGAACACGAGCGGGTTCATCGAGGGTTTCACGCTGAGCCAGCTCCGGGCAGCCGCGCGCACGCCTTCCGGGATCGCGCGGGTGAGGCGCTGCTTGATCCACGGTTGCCGGCGCGGAGCGTGGCTCGCGCGCAGCGCGGCGTTGATGGCCGCGCAGATCTTGTGGCGCAGCGGCCGCGGAAATAGGTCGGCCGCGTCGTTGCCCTGCAGTTCATCGAGCATCAGCGACAGCACTTGGCGGTCGGTTACGAAGTCCTCGGTTGACGGCACCGCCGTGAGGCTCGCGAACGGCACGTCCGGCAGCAGCGACTGCACGAGCTCGCGCCACAGGCGCTTGTCGTTGCGCAGGGGATCGGGCAGCTCACGCACGCAATCGAGCACCGACCGCGCGAGCAGCGGGTTCGCGACCTCGACGTAGGCCGCCTTGAGATCGGTCAGGCCCGCGAGCACGGCGGGACTCCGGAAGTGTTGATAGAGCCGGTCGCGCCACGTGGCGAGCGTCTCGCCGGGCGCCCGGTCGAGCTCGGGGGGCACGCGCTGCTCCGGCAGCTCGAACGTGGCAATCTCGTCCGGCGCGAAGAAGTCGGAGAGCAGCGTGACGCTGGCTGTGTAGCGCACGGCACGCGAGCTGCGCACGAGGATCGAGCCGAACGCTTCGTCGCCCCGGATGATGCCGTCGGTGCCTTCCTCGAACAGCGTCTTCCAGATCCGAAAGCCGTCGAGATAGCCCGAGATGCGCGCGACCCGGCCCTCGCCCGCCACGAGGAATCGCTGGATCAAGGCCGCGCGTGCTTCGCTCGAGAGATCGACGGGGAAGAAGCGATTGCCGACGCCGAACACTTCGGCCACCGTGCGCGCGATCAGCGCGTCGTTGCCTTGCTCGCCGCGCGCGCCGCTGACGCCCCAGGTGATCGTCTCCAGGCCTTGGCGCTTGTGCAAGTGGAACAAGAGCGCGCGGCTGTCGACGCCGCCCGAGAGCGGCAGCGTCCATCTGGCTGAGTCGAAGCTCAAACGCTTGCAAACGGTTGCGACGGTCTCGGCGAGCCTCACGCGGTGCAGGGCCTTGTCGCGTTGCGCATCGGCGCTGAACGGCAGGGGCCCGCCGCTGTGCGCAAGCTGCCAGCGGTGACGGTCCAGCGTGACTCGCTCGCCGGGGCGAACCTGCCTGAGACGCGTGTCCCAGCCCGCGGACGGACCCAGGGTGCCCGACGACAGCAGCCAGGGCAGGGCCTCGCGATTCATCTCGAAGTTGCCCAGCAGGGTGATGATCGCGCGCTGCGAAGTGGACGCGATGAGCTCCTCGTGGGTGAGCACGTACCAGATCGTCCGCGATGCCGCGGCATCGGCTGCGAGCTCGACGTAGTCCGCGTTCGCGCGGAGCAGCGCATAGGTCCCGTCGGGAACGGGCGAGCGCGGCTCATGCCAATCGGGCGCGTCTTCGAGCACCGCTCCGATGCAAATGCTTGCGCCTTTCAGCTGCGTGGCGCTGTTCGGATTGAAGATTGCCGCCTCTACGCCGTCACTGCGGCCGAATGCGGGGGCGCGGGGCACGATGTTGTCCGGCGCGAGACTACGGTTCAATACATCGAGATAGCACTCGAGCACCCCACACCTATCCCGTCTGCGTGCTACTGCCAACAACGCTCTAGCCATCTTGCAAAGGCCCTCCCGTGGCTTCCCCATAGACCGATCGCGTGAGCTGCGCCGCGCGTCGCCACGAATAGCGCGAGCGAATCTCGGTGCGGAGCTCCGACCACAAGGCGCGCTCGTCGGCGGGCTCGATGGCCGCGGCGCGGAGCATCCTCGCGAGGCCGGCCGTGTCGCCTACGGCGAAATACCGATCGCGCGGCAGCTGCAGCGCGAGATTCGCCGGGATCGCGCTTGCGAGAATCGGCACGCCGTAGGTCGCCGCCTCGAGCAGCACGATTGGATGGCCTTCGACGGCCGACGGAAGCACGAATAGTCCGGCGTGCGAGTACAGCTCGCGCAGCGTTGCGCCCGCCTGAAAGTCGGTGAGCACGATGTTCGGGTCGACGGCCGCCCGTGCGCGGGTGCGCTCGCAATAGCGGTCCCCGATGTCGAGGCCTCCCACGATCGCGAGCTTCCAATCGGGTAGCCGGGCGGCGCTGAACGCCTCGATCAGGTCCTGCTGCCGTTTGCCCGGCTCCACGCGCGCCACGCAGAGCACGTAGCGCCCCGGCGTCAAGCCGAAGCGGTCGAGGCTGCGGCGCGACCGGGTCGGCAGCACTTTCGGCGCGCCGTTCGGAATCAGCTCCGCGCCGACGCCGTAGCGCCGCTCCATTTCTTGCTGCAGTGTCGGGGACACCACGATCGGCCGATGCGCGAAGCGCACGCCGAGATGCTCGCCGGCACGCAGCAAGACCTTGGCCGCCGTGCCCCATTTCTCGCGTTCGTAGTCCGGGCCGTGGTGAGTGAGCACGACGCGCAGGCCGAGCAGGCGCGCCAGCGGCGCGAGCAGCGCCGGGCCCACGGCGTGCAAGTGCAGCACGTCCGGACGGCGAACGGCGGCGTAAAGCACGCCGATCAGCGTGTGCACCGCCGTCTCGAGCACCTGTCTCGTAGGGCTCCACAGATAGGTGAGCTTGAGACCGCGCCAGTGCTGCCGGCGCTTGCCCTCGGGGAAGTATGGGCTGCGCTGCACGATCTCGATCTCGCAGCCGAGCCGGGCGAGCAGTGGATAGAGCCTGCGAACGTGCGACTCGATGCCGCCCTGCACGTCGATTCCCCGGAGCCCGAGCACCATGATCCTGAGGGGACGTGGCTCCGTTGCGGACCGCGCGATTTCAGAAACAGTTACGGCCATGCGACCCCCAATCCGGTGTAGACACGGCGAATGTCGTTGCGATGTCGATCCGGGGAAAACTCGCTTGCGACGCGCTCGCGCGCTGCGCGGCCCACTGCTTCGACGGCGCTGTCCGGCAGTGCCGCGACCTGCGCCATGCGTTCCGCAAGCGCACCGACCGAGCGAGCCTCGAAGACCCAACCGGTCGCGCCGTCGGATACGAGCTCCGGCAAGCCGCCCATGTTCGCCACGATCAGAGCCTTGCCGAGGGCCGCCGCCTCGAGCACGGACAGCGGTGCGTTCTCGTACCATTCCGAGGGCACGACCACCGCGCGGGCCGCTCCGATGGCCGCGTCGAGCGCGGCGCCCGAGAGGTAACCCAAGAACCGCACGTCCGTTCCGGCGGTCTTCGCAATCGTCTCGAGCTCCGCCGCTTGCGGGCCGCTGCCGACGATATCGATGCCAACGCCGGCACGCGCCGCGGCGTACAACAGCGTGGCGAGACCTTTCTCGTGCGTGAGCCGGCCGAAGTAGACGAACCGGGAGCCGGGCGTGAAGCGCGGCGTTACGGCTGCCGCGTCGACGAAGTTCGGCACGTACTCCAACCGTGCCGGATCGAAGCCCCATTCGACGAGCTTCTGCAGGTAGAACCGGCTCGGCACGAGGAAGCGGTCCACGTTGGCGACGTAGCTGCGAAGATAGCGGTGGAGATAGCTCTCGATCATGATCAAGGTGCTCAACGCCACGCTGCCCTTCATGCAGCGGTTCGTGACCACCTGGAACAGCCGCCCGTCGCGGCAACGCTCGCACACGCCGTCGTGTGTGAGCATCGCGTAAGCGGGACAGGCGATCTTGAGATCGTGCAGCGTCATCACGAGCGGTATCCCGCGCCTGCGGATGAGGCTCAGGATCGACGGCGAGATGTGGTGATAGATGTTGTGCGCGTGGCAGATGTCCGGCGCGGCGCGTTCGATGAGCTCCGCCACTTTGCGGCGCGCTTCGAACGAGTACACGGCCTTGAGGGCCTTGCGGGCCTTGCCGAGCGGGCCGTCGCCGCTGCCGAGCTCGATCTCGTCCACGAACGTGGGGTTCGGACCTCCGACGTTGCGCTCGTGATTCATCGCGAACGGCACGATCGACCAACCGGCGTCGCGCAGCATCGCGTTGTGCCGGAAGAACGCGATCTCGGCGCCGCCGCGCGCGTAGTAATAGTTGTTGACGCTGAGCAGCGTGGCGCTCATGCCCGCGGCATCCCGAGCTCGCCGGGCGGTGTGTCGGCAGCGAGCCGCCACGCCGCGGGAATCGGCCGGCGCGCCGTTGCCCGCTGCGCGCGCCGCACGGCCACCGCACGCGAGGCCACGACGCCGGAGAAGTGCCAGAACAGATAGCCCACGTCGTTCAGCGAGAACACGGCCTTGTAGAGGAGCCCGAATCCCATGACGACCATCGCCACGGTCCACAACTGACCGAGCTCCGCCGCCTCGTCGCCGGACCTCGCGAGCAGCAACGAGTCCCTCGCGATGAACCAGAACAGCGCGAGGTAGGCGAGCAAGCCGACCGCGCCGACCTCCCAGAGGAACGTGGTGACCTGCGTCTGCCCCACGCCGTAACGCAGGAAATACGACCAATACTTACCCGCGAACTGGGGCATGAACGACTCCGCCACGTTCGCGGCGCCCATGCCGAATGCGAACGTGATCGGATCGCGCGCGGTGTGCTCGACCGCGAACTCGATGCTGTCGAAGCGGCCCACGTACTGAGCGTCGTGCTCGGCTGCGCCGGTGTAGAAGTAGTACTTGATCATGTCGGGGCCGTTGACCATGTCGCCGAGCGTGTGGCTGTACTCGCGATAGGCGATCAACGAGTTGTAGACCACCACGAACGCGAAGCCCGCCATGGCCCCGATCGCCGCGATCGGCAGGAGCTTGCGCGCGGCTCTCGTGCCGGGCGGCATCGTAAACGCGGGCACGAGCAGCGCGAACGGCAGTAGCACGATCGTGGCCTTCGTCTCGTTGATGGTGGTGGGCATGAACAGCCACGCGATCAGCGGGAGCACCGCGAGCAGGCGCAGCTTGCCGCGCAAGTAGAGGATCACCACGCCCGCTACCGCCACGACCATGAACATGCTCAGCGAGCTCGACGACGTCGTGGTTCCCTTGATCGGATCGCCGTCGTTCATCGCGTTCGCGAACTCGACGAAGCGTTGATAGAACGCGAGCGGCGTCTGCACCATGAGGATCGCCACCACGAGCATGAGCTGAGCGCGAATCTGCCGCCAGGTGAACGGATAGACTGCCGCGAGCAGGAAGAACGGAATGAACTTCAAGTAATTGCGCGCACCGGCGACCATTGCCCCGGTCGGCACGTCTTGCACCAGGTAGCCGAAGATGATCGTCGCGAGCAGCACGGCGATGAACGCGCCGTAGCGCCAGTCGAGCGAGATGCGCACGCCGGCCACGATGCGCGCGAAGACGATCAGCATTGCGATGCCGGACAAGAGCTCGGGCACGAGCAGGAAATACGAGCTCAGCACGCCGCGTTCGCGCACGAGGTACTCGAGCACGAGGATCGCGCTCAGCAGGGCCATCACGAGCAGGTGGATCATGGCTAGGCGGCGATCCGTCCGCGGGCTCCCGCGAGGGCAGCCGCGCCGAGCAGGCGCGCGATCGTCGCGATGTTCGACGTGCTGTGGTTGGCCGCCGCGTACTCGCGGCAGCGGGCGCCGAGCGCGGCGCGCTCTGCGAGCGGCGTCTCGAGCCAGCGCGCCACGTCGCGCGCAAGCTGCTCCTCGGAGCCCGCCACGCTGCCCAAGCCCGCGCGGCTCAGCAGCCCGTCGGGATCCACGTGCAGGCTCGCGACCGGCACCTGGCGAAGCCACGCCTGAATGAAAGTATTCGCGAAGCCCTCGTGCTCGCTCGTGTTCACGAGCACCGTGGCGCGTTCCAGCAGGGCGTTCACCTGGTCCTGAGTGAGCGGGCCGAGATACTCCACGTTCGGCGCCGACCGGATCAGAGCGAGCTGCTCGGCAGTCCAGGGGTCGTCGTTGCCCGCACCCGCCATCGTGAACGTGACGTCGGGCAGAGCCGCGAACTTGGCCGCGAGCCGCACGAACGCGGCGGGATTCTTCGTTCGATTCAGGTTGCCAACCCACACGACGCGCTGCTCGCCGCGCGCCTGCCGCGCCAGCGCCGGCGGCGGATCGGGATGGAAGTTCGCCACCACGATCGCGTCGTCGCGGCCGAATCCGTCGATCAATAGACGCCGTTGATTCGCCGTCTGCGCGAGGATCGCGTGCGCATTGCGGATACCGTAGTTCAGGAACAGCCGCTCGAGGTGGCGGTGCACGTGCCACCACGGAGCGCGCTCCGGCAACAGGTGCCGATCGTGCGTGACGCGCCAGATCATCCGGCAGCGATTGCGACGCGCATAGAACGCGGCGATGCCGGTGTGCGCGCAGCCCACGAATTGGAGGATCGCGTCCGGTTTGAGCCGGCGCAGCGCGCGATACAGGCGCAACGCATCGAAGAACGAGCCGTAGCGTCGCAGGCCGCGGCGGTCGGAGAAGCGCACGATGCGGTAGCCTTCGGGCGTGAAGCCGGGCTTGTCGTAGGCCGTGAGATAGACGAGCTCGACGTCGTGGTTTGCGAGCAGGAATTCCACGAGCACCTTGGCCTGGTACTCCGAGCCGCCCATGAGCGCCTCCCAGTGAGCGGGAACGAGCACGCAGAGTCGCAACTTCATCGCCTAACCTCCCGTTCAAACGTTCGATCGCAGCGCGAGCTCAGTCGCGCGCCAAGTCGAGCCGATCCCCGTCCGCCGGCGGTGTGCCGCGGCGCGAGCGGCCGGCGAGCGCGTCGCGATAGCGCTCCGCGACCAGGTCCACCATTGCCCAGTGGGTGCGCCGGGCGGTAACGAAAGCTCGACCCGCTAGGCCCATCGCTGCCGCGCGCTCGGGATCCCCCAGAAGCTCGACGATCGCGGCGGCGAACTGCTCGTCGTCCCACGCGCACAGGAGCCCCGCGCCGCTCTGCGCGATCACCTCCGACTGCTCCGGGTGGTCGTTGGCCACCACGGGCTTGCCGAGCGCCATGTACTCCACGAGCTTGGTCGGTGACGTCGACTTCAAGATCGGCACCGGCAGATACGGCGACACGCACACCGCGGAGCGCCGCACGTGCGCCCAGGCGACCGGCATCGGCAGCCACCCCGTGATCCTCACGGCATGTTCGACGTGGAGCCGCTCCGCCTCGCGGCGCAGCATCTGCTCGTCCTCGGGCATCTCGCCGCGGCCGACGAACATGAGCCGCGCCTCGGGAACGGTTTGCAGGACGCGCGCGAGCGCGCGCACGAGAATGTCGAGCTGACGCTCCCGCAGCAGCGTGCCGAGATAGACGATCGTCTTGTCGCCCGCGGTGACGGCGGGCGCCGCGGCCGCTGCGGCGTCGATGTCCTCGAGCTTGATGGAGCTCGGCACGGCCGTCATCTTCTCGGGCGGAATACCTTCGTGCGCAACGTCGAGCCGCATCTGCTCGCTTTGCACGAACACGTGCTCGCACGCGGGCATGATCACGTTGTAGAGCAGGAAGCGCTGCAACGCGCCGCGCAGCGAATACAGGAAGTTGTAGCGCGCGACGCCGCTGCGCGCGGCGTAGAGGGACGCCTCGCCGTGCGGGTACGCGAGCCAGTAGAACACCGGCACCCGATGGAGCTTGGCCGCCACGATCGCGATCAGCGCTCCGAGGTACTTGTCCTTGATCTGCACGAGGGCGTAGCGCCGTGCCCGTAGGAGCCCGAAGACGCGAAAGTCGTTCCTGAGCTCCGCCCAGTGCTTGCGAAGGCGCGCCACTCGCGTCTCGCCCATGTCGGTGGGAGCGACGTAGGCCGTGCCGCTCTTGAACGGCTGCACGCCCACGGGGCTCGATGCGTCGGCGGCCGACAGGATCCAGTCGATTCGATGGCCGCGCTCCGCAAGCCCGTCGGCGAAGATCGCTTTCGCGGCCGGACGAAACGGCGGGAATCGGTCCGACGTCACGAACAGAATGTCGAGCGGCTCGTCCTGTACGGAGCTCGCGCCGCCGTTTCCGTCCGAGGCCGGCGAGGAGTCAAAGACCATGGGCAGCCCCGATCGTGCAGAGCGCCCGCGCTCGGCGGTAAGCCGGCGCGGCGAGCTCCGCGACGCGCGCGGCTTCCCACTTCGCGAGCGTGTGCGCCGTATGCACGCTCTTTCCGTGCAGGTGGCACAGGTGCCGCCGATCGAATGGCGTGCCGGCGAACGCGCAGAGCTGCGGCAGCAGCTGCGCGCGGTGTGCCGCGAGCTCGTCGTAGTCCACGATCGCGGCGCGTGGGCCGAGCCGCGCGGCGATCTCGAACGTGCGTGCGATGCTTTCCGCATAGGCGGCGCAGGCTCGGTCGAGCCGCGACACGCCGCTGGACAGCGAGCGCCCCGTCGTTTCCGGATAGGGACGGCCGCCGCCGGGCGGCAGCAAGCGGTCGAGCGCGGCGCGCTTCCAGGCGTTCAGCATCGCCGATACGACGGTGGCCGGCTCGCGCACGATCCAGACGAGCCGGAAGTCGGGGTGCTCGAAGTACTCGCGGAAGCGATCGCCCAGATAGCTCGTTTGGAAGCAGTGCCGGCGATCGTCGAAACGCTCTACGTATCCTGCGAGGAGCAGGGCGCCGTCGAGCTCGTCGTCGTGGCCGAACGCGTGATCGGCAAGTCCGTCGGTGCGTTTGAAGAGCCGCGCGATCGCGGTGGTGCCCGACCCGGCGCAGCCCGCCACCAGCAAGCTGTCCTCGAAATCGTCGAGCCGTGCGAGCAGTGGGCGGCCCGGCAGCGCGACGAGCTCGTCGAAGTCCGCCCACGACGTGATCGACGGCCGTTGCCAGGACATCGGCCGACGAGCGGCAGCCGAGTGTGCGTAGCCGAAGACGCCGGCCGAGAGGCGCGGCGGCGCGTCGATGAGCGAGCTTGCCATGTGTCTGTTGGTACCCGAGCGATCATGAACCCGGGCCTAGAATGCAAGTCCCATGCCGCACGCGCGCGCCGCCGCGGAATCGCAGGCGATTGTCTCCGGCCGGAGACGTTTTGACCGGCCTTGCGGCCGATGTGAGACTCCCGGCTTCTCGGGGTGATCGGGGGATCACCAAAACAAAACCACGAGTCGGAGCGCCGCGGGCGCGACGACGGCGGGAATCGACGCCGGACCGTTGGGCGTTCGAGCTCCGCCCGAGCTGCTTCCCGCAAAATTTGTATTCCTTTTTTTGGGACACAGCGCTCGAGCTCGGATTGCAGGCCGGGTCCGTGGGGAGGTGGACGGGCTCGCCGCCAATTCAACAAGGAGTGTTGCGCCATGCGGTCCGTCGTCCTCTCAACCATCGTGGGCTCCTTGCTCGTCGCCGGTGCGGCCCACGCCACGACCTACTACGTACGCGCCGGCGGCTGCGATTGCGCCGACGGCAAATCCGATGCCACTGCCTGGGCCACTCTTGCCAAGGTCAACGCGGCCAGCTTCGCCACGAGCGACACCGTGCTCTTCCATGAGGGCGACAAATGGAGCGGCTCCCTGACGGTGGACTGGGGCGGCACTGCGTCGTCGCCGGCCGTGGTCGGGGCGTACTACTTGAAGGGCGGCGTGCCCACCCGCGGCTACACCACGACGCGCCCCACGATCGACGGCGCCAACACCGCGAGCGGCCCGTACGACGGGCTGCTGCGCGTGCACGCGAGCTACGTGCGAGTGGAGAACATCAAGGTCATCAACGCGAAGGGCCGCAACATCGACGTGTCGGACTCCACCGGCAGCGCCGTGGTCGGCTGCTCGACCGACGGGGCCTACGGTAGCGGCATCCACTTCGCGCGCGCGGCGAACCCGCGTGCGGAGAACAACCTCGTGACCCACGCCGGCAAGGCCTTCAAGGACGGTGCGGCATGGGGCGGCGCGATCGAGCTCGACGGGGTTACCGGCGGCATCGTGAAAGGCAACATCGTGACCGAGGTCTACGGCGAGGGCATCAACACCAATGGCGGGTCGCGCGGCTCGATCATCGAGGGCAACCATCTGTACGCCGTGCGCGCGGTGGGCATCTACGTCGATGGGTCGCCCGATGCGACAGTCCGCCGCAACATCGTGGTGGGCAGCACGAACAGCGAGTACTGGCGTTCGGCCCGCTCCGTGGGCGCCGGCATTGCGCTCAACAACGAGTCGTATCACTACAAATCGCAGCTACAGTCGACGGTGCAGACGCAACGAGCGAAGGTCTACGGCAACCTCGTGGCCTTCGCGAGCGCCGGTATCGCGGTGTGGGGCGAATACCCGCTCACGTCGTTCGACGGAACGTTGATCTTCAACAACACGCTCGTGGACAACGAGAGCCAGGTTACCGTTGGCACGAAGCCGATGCCGAATTCACGATTCGAAAACAACATCCTGCTCACCCTGAGCTCCGGCCTACGCGACGTCAGCGGAATCGAGTTGAACGGCATGAGCGCGAAGAACAACTATTTCAGTCAGGGCGATCCCGGCGGAAACTACACCCACAGCGGTAACCGCTTCAGCGGGCTCGAGCTCGCCAAGATGTCGGGTTGGCGCTCGATCGGCAGCCGCGAGCAGATCACCTGGCGCGACTTCGACGTGCAAGAGGGGTCCACGGTGATCGGCGCCGGCGACGACGAGCCGCTCCGGATGGCCACGTCGGGCGATACGTTCCAGCTCGACTACAACAAATACGATCACAACGCGCCGATGGACATGGGCGGCCTGCGGTTCGGCAAGGTCGTCGTGAAGCAGCCGGCCGCGCCCGACAACCTGGCGCTCAACTAGCGACGGCTACTCTTTCACGCGACGCTTTCAGGTCGTCGCCGCGCTCACGGAAAAGTGGCCTGTCCCTCGTGCGGGGCTGCGGGGCCCGCCCGCCGCTTCCGCGCATTGCGCGCCGCGCCCGCGCGTGGCGCGCCGCACGTTGCCGCACGCGAAACGTATCTCCGCGCCAGCGCGTTTCAGGTTCCGTATTTGCAATGCCATTCCAAAGTTTGCGGGTAACCGCCGGCCTTGTCGCGTGCCGCCGACGCGCTCGCACGCGAGATGCGCGAATCGCGCGAGTCGCAAGGCGCCTGTGCGGGCGGCGCGGCGTCGCGCGAATGGCACACGCCTTGCATTCGTGTACACGCCGGAACGGAGTCTGGTTCGCCGCCGGCACGCTGGGAAGCAAGGTGTGGAGACGCCGTGCCGACGACCAAGATCAGCATGCAGATAACCCTGTTGACCGCGTTACGAGTCCTGCTCGTACCCGCGGTGACGATCGCGATGCTGATCGCGTCCACGTCGTTTCTCGACGTGCGGTTCACGCGCGCCTACGTCGTGCTCGCGATCATCGCGGCCCTCCTCACCTGGATCTTCATGGGCAAGGACGAGTCGCAGAGCACCGCGCTCCAATCGAACGGGCTCACGGTGGCGGGGCAAATCGGCATCGGCTGGCTCGGCGTGGTGGGCGCACTCCTCTTGATCGGCTACGCCACCAAGAGCTCGGACATTTTCTCGCGGCGGGCGCTGTTCCTCTGGTTCGCGGCGACACCGGCGGTGCTCGTGGGCGCTTCGTTGTGCCTGCGGCAATGGCTGCGCATGGCGATGCTGTCGGCCCGCAACTTGCGGAGCGCCGTGATCATCGGCGCCAGCAAGATGAGCCTGGAGCTCGCCCGCATCATCCACGACCGGCCGGAGCTCGGCCTCAAGCTGCGTCGTCTCTATTCGGTGAAAGGGGCCACCGGCGGCGCCGAGGATTCGCCGCTCGGCGTCGAGGAGCTCGCGTTCCTGGGCGACAAGATGGAGGTCGAGACCTCCGACGATGTCGCCGGCGTCGGGGACTACGTGAATGCGCGCCACATCGACGTGGTGTTCGTCGCTCTCCCCACGGGCTCGCCGAACATGCGCACGATCCTCGAGGACCTCCGCGACACCACGTCGTCGGTGTACCTGATCCCGGACGTCTCGTTGTTCGATCTGATCCAGGCGCAGAGCGCCGACATCGAAGGCATTCCGGTCGTCGCGCTCTGCGAGTCCCCGCTGCACGGTGCGCGCTACGTGATGAAGCGCATCACCGACATGGTCTTCGCGTCGCTGCTGCTCGCGCTCGCTTCGCCGCTGATGGTGGGGATCGCGATCGCGATCAAGCTCACGTCGCCGGGGCGAGTGCTGTTCAAGCAGGACCGCTATGGCCTCGACGGCGAGCGCATCACCGTCTACAAGTTTCGCTCGATGACGTGCTGCGACAACGGCGATCGCATCGTGCAGGCGAAGCGAGACGATGCGCGCGTGACGCGCGTGGGCCGCTTTCTCCGGCGCACGTCGCTCGACGAGCTGCCGCAGCTCATCAACGTGCTGCAGGGGCGCATGAGCCTCGTTGGGCCGCGCCCGCATGCCGTGGCTCACAACGAGGAGTACCGCAAGCTGATTCGCGGCTACATGGTGCGCCACAAGGTCACTCCCGGCATCACGGGCCTCGCGCAGATCAACGGTTGCCGCGGCGAGACGCAGACGCTCGACGACATGCGCCGGCGGGTCGACTACGACCTCGAATATCTGCGTCACTGGTGCTGGCTGCTCGACATCAAGATCATGATTCGGACCTTCGTTCTCGTATTTCGCGACAAGCATGCGTACTGAGTTAAGCGGGTAGAGATGCATGTACGGTCGATCGACTCCATGGCGCGCAACTTGCATTGCCCTGTTCAAACAGGTCATCGAACGTGAGTCATGGCGTCGGCAAATGACGAGCAACGCGATTCGCCGCGCGGTATCGCCGGTCGCCCGGTGGTGTTCGGCGAGGTCGTGTTCGACGAGTTCGACGACGATGTGCATCAACCCGGCGGAGCACCGCTGAATGTCGCCTGGCACCTCCACGGGTTCGGGCTCGAGCCACTGCTGCTTTCGCGCGTAGGACGCGATGAGCTCGGCGGATTGCTGCTCGAGCGGCTCACGGCCGCCGGCCTCGACACCCGCGGCATCCAGGTCGATCCCTCGCGGGCAACGGGCCGAGTGGCGGTAGCTAACGTCGATGACAAGAGCAACGATAAGAGCGATGACCAGCCGCGTTTCACGATTCCCGGCAATCAGGCCTACGACTACATCGACAAGGCGGAATTTCCGAATCTCGCGCAGGAGCGGCTCGCGTTCCTCTATCACGGCTCGCTCGCCACGCGAAAGGCGCAGAGCGCGGCCGCGCTGCGATTTCTGAGAGACAGCGGCTTGTCCACGTTCGTGGACGTGAATCTGCGGGCGCCGTGGTGGACTCGCGCGGCGGTGGAGCAGCTGCTGCGCGGCGCCCGGTGGGTCAAGTTGAACGGCACCGAGCTCGCGGAGCTCGTCAACGGTCCGATCCGCACGCAGCTGCAGCGCGCGGAGGCGGTGCGGTCGCAGTTCGACCTCGAGCTCGTGGTGGTGACGTACGGCGACCAGGGCTCGCTCGCGGTGACCGAGGAGTTGTCGATCACCGCTCGACCCGAGCGGGTGCCGACGTTCGTGGACTCGGTGGGCGCCGGCGACGCGTTCAGCGCGGTACTGATGCTCGGCATCGCGCGCGGTTGGCCGTTGCAGCTCGCGCTGCACCGTGCCACGTCGTTCGCGGCGGCGATCTGCGGCATTCGCGGCGCGCTGCCGGAGGACGATGCGATCTATCAACGATTCTCGAGACAATGGCGGGATTGAACGGCAGCGCGGCGCGCTTGCCGCCCGGCGGCAAGTACTTCGTGCTGCTCAGCGTGCACGGCCTCGTCCGCGGCGCGAACATCGAGCTCGGCCGCGACGCCGACACCGGCGGTCAGGTGAAGTACGTGGTGGAGCTCGCGCGCGCGCTCGGCGCCGATCCGCGTGTCGACCGTGTGGATCTCATCACGCGGCGCGTCGAGGACAGGCGCGTGGACTCGAGCTACATGCGCCCGATAGAGCCGCTCGGGCCGGGCGTGCAGATCGTTCGACTGCCGTGTGGTCCGCGCCGCTACCTCCGCAAGGAAACCCTGTGGCCGTATCTCGACGGGCTCGCGGATCAGATCATTCAGCACGTGGCCGGCGTGCGCCGGCCGCCCGACGTGATCCACAGCCATTATGCCGACGCCGGCTACGTGGGCGCTCGCGTGGCCGCGATCCTGGGCGTGCCGCTGATCCATACGGGCCATTCGCTCGGGCGGGTGAAGCGCGAGCGTCTGCTCGGAAGCGGCAAGAGCGACGCGCAGATCGAGCACGACTACAACATGGCGCAGCGCATCGAAGCGGAGGAGCTCACGCTCGACGCGGCCGCGCTCGTGATCGCGAGCACGCAGCAGGAGCGCGACGAGCAATACGCGCTGTACGACAACTATCAGCCGCGGCGAATCCGCATCATTCCTCCCGGCGTGGAGCTCGCGAGCTTCTATCCGCCCGACGGGCCCGCCAAGCGCACTCCGATCATCGAGGAGATCGAGCGCTTCTTGAAGGAGCCGGCCAAGCGGATGATCGTGGCGCTGTCGCGGCCCGATGAGCGCAAGAATCTGCGAACCCTGCTGCGCGCTTACGCCAAGCACCCGCGGCTCGCGGCAATCGCCAATCTGGTGGTCATCGTGGGCAATCGCGACAACTTGGCCGACATGGAGCACGGCCCGCGGCAGGTGCTCACCGATCTGCTGCTCGACGTGGACCGCTACGATCTGTATGGCAAGGTGGCCTATCCGAAGCACCATCGGCCGGAGGACGTGCCGGAGGTGTACCGCGCGGCCGTTCGCTCGCACGGCGTGTTCGTCAATCCCGCGCTGACGGAGCCGTTCGGGCTCACGCTGATCGAGGCTGCCGCGAGCGGCTTGCCCGTGGTGGCCACGGCCGACGGCGGCCCGCGCGACATCCTCGCCAACTGCCGCAACGGCGTTCTCGTGGATCCGCTGGATCGGGAGGCGTTGGCGAGCGCGATCCTGCGCGTGCTCTGCGACCGCAAGCGCTGGCGTGCGTGGTCGCGCAACGGCGTGCGCGGCGCGCGGCGCGTGTACTCGTGGGAGCGGCACGTCGACTGGTACTTGGGCGCGGTCGAGCGGGTGCTCGAGCGCCGCCGGCATCAGCCGGAGACGGCTCGCAAGCGGAGCCGGCTGCCGCGCATCGACCGTCTGCTCGTCTGCGACATCGACAATACGCTGCTCGGCGATCGCCGCGGCGTGGAAGAGCTCGCGCGGCGTCTCGGCTCCGGTCCCGCGCAGCTCGGGTTCGCGGTCGCGACCGGCCGCCGGATCGATAGCGCGCGCCGCGTGCTCAAGGAGTGGCGGGTGCCCGCGCCGGACGTGTTCGTCACGGCCGTCGGTACCGAGATCTACTACGGTCCGGAGGCCGTGCCGGACGAGAGCTGGCAGCGGCACATCGACTACCGTTGGGAACGCGAGCGGCTGCTGCGCGCGGTGCAGGACTTGCCGGGCCTCGTGCCGCAGGCGCAGACCGAGCAGCGCCGGCACAAGATCTCGTTCGACGTCGATCTCGCGAGGGCGCCGTCGGTGCGCGAGATCAGGCGGCGCCTGCGCCGGAACGATTTGCACGCGAACGTCGTGTTCTCGCACGGCACGTATCTCGATTTCCTGCCGCTGCGCGCCTCGAAGGGCACGGCGATCCGTTACTTGTCGATCAAGTGGAAGCTGCCGCCCGAGCGCATGCTGATCGCGGGCGACTCGGGCAACGACGAGGAGATGCTGCGCGGCGACGTGCTCGGCGTGGTGGTGTCGAACCACAGCGACGAGCTCGCGCACCTCCGCGACCACACGCGGCTGCATTTCGCCGGTAAGCCGTACGCGTGGGGCGTGATCGAGGGTCTCGAGTACTTCGACTTCCTGGGGGAGATCGACACGCACGACGACGATCGCTTCCCGGCGGGCGTGCAGCCCGGCGAGCGCCGCGAGGGCTCACGGCCATGACGAGGCCGGACGCGGCGCGCGGCTGGGACGAGTTTCTGGTCGACAACACGGAGCGGCTCTACGAGCTGCTCGAGCACTACCGCGGGCTCGGCAAGAAGCTGTTCCTGCAGTCGGACCTATGGGACGAGTTCGTGCGGTTTTGCGCGCGCACGGGGCGCGCGGAGCTCGAGACGTCGCCGCTCGGCCGCGGTGTTCGCGTGTGCCAGGAGGGCGTGCTCGACGACGCGTGGTTCTACGTGGCGGTGCGGCCGTCGGTGGCGCGCTGGCGGTACCTGCGCTTCGACATCGAGCGCCGCCGCCACGAGCACATCGGCGCGACCGACTTCCTTCATTGCAAGGAGCGGCTCGTGAACGGCCGCGCCGATGGCGAGTGGCTGCTCGAGGTGGACTTCGGCCCGTTCAATCGTGACTTTCCGCGCATGCAGGAGGAGCGGTCGATCGGCCGCGGGGTCGAGTTCCTGAACCGGCGCTTGTCGAGCCAGCTGTTTCAGGAGCTCGGCAAGGGCGACCGGTTTCTCCTCGAGTTCTTGCGCATTCACCAGTATCGCGACACGCAGCTGATGTTGAACGAGCGCATCGCCACGGTGAACGATCTGCGCACCGCGCTCCGCGAGGCCCAGGAGTATCTCGGCGACCGAAAACCGGAGGACACTTGGGACGACGTCGCCGCCGGCCTGCGCCGCCGCGGCTTCGAGATGGGTTGGGGACGGGACGTGGCTCGCATCCGCGCGATGCTCACGCATCTCTCCGACATCCTCGAAGCGCCGGAGCCCGCGACGCTCGAGCGCTTCTTGGGCAGCGTGCCGATGATCTTCTCGATCGCGATCCTGTCGCCGCACGGCTACTTCGGACAGGCGAACGTGCTCGGCTTGCCGGACACCGGCGGGCAAGTCGTCTACATCCTCGACCAGGTGCGCGCGCTCGAGAAGGAGATGCGCCAGCGCCTGTGGGAGCAGGGACTCGACATCGAGCCCAAGATCGTGGTGGTCACGCGGCTCATTCCCGACGCGGGGCAGACCACCTGCAACGTGCGGCTCGAGCCGATCGAGGGCACGAGCAACGCGAAGATCTTGCGCGTGCCGTTCCGCGACGAGGCGGGCGCCGTGGTGCCGCAGTGGATCTCGCGGTTCGAGGTCTGGCCGTATCTCGAGCGGTTCGCGGTCGAGGCCGAGGGCGAGATCAAGGCGGAGATCGGCGCACGCCCCGATCTCATCGTCGGCAACTATTCCGATGGCAATCTCGTGGCGACGCTGCTCGCCGAGCGCCTCAAGGTCACGCAGTGCAACATCGCCCACGCGCTCGAGAAGACCAAGTACCTCTACTCCGATCTCTATTGGCGGGAGAGCGACGCGCAGTACCACTTCGCGTGTCAGTTCACGGCGGATCTCATCGCGATGAACGCGGCGGACTTCATCATCACGAGCACCTACCAGGAGATCGCCGGGCGGCGCGATACGGTGGGTCAGTACGAGAGCTACTCGTCGTTCACGATGCCGGGTCTATACCGCGTGGCGCGGGGCATCGACCTGTTCGATCCCAAGTTCAACATCGTGTCGCCGGGCGCGGAGGCCGAGGTCTACTTTCCGTACACCGACACGGCCCGGCGGCTCGCGAATCGTCACGAGGAGATCCGAGGAATCGTGTACTCCGGGGAATTCCCGGAGGCGCGCGGCCAGCTCAAGGACACGCACAAGCCGCTGCTCTTCACGATGGCGCGGCTCGATCGCATCAAGAACATCGCCGGTTTCATCGAGTGGTACGCCAACGACGCCGCGCTGCGCTCGGCCGCGAACGTGCTCGTGGTGGCCGGCCACGTGGACCCCGCCAAGTCCGCCGACGCGGAGGAGCGTGCGGAGATCCAGAAGATGCACGGGCTGTTCGACGCGCACGGCCTCGACGGCCAGGTTCGCTGGGTAGGCGCGCGCTTGGACAAGGCGCTCGCCGGCGAGCTCTATCGGTGGATCGCCGACCGGCGCGGCGTGTTCGTGCAGCCGGCGCTGTTCGAAGCGTTCGGGCTCACGGTGGTGGAGTCGATGACGTGCGGCTTGCCCACGTTCGCGACGCGCTACGGCGGCCCGCTCGAGATCATCGAGGAGGGCGTCTCCGGCTTCCACATCGACCCGAATCACGGCGAGGAGTCCGCCGCGAAGCTGAGCGCGTTCCTGCAGCGTTGCCGCGAGGAGCCGGGCTACTGGGAGCGGCTGTCGACCGGCGCGGTGGAGCGGATTCGCGCGCGCTACACCTGGGAGCTCTACGCGGACCGGCTGATGACGCTGTCACGCGTGTACGCGTTCTGGAAGTTCACGACCAATCTCGAGCGCGACGAGACGCGCCGCTACCTCGACCTCCTCTACGGCCTGCAATACCGGCCGCTCGCACACGCCGCCCGCCCCAGCTGACAGAAGTGGGCCGTATCTCACTTTGGCCTCGCGTTGCGCGTTGCAGCTGTGGCCGCACCTCGAACGGCGCTCCCGAGACCGTCGCCGCACAGGGCCGCGATGTGCTCCTGCAATCGCGGCATGCCCGCCATCCCTGGCGGGCCGATG
>DASUFK010000395.1:0-7988 GCA_036274615.1 Gammaproteobacteria bacterium | reverse complement strand
TCGACGCTCGCCGAGGAGCGGCGGCGCAACGGCCGCGACAAGCCCTGGAAGCTCGACTACGTGGGCGTGGGCAACGAGCCGTGGGGCTGCGGCGGCGACATGCGTGCCGAGTACTACTCCGACGTGTACCGGCGCTACGCGCTCAACATCAAGACGCCGAGGGACAACACGCCGGTGAAGATCGCGAGCGGCTATTCCGGCGCGCGCTACGACTGGACCGAGACGCTGATGGCGCAGTCGGCGAAGTACATGGGCGCGCTGTCGTTTCACCAGTACACGCTGCCCACCGGCAACTGGGAGCGCAAAGGCGCGGCGCTCGGCTTCGGCGAGTCCGACTGGATCGCGACGCTCGCCGAAACGCTGCGCATGGACGAGTACCTCACGCGGCACTCCGCCATCATGGACAAGCACGATCCGGCGAAGCTCGTGGGGCTCTATGTCGACGAATGGGGCACGTGGTACGACGTGGAGCCCGGCACGAACCCCGGGTTCCTGTTCCAGCAGAACACGCTGCGCGACGCCGTGGTGGCCGCGCTCAACTTCAACGTGTTCCACGCGCACGCCGATCGCGTGCGCATGACCAACATCGCGCAGCTGAACAACGTGCTGCAGGCGATGGTGCTCACGGACAAGGAGAAGATGCTCGTGACGCCGACCTATCACGCGTTCGAGATGTATAAGCCGTTTCGCAACGCGGTGTCGTTGGGCGCCGAGCTCACGGCGCCGAGCTACGCGCTCGGGGGCACCGCCGTTCCGGCGATCAGCGTGTCGGCGGCGCGCACCGCCGCGGGCTCGCTCGCGCTCGCGCTCGTGAACACGGATCCCGCGAAGCCGGCGCGGCTCGCCGTCACGATCGCGGGCGCGCGGCCCGCGAAGGTCAGCGGCCGCGTGCTCACCGCCGCCGCGATGGACGCACACAACACGTTCGAGGCGCCGAACGCCGTGCGGCCGGCGCCGTTCAGCGCCGCAAGGCGCAGCGGCGACGGCTGGGTGCTCGATCTCCCGCCGAAGTCGGTGGTGGTGGCGACGCTCGAATGACCGGCCCGTCCTCGCCATAAGGGCGCAATTGCGCCCGCGAAAACGGGCGTGCTAGCGTCATTCGAGAACGAGAACGGTGCATGATTTGAGGGGGTCCTGCACATGAATCAGCGTACCGGCGGCGGCTCAGGCACGGCTCGCGCCTCCCTGCTGCTCGCGGCTTGCTTGAGTGCGGCGGCGCTACTGGCTTGGGCGCAAGACGCCGCGGCGGCGGGGCCGACGCCCGACATCTTCGGCATCTGGTTGGGCATCGGCGAAGGCCGTCCCGACATCGATGCGCGCTTTCGCAATACACCGAATTCGCCCACGCCCGAGCTCACCGAATGGGGCGCGCAGGAGTCCCGCCGGCTCGGGCGGCTCGGCACGGAGACCGGCACGCCGGGAGCCTGCGAGCCCGTGAACCCGGCGATGTTCCTGAGCGGCAGCAACCTTTTTCCGGTGCAGATCCTGCAAGGCCCGAATCAGATCGTAATGCTCAACGAATGGCAGCCGCTGGCGCGGCGCATCTACATGGACGGGCGCGGTCATCCGCCGGATCTCGACGCCACCTGGGAAGGCCACTCCATCGGCCGTTGGGAAGGCGACGTGCTCGTGATCGATACCGTGGGCCTCAACGGCCGCACGCGCCCGCTCAACGGCTACGTGGCGAACGCGGTGAACGCGACACCCGAGAGCCTCAAGGTCCCGCGCTTGCCGGCGAGCGACCAGATGCACCTCGTGGAGCGTCTCAGGCTGGTGGGCAACGGCAACCTCCTCGAGATCACGCGCACCGTCACCGATCCCAAGACCTACGTCCGTCCCTTCACGAGCACCGTGTATCAGGAGCGACGCCCCGACCTCGACGTGCAGGAATACTTTTGCTCGGACAACGAGCGCACGGCGGATGAAGGGCATGACGCAGACGACGGGAGGTAGGCGGACATGAGATTGCGATACGGGTTCAGTGCCGCCGCGGCGTTGTGCATGTCGTGCTCGGCGGCGCTCGCACACCATTCGTTCGCGATGTTCGATCTCGAGAAAGAGGTCACCGTCGAAGCGGTGGTGAAGGAGCTGCAGTACCGGAATCCGCATGTCTGGATCGAGATCCTGGTTCCGGATGGCAATGGCGGCGAAACCACTTGGAGCATCGAGGGCGGCGCACCCGGCATGATGACCCGGGCCGGCTGGAAGAGCTCGACGCTCAAGGCCGGCGACAAGGTCACCCTCGTGATGCATCCGCTGAAGAGCGGCCAGCCGAGCGGCAGCCTGGTTCGCGTCACCGTGCCCGACGGCCGAATGCTCGGGCCCGGCGCGGGAGGCGTGCCGCCGCCGCCCGCCCCGGCTCGTGCGGAGTAGTCGCGCCCGCAGCCGACCAACCTCCGTAGCAAACTCTTCGTGTTCGCGTCGTTGAGAGGTCCCCGATGAAGCTCATCGTGTCGCTCGCGGCCCTGGCGTCGTTCGCGGCGAGCGCGCAAGCGCCGCTGCCGCCCGACATCGACCCGCAGTCGTATTCGCGACTGCCGCTGATCCTCAAGAGCTCCCTCGACGCCGAAGGTAAACGGATCTTCGAGGCGATCAACGGCAAGGAAGGCGACGTGCCGCGCCTCGGCCCGCCCGCGAGCTCGCTGTACAGCCTCCCGGCGTCGGAGCCCTACGACGCGCTCAACGTCCTGCTGCGCAAGGCGAGCGTGGGGCCGCAGTTCTTCGAGATCAGCACGCTCGTGCCCGCGCGCGAGTTCAATCAGCAGTACGAGTGGAGCGGGCACGAGGCCGGCGCGCGCCGAGCGGGCGTGTCGGACCAAGTGATCGACGTGATCAAGCACGACCGACCCGTGACCGGCTTACCCGAGAAGGAAGCCACGGTGATCGAGTTCGGCCGCGCGTTGCTGCGCGGCGATCGCCAAGTGCCGTCCGCGCTGTTCGCCAAGATGGTCGCGCTGTTCGGCCGTCAGGGCACGATCGAGATCACGATGATCATGGGCGATTACACGATGACGGCGATGCTGTTGAACGCCGTCGACCAACATGTGCCGGCGGGCCGGGAGCCGCTGCTGCCGCCGCGCTGAGCGCTCGCAGCGGCGAGCGCGACCGAGCTCAGAAGCTTCTCGTGGCGTTCAAGCTAAAGCTCCGCGGCCGCGCGTAGATGATCTCCGCGTAGCCGGAGGCCGTGGTGAGCGACGACGTTCCGGCGATCGGGTACTGCTCGTCGGAGAGATTCACGCCGCTCAGCATGAAACGCCACTTGTCGTCGCTCGAAGCCAGCGTGAGCGAAGCGTTGACGAGCGTCACGTCCTCGGTCTGGGCCACTTCGACCGAGTTGCCCGCGTCGAAGAACTGGCTCGCCGTGTAGCTCACGTCCGCGCGCGGCGTCAGTCTCCAATCGCCGCCGAGCCGGAAATCGTAGGAGACGCCGAAGTGACCCTGCCACTCCGGCGCGAACGGCAAGCTGCTGTCGAGCGTGGCGGTGGCCGTCGGCGTGACCGGACCGAACGGCGGAGGCGGCGTGATGCTGTCGAAGCCGTCGTCGAGGAAGCCCACGCTCATGTCGAAGCGAAAGTTCTCCGCCGCGAAGTCGAGCTCCACTTCGGCTCCGTCGATGGAGGCGACGCCGGCGTTGAAGAGCAACGGCACGACTCCCAGACGGTAGGTCATCTGAATGTCGTCGTAGTCGGAGCTGAACAGCGCGGCGTTCACGCGCAGGTGGTCGGTGGGATCGAGCTTCACGCCGACCTCCCAAGTCTCGGCGGTCTCGGGCTCGAACGAGATCGGCGCGTTGCCGGGCGGCGCGGCGTTGTAGCGCTGATTGAATCCTCCGCTCTTGAAGCCGTCGGCAAAGCTGACATACGCCATCACTCGCTCGTTGAAGCGATACTGCGCGCTTGCCGATTTGGTGGTGGCGTTGAACTTCCTTTCGAACCTGTTCGTGGAAATGAACAGGCAACCGGTCTGCGTCGGCGGCGGCCCGGCGAACGGGCAGAGCGCGGTTGGTGCAGCCGGCTCCGCCGCCGTGGCCGGCGACACGTTGAACATGGTGGCTTGCAACCCTTTCGTCTCGTCCGTGTAGCGCAGGCCCGCCGATACGCTGAAGGCGTCGGTAACCTTGAACGTCCATTCGGTGAACGCCGCGGTGGCCTTGTCGTCCATCGCCACACGCTGCGTGTCGTACGAAGTGCCCGGATTGCCGAGCGGCACGAGCAGGCGGTCGAACGAGTCTTCGTCGAAGTAATAGAGGCCCACCACGCCGTCAACGCGGCTCAGCTTCACCTGCGCCTGCAGCTCTTGGCTCAGCTGGTCGCTCGAGCTCTGGTAATTCGTGTGCAGAATGAGGAGCGGCGTATTGTCCGCGTCCCGCGTACCCGTCCAATCGAGATTGCGATCGGCCGTGATCGACTTGAGCGTGAACGCATCGTTCACGTGCCAGTCCACGACCAGCGACGAGCCCCGGTTCTCGAGCGTGCTCGACGCGGGATACGTTCCGCCGTTGGTGAACGGCCCGCGATCCTGTGCATCGTTCCCGCAGCGCGGATCCGGCAGTGGGCCCACGAGCACCGGCGGGGGCAAGGGATCGAGCATGTTGGGGCAACCGGCCGCTTGGCTGGCCGCGCCCACGAACGTGGCAGCTTCGTTGATGGCCCGGAACACGAACGGCGAGCCGTTCTCGTCCTCGTTGGTGTAGTCGGCGCGCAGAGTGAGGGTGAGGCGATCCGAGGGCTCCCAGCGCACTCCGATCTGACCGGTGTACATTCCCTCGTCGCCGAGGTCCTCCCCGTCGAACGCGCGAGTGACGTAGCCATCGCGTTGCCGGCCACCGGCCGACAGCCGCATCGACCACGTGTCTGCGAGCGGCACGTCGAAGGCGGCGAACAGCTCTCGAAGATTGTCGTCACCGACGCCGAACCGAACGGAATTTCCGGCGTTCTCGCCCGGGGCGTTGGTGGTGAGCAGCACCGCGCCACCGATCGTATTGCGCCCGAAGAGCGTCCCCTGCGGTCCGCGCAGGACCTGCACGTTGGCGATGTCACGAAAGTCCATCGCGCCGCCGACGGAGCGGCCCATGTAGACGTCGTCGATGTACACGCCCACACCCGGATCCACGGCGGGCGTCGCATCGGTCTGGCCGATGCCGCGGATGAACACTTGCGCCGCCGAATTGTTGCCCGTGAGCGTGCCGTAGGAATGGAATTGCAGGTTGGGCACGACCTTGTCGAGGTCGGTGGTGGCCACGACCTGTAGGCGCTCGAGCGCGTCGCCGCTCAAAGCCGTTACCGCGACCGGTGTGTCCTGCAAGGACTCGGTTCGCCGCCGCGCGGTAACGACGATCTGCTCGAGCGTATCGGCCTGCGCGCCCACCGGTGGCTGAGCCGCGACTCGCCCCGCCGATGCGCCCATCACGACCGTGCCGAAGACCACTCCGTGCGCAAAGCGCACGAGCGAGATCTTGTTCTTGGTAGACATCCGACGCCCCCGCGTACCGAATGGTATGTAACACATACTATTGGTGTTGCGAGCGAAATGGCAAGCCGCTACATTCCGCGCGACATCAAGGGATAGAGAAAATGAAGATGCCGCGCCGGTCGAAGGTCAAGAGCGAGCGTGCCGAAGAGGTTCTGCAGGGGCCGGAGCTCATGTTCGAGGAGCTCGACGGCCTGCTCGGCTATCGCTTGCGGCGCGCGCAAGGCGCGATGCACCGCGACTACATGGCCGCGGTCGCGGAGCTGAGCCTCACCCAGAAACAGACAGCGACACTGTGGCTGATCAGCGCCAACCCCGGAGTGTCGCAGGTGTCGGTGGCCGCCGCACTCGGGATGGACCGCGCGACGATGATGGCCCTCACCGACCGGCTGGAAGCCCGCGGTCTACTGGCACGCAAGCGCTCCACTATCGACCGGCGCCGTCAGGAGCTCTACCTCACCGCCGCGGGGACAAAGCTCTTGGGCAAGGTCAAGGAGCGGATCCGCGAGCATGAGGAGCGTTTTCGGCGCCTATTCGGGCCGGCAGAGCTCAAAGCGCTGTTGGCTGCGCTGGAGAAATTCAGGGCGCTCGGCTAACGGCGCTCCCAACTCGCCATTTCGCGCTCCTTGCAGCCCGCACGCCCGTCCACGACTTAAGAAATAGTCCCGCTCGTCAGCGGCTCACAGCCGCGTAGGTCTTCGCAAAACCGTTGCGGGCGTTCGTGACGGTGAACGTGCCGTCGCGCTTCGCCGCGACCTTGATCCAGTAGGCCTTGCCGTTGTGGGCGGGCGGCGCCTGCGCTCCCGCACCGGGCGCCGGCGCGGCGAGCGGCTCGATCGGCATCGCGGCCGGCGGCTCGTCCGCGGTGTTCGCGATGAAGGCGCCCGGCACCGTGTACTCCTGACCGCTGAGCTGCGAGGCGTGTAGCTGCCAGAGGTCCTCGAGCCCCGGCGCCGAGAACAGCACCTTCATCGTGTCGGGCTGGCCGCCCTTGCGCGTGCCGTTGTTCATGATCGCCGCGCGCGCGCCGATCGCGTGCACGAGCACCGGGCCGTTCGAGATCGCCTGGCCGTGGTGCGACACGATGAAGAGGTCCACCGTGCCGATACGGTTGTTCGGGCACATGAGGTCGTGCTCTTTGTTCCAGGTGAGGTCGCCCAGGTGCAGCGCGCGGAACCGGCCGAACGTGAAGTGGCTGCCCACCGACTGCGCGTTCTCGCCCGGGTCGGGATCCTTCGGCACATAGCTCGAGCAGAACGGATTGGCTTGGCCCGCGCCGGGCAGCGAGTCGCGGATCGCGTCGCCGGCCGACGCCACGATCCGCACGTCGACGTCGCCGAGCTTCACGCGGTCGCCGGGCTTCGCGACGACGTGCGACGCCTTGGCGTACAGCTTGGGATAGACCGCGAGGAACGCGTCGGAGCCGGGGCCGGGCTGCACGTTGGCGCCGTGGTCGATGAATTCCGCTACGGGCAACCGCGCCGCGAGGATCTCCATCGCGCCGAAGTGGTCGCCGTGATAATGCGTGGTGATCAAGTGATCGATGCGGCGCACGCCGGCGTCCGCCGCGGCCTCGAGGATACGGCCCGCGTCGCGCTCGGCGGCCGGGCCGCCGTTACCCGTGTCGATCAGGAGCGACTCGCCCGACGGCGCAACGAACAGGGTGGCGTTGCCGCCCTCGACGTCCACGACGTAGATGTCGAGGGTGTCGCGGGTCTGCGCGGCGGCAGTCCCGGCTCCGAGCAGGAGCAGCGCGAGCGAAGCGATGCGGTGCATGACGTCCCCCTTGTTTTCAGGTTCTGGCTTTCGGGAAGTGTTGCTGCGCGCAATCGACCTGCACCCAGTCGTGCATCGACTGCTCCCACACCGAGCGTATCGGCGCCGGGAATTGCGGATCGCCGAACGCGCCGACGGCGATGCCCACGAAGCCTGGCCGCAAGGCGGCGTACCAGAACACCGTCGAGCCGCAGGTTGGACAAAAGTGCTGCACGAAGCTCGCGCCCGAGTCAGTGGCCCGTGAGTACTCGTTCGTCGCGCCTTGGACTTCGACGTCCGGCTGCGCGTAATAGGCGCCGACGCCGAACGGCGAGCCCGTGCGCAGCTGACATTCGACGCAGTGGCACGCGACGACCGCGGACGGCTCGCCGCGAGCTGCGACGCGTACCGCGCCGCACGAGCACCGAGCCGTGCGCGTCACCGTCGAGCCGGCCGAGCGAAACTAGGCGAATCCATGCCGCGCGACCGGCAGCGAGCGCACGCGCTGCCGCGTGGCGGCGTAGATCGCGTTGCAGAGCGCGGGCGCCACGAGCGCCACCGACGGCTCGCCGATGCCGCCGGGCGCCGCGTCGCTCGCGACGATCTCGACGTCCACCTCCGGCGCCTCGTTCATGCGCACGAGCCGATAGGTATCGAAGGTCTTCTGCTGCACCACGCCGTTCTCGATGGTGATGTCGCCCCAGAGCGCCGCGGACAGGCCGAAGATGATGCCGCTGCGGATCTGCGCGTCGACGATCGAGGGA
>DASUFK010000394.1:0-9799 GCA_036274615.1 Gammaproteobacteria bacterium | reverse complement strand
CTCGCGCGCGCGCGCGGCGAAACCAGCGCCTTCGGCGCGCGCTTGGACATGGAGACCGACGCGCTGCTGATACTCGTGCTCGCGTCGCTCGCGTGGGCTTACGGCAAGGCCGGCGCGTGGATCTTGCTCGCCGGCTTGCTGCGTTACCTGTTCGTTGCGGCGAGCTACGCGCTGCCGTGGCTCGCGCGCGCGCTGCCGGCGAGCCGCCGCCGTCAGGCGGTGTGCGTCCTGCAGATCGGCACGCTGATCGCTTGCGTGTCTCCGTTGTTTCCTCCGCCGGCGAGCGGCGCGGTCGCGCTCGTCGGGCTCGTGGTGCTCGCATGGTCGTTCGGCGTCGACGTCGCGTGGCTCGCGCGTCGCCGCGCTTCCGACGCGCCGTCGGACGACTTCGTCGAGCACGAACGGCTCGCGCGCGAGTGGCTACTGCTCGCGCTCGCCGTGTTCGTGCTGAACGCGGCGCTCACGTTCCACAATCATTGGCCCACGCCGTGGATCGAGGTGCGTCACGACCTGTCGATCGAGCTCGCCGTGCTGCTCGGTGCGCTCGTTGCGTACAGCGCATTCGTGCGGTCGGTGCCACGCTGGGTATTCGGTGCGCTTGCCGCCGCATTCGTCGTGCTCGCGCTCGGCCGGTACGCAGCGGTCACGGCGCCCGCGCTCTACGGCCGGCCGGTGAATCTCTACTGGGATGCGGAGCACCTGCCCAAGATCGCGGCGATGCTCGCGGCGGTCGCGCCCGCGTGGCTCGTTGCCGGGTTCGTCGTCGCCGCGGTCGCGCTGCTCGCGGCTCTCGCGGCCGTGTTCCATTGGGCGTTGACGCGGGTCGCGCGCGGGCTCGGGGCAGCATCGATGCGCCGCGCGCTCGGCGCGCTCGCGCTCGCGCTCATCGGCGTGTACTCCGTGGGCCGCGCGCTCGACCTCAAGGTTTGGCGCTCGTTCACCGTGCCGGTCACGAGCGTGTACCTCGATCAAGTCCGCTTCCTCTACGAGGCGCGTGCAGCCGACGCGCGGCACGACCTGCCGCTGACGCCGCTCGCGCCGTCGGACTTAGGCGCCGTCGCAGGGGCCGACGTGCTGCTCATGTTCCTCGAGTCGTATGGCGCCACGTCTTACGAGCGGCCCGAGATCGCAAGCGTAGTCGAGCCGCAGCGCGCCGCTCTCGCGTCGGCCGCGGGTGCCACGGGCCGGCGTGTGGTGTCGGCGTTCGTGACTTCGCCCACGTTCGGCGGCGGGTCGTGGCTCGCGCATTCGTCGCTCATGAGCCAGGTGGAGGTCCGCGACGCCGGAAAATACGAGCTGCTGCTCACGCAAAAACGCGACACGCTGCCGTCGTTGTTCGCGGCGTCGGGCTGGCGTTCGATCGCATGGATGCCGGGCATGCGCAACCCGTGGCCGGAGGGGTCGTATTACGGCTTCGCCGCGCTCTACGGCGAGAAGGACATCGGCTATCGCGGGCCGGAGTTCGGCTGGTGGCGCATCCCCGACCAGTTCGCGCTCGAGAAGCTCGACGCGCAAGAGCTCGCCGGCAAGAATCGCGCGCCGCGTTTCGTTTTCTTTCCCACGATCAACACGCATGTGCCGTTCCGGCCTACGCCGCCTTATCAGGGCGACCGGAAGCGTCTCTTGAGCGACGAGCCGTTCGACGCGACCGACGTGAGCGCGAGCGTGGGGCAGTCGCCCGATTGGACGAATCTCGCGCCCGCGTACGCCGCCACGCTCGCCTACACGTTCGAGTATCTCGCCGGCTACGTGCGCGACCGGGCGGACGCGGACTTCGTGCTCGTGCTCGTCGGCGATCATCAGCCCGCGGCGAGCGTCACCGGCGTGGGCGCGCGCTGGGACGTGCCGGTGCACGTCGTCACCAACCGGCAATACGTCGCGGACGCGCTCGTGGCGGCCGGATTCGTCGAAGGCGTGGGTCTCGAGCCGGACGCGCCCGCTATCGCCAACATGCCGGGCCTCGCGGCGATGCTGCTGCGCGCGTTCGACTCGAGCGCTCGGCCGCATTCGTACGGAAGCGGAAAAGACGGCGTGCTCTGACCCTCGGCGGGCGCTAAGGCTCGCCGGCGCTCACGGTTGCCGCACCGCGTACACGTCGCCCGATGGCGCGTCCGGTGGCAGCGACCTCAACCATACGAGCAGCGCCCCCGCGTCGAGCCACTCGCGCGCGGCGAGCTCGTGGCTCTCTCCGATCGACCAGTTGTACCGATAGCGGCCGAGCACCTCGAGCCGCTCGATGCACTCGAGCGCGACCGCCGGCGCCGCGGGCGAGTATTCGAACGACAAGGCGCGCACCGGCGCCGTGAGCCCCCGGAGCACCTCGGCCTCGTAACCCTCGACGTCGATCTTCACGAAGTGCGGAACGCCGTAGCGCTCGATCAGCCGGTCGAGCGTGAGCAACTCGACGCTCGGTCCCGGCGTCCAGCGCACGCCCGCGAAGCTCGGCACGGCCCGCACGCTCGCCACCCAGTCGGCCGACAACGTGCTCACGGTGGGCGTGCGCTCGCTCACGAGCAGCGTCGCGCTCCCGGAATTGCGCCCGAGCGCCGCGGTCACGAGCTCCACTCCGCCGTCGCGCCCGTAGAGCAAACGCAGGAGACGCGCGAAGTCCGGCTGCGGCTCCACTGCCACGACGCGCGCGCCCAGGCGACGCCAGCAACGCACGCGGTTGCCGACGTGCGCGCCGACGTCGAAGCAGAGCGTGCCCGGCGCCACGAACTGGGAGTAGAGGCGGCGCAGACGCCGCGCGCGCAACGGAATGCCGTAATACATCGCCACCGAGCGCGCGATGCCGAACGTTCTTTCGAGCCGGCTCATGCGGTTTGGATTCTACGGACACGCGCCGCGAACTGTGAGCCAGTTCCGCTTTGGTCCATGGCTGGACACTAATGTATCTCGGAACCGGGCCGATCTTATGACAGATAGTACGACTCGGATTCGTGCGGCCGGCGCACGACCGATGCTCGTGGGGGCTTAGAGGGAAGGATGCCGCAAGAAGTCGAAGAGCTGCCTGGTTATCAGCGCGGCGAGCCGATTCATGACAGCAGTGCGTCGGTGGTGTACCGCGCGCGCCGCGCCGCCGACGGCGCCTGCGTGGTGGTGAAACGCTCGCGCAACAACGCGGTCTCCGCGCGGCAGTTCACGCGCTACCGCAACGAGTTCGAGCTGCTCCGCTCGTTCAGCTCCGACGGGGTGGTCAAGGTCCACGATCTCGTGCGGCACGAGGGTCAGATCGCGCTGGTCCTCGAGGACCTGCCGGGCGCGTCGTTGCGGCGCTGGATCCAGTCGCAGATCGGCGCGACGCTTACGGATCGCTTGAGCATTGCCGTGCGGCTCGCGTCGATCGTTGCGGAAGTGCACGCCGCGAACGTCATCCACAAGGACATCAGCAGCCACAACTTCATCTACGACGCCGAGTCGAAGCGCTGCAAGCTCATCGACTTCGGCATCGCCACCCGGCTGCGCTCGCAGGAAAACAAGTTCACCGCGCCGGCGGCGCTCGAAGGCACGCTGGCATACATCGCGCCCGAGCAAACCGGCCGCATGAACCGCAGCCTCGACTATCGCGCGGACCTCTATTCGCTCGGCGTGACCCTCTACGAGCTCTTCACCGGAGTGCTGCCCCACGAGAGCGCGGATCCGCTCGAGATGGTCCACTTCCACATCGCGGGCACGCCGGTTCCGCCGGCCGAGCGTTCGGCGGCGGTGCCCGAGGCGGTGTCCGGCATCGTCATGAAGCTGTTGCAGAAGGAGCCCGAGAACCGCTATCAGAGCGCGACCGGGCTCGCCGCCGATCTACAGCGCTGTCTCGACACCGTTGCGGCCGGCCGTACGCTCGAGCCGTTCGAGCTCGGCGCGCAGGACGCCGTGGACCGATTCGAGCCGCCGCAGAAGCTCTACGGCCGCTCCGCCGACACCCAGGTGCTCATGCAGAGCTTCGAGCGCGTTGCGCGCGGCGGTGTCGAGGCGGTGATGGTGTCGGGCGCAGCCGGCATCGGCAAGACCTCGCTCGTGCAGGAGATCTATCAGTCGATCACCCGCCGGCGCGGCTACTTCGTGGCCGGCAAGTTCGACCAGTTGCAGCAGAACGTGCCGTTCAGCGCGCTCGTGACCGCGCTGCAAGACCTCGTGCAGCAACTGCTCACGGAGAGCGAGGAGGCGATCGCGCGCTGGCGCGACGAGATCCAGCGCGCCGTGCACCCAAACGGCCAGCTCATCGTCGATGTGGTGCCGGCCCTCGAGCTGATCATCGGGCGGCAGCCGCGCGTGCCCGAGCTCGAGGCGTTCGAGGCACAGAATCGTTTCAACCTCGTGTTCCAGAACTTCGTGCAGGTGTTCTGCAAGCGGAGCCACCCGCTCGTGCTGTTCCTGGACGACATGCAATGGGCCGACGGCGCGAGCCTCAACCTCCTCACGCTGATCGTGTCGGCGCGCGCCACCGAGTCGCTGCTGTTGGTTACGACCTATCGCGACAACGAGGTCTCCGCGACGCATCCGTTGATGCTCGCCGCGAAAGAGCAGGCGAAGCAGGGCGTGCAGATTCACTCGATCGCGCTGCGCGCGCTCGGCAGCCCCGAGGTAGCGGAGTTCGTGGCGGACGCGCTGCGGCAGGACGTGGCCACCGCCACGCCGCTCGCCGAGATCATCCTCGAGAAGACCGCCGGCAATCCGTTCTTCATGCGCCAGTTCCTCGAGGCGCTGCACGACTCGAAGCTCATCCATTTCGACGCGAAGGACGGCGCGTTCCGCTACGACGCGGCGGCGGTGCGCGCGGCCTCGATCACCGAGAACGTCGCCGAGTTCCTGGCCGCCAAGCTCGAGAAGCTGCCGCGCGCGACGCGCGAGGTGCTGCGCGTGGCCGCCGCCATCGGCAACCGCTTCGAGCTCAAGGTGCTGGCCGGAGTGGACCGGCGCGGAGCGGCGGAGACCGCCGGCCACTTGCAGCCCGCGATCGAAGGCGGTCTCATCGTGCCCCTGTCGGGCCTCGAGAGCCTGGACCCCACCGCGCTCGAAGCGCCGCTGGTCTACGGCCGGTTCGCGTTCCTGCACGACCGCGTGCAGCAGGCGGCGTACGCCACGTTGTCCGAAGCCGACAAGCCCGCCTTGCACCTGGCCGTGGGACGAGTGCTCCTCGCGGGGGCCGACACGACGCAGGTCGACAGCCGCCTGTTCGACATCGTCAACCACTTGAACCACGGTGTCGCGCTGATCGTCGATCGCGCCGAGCGCTTGCGGCTCGCGGAGCTCAACGTGCGCGCCGGCATGAAGGCGCGCGACGCCACGGCATACGAGCTCGCCGTGCGCTGCTTCCGCTATGCCGTGGACCTGCTCGGCGACCAGTCCTGGACCGACCGCTACGAGCTCGTCTGCGACGTGCATCAGCGGCTCGCCGAAAGCTTGGGCCTCGTGGCTGACTACAACGGCGCGTTCGCCGTGCTCGACTCGGCGCTCGCGCGTGCCACGTCGATGATCGACAAGGCGAAGCTCTACACGATCAAGACGAGCGTGCTCTTGATCATGGGCCGCATCCCGGCGGCGCTCGGTTGCGGGCGCGACGCGGCGCGGATGTTCTCCGTGGACTTGCCCGAGGAGAAGGAGCAAGTCCGGGCGCTGCTGCAGCGCGAGATCCAGACGATTCTCGAGCGCACCGCCAAGATCGGCATCGAGAAGCTGCTCGATCTGCCGGTGATGTCGGACCCCGAGAAGGTCGCGTTGCTCGGCCTGCTCATGCACTGCCTGCCCGCGGCGTATCAATACGATCAGGACTCCTACGCGCTACTCACTTGCACGATGGTCCGCGTGTCGCTCGACCACGGCAATTCGCCGCTGTCGGCGCGCGCCTACGGCTCGTTCGCAGCGCTCGTAGTGAGCGCGTTGCGGCGTTACGACGAAGGCTATCGGTTCGCGAAGCTCGGCGTGGATCTCGCCAACAAGCTCAACGATCCTTCGATGCTGTCGGGCGTGTATTTTCTGTGGGCGATGTTCGCGTCGCACTGGCGCAGGCCGGTGGACGAGAGCATCGACCTCTACCGCCAGAGCATCCAGTACGGGCTCCAGAGCGGCGACCATCTGCACGCCGGCTACAGCGTCGCCCGGCGGTTCTCGCACCTGCAATTCCGCGGCATGCCGCTCGACGAGCTGCGCGACGACGCGAACGCCACGATGGAGCTGCTGCAGCGCATCGGCGACGCCACCAACACCGAGTTCGTGACGCCGCGTATGCGGTTCATCGACTGGCTCAAGGGCGACCGCCGCCACGGCAACACGCTCGGCAGCGACGAGCACGACGAGACCGCGTGCAGCGCGATCATCCAGGCGCGCGGCAACCGCTCGTTCGAGTACGACTGGTTCCTGCGGCTCGCGATGCTGCGCTACTACGCCGGTGATTTCGCGGCCGCGTACGAGTTCGCGCGCACGGCCGAGGCCCTCACTCCGTACGCGGCGGGCTTCATCACCCGCGCCGAGCAGGCCACGTTTTTCGCGCTCTCGATCACGGCGCGGTACGCCGAAGCCGACGCTGCGCAACGCGCTACCTACGACACGGAGCTCGCCGCGTGCCGCGCGTCACTGCGCGAGTGGGCGGACGGCGGGCCCGACAACTACGGTCACCTCCATTTGCTGGTCGAGGCCGAAGCGGCGCGCATCGCCGGCAAACGGATGGAGGCCGCGGATTACTTCGAGCGATCGATCAACGCGGCGCGAGCCGGAAGCTTCGTCAACATCGAAGCGCTGGCCGCGGAGCTGGCCGCGCGGTTCTGGTTCGCCGACTCGAAGCCCGACATCGGCAAGGCGTACCTCGAGAAGGCGCTGCACACTTACGAGATCTGGGGCGCCGCCGGGAAGGCGGCGGATCTGCGCGTCGCCTACGGAATCAGCGTGCCGCGCAATGCCGCAAGCTCGATCACCGTGGGCTCCACCACGCTCGGCGGCTCGGGCGAGCGCAGTGACGCCCTCGATCTCGCCACCGTGCTCAAAGCGAGCCACGCGATCTCCGGCGAGCTGGTTCTCGAGCGCCTGCTCGCGACGCTCATGAACATCATCGTGGAGAACGCCGGCGCGGAGTCCGCGGTGCTCGTGCTCGAGTCCGACGGCGAGTTCCTGGTGCAGGGCGTCAAGACCGCCGGGAGCAAGGCGCGCGTGATGATGGCCGAGCCGTTGAGCCAGTCGGTGGCGCTGTCCAAGGGCATCGCGAACTACGTGATCCGCACGTCGGAGCACGTGGTGCTCGCCGATCCGGCGCTGCGCGGCAAGTTCCGCAACGATTCCTACGTGCGCAACCGGCAGCCGAAGTCGGTGCTGTGCGCGCCCGTGGCCCATAAGGGCAAGATCTCGGCCGTCATCTACCTCGAGAACAATCAGGTCGCGGGCGCGTTCACGCCGGACCGGCTCGAGGCGCTCAACATTCTCACGTCGCAGATCGCGGTATCCATCGAGAACGCGACCCTCTACGCGAAGCAGGAGCAGCAGACTCGCGCCATCGAGGCGGCCAACGTAACCCTCACCAAGGAGATCGCGGAGCGCAAGCGCGCCGAAGCGGAGCTCAGCCGCTACAAGGATCACTTGGAGGAGCTCGTGAAGGAGCGCACCAAGGAGCTCGAGAGCGCGCAGGGCCGGCTGGTCGACATGTCGCGCCGCGCCGGCATGGCCGAGGTTGCTTCCGGCGTGCTGCACAACGTCGGCAACGTGATGAACAGCGTGAACGTGGGCGCGAGCGTCACGCGCGACGCGGTGAAGGCGCTGCCGGTGGAGGGCGTGTTGCGCGCTTGCGATCTGCTCGATCAGAACGCCGCGCGGCTCGCGGACTACCTGCGCACCGACGCCACCGGCAAGAAGCTGCCCGAATACCTGCGTAAGCTCGGCTCGGTGCTCGGGCAGGAGAAGCAATCGATCTTGACGCAGCTCGATCAGCTCTCCGACCACCTCGAGCACATGAAGAAGATCATCGCGGCCCAGCAGTCGTACGCGAAGGTCAACGGCATGAACGAGGTGTGCACGCTCGAGGAGATCGCCGAGACCGCTTTGCAGATCAGCGAGGCGACCTTGCGCAACAGCGGCGTCAAGATCGTGCGCGACTACGAGCAGCTGCCGGCCGTGGTCGTGGACCGCCACCAGATCATGCAGATCCTCGTGAACCTGATCTCGAACGCCAAGCACGCGCTCGAGGAGAGCCGGGACGGCGAGCGCGAGATCAAGGTTGCGATCGCGAAGGTCGAGGGCGGCGTGCGCATCGAGGTGCGCGACACGGGTGTCGGCATCTCGTCCGAGAATCTCGCCAAGATCTTCAATCACGGCTTCACGACCAAGAAGAAGGGCCACGGCTTCGGCTTGCACAACTGCGCGAACGCCGCGCAGCAGATGGACGGCAGCCTCACCGCGTACAGCGACGGCCCGGGCAAAGGCGCGAGCTTCGTGCTGCGGATGCCCGTGGAGTACGCCGACGAGCTGCCGCAGCGCGTCGGTTACGGGGAAGCCGCGTCATGAGCAACTCGGGAACCGTTCGTCTCCTGATCAAGCCGAACCGGCGGATCCTCGTCGTCGACGACAATCGTTCGATCCACGACGATTTCCGCAAGATCTTGAGCGGCAGCCGCGAGGAGCGCGGCGAGCTCGACGCGCTCGACGCGGAGCTGTTCGGTACCGCGGCGGCGCAGGAAGAGGAGGGCTTCGAGCTCGACTCCGCATTCCAGGGCGAGGAAGCGCTGGACAAGCTCAAAGCGGCGCGCGCTGCCAATCGCCCGTACGCGTTGCTGTTCGTGGACGTGCGAATGCCGCCGGGTCTAGACGGCATCCAGACCACCGCGCGGATTCTCGAGCAGGATCCCGAGGCGAGCGTCGTGATCTGCTCGGCTTATTCGGACCACAGCTGGGAGGAGATGACCTCCGCGTTCGGCAGCACCGACCGCGTGCTGATCCTCAAGAAACCGTTCGACACGGTGGAGGTGAGGCAGCTCGCGCACGCGTTGCAACGGCGCTGGGAGCTCGCCCGCCTCGCCGAGCTCCGCGTGGACGAGCTCGCCGCGGTGATCGAGTCGCAGACGCGCGAGCTCAAGGCGGCGAACGAGGCGCTGAAGAAGGAGGCGGCGCTGCGCGAGGATGCGATGCGCCGGCTCGGCGAGTCGAACGAGAAGATCCGCGCGCTCGCCTACCAGGACGGGCTCACGGGCCTGCCCAACCGGCGGCTGCTCAACGAGCACCTCGAGAAGGTGCTCGCACGCGCGCGCCGCAAGGGCACCGAATTCGCGCTGCTGTTCATCGACCTCGACAACTTCAAGCTGCTGAACGACACGATCGGCCACCAGGCCGCCGACGAGGTGCTGCGCCAGCTCGCAGCTCTGCTCTCGCAGCTCATCCGTTCCGACGACGTGATGACGCTGTATCTCGATCACGAAGTGGACGCGGCCGCCACGATCACGATCGAGCCCGTCGGCGATTCGGTGCTGTCGCGGCTCGGCGGCGACGAGTTCATCATCTTGCTGCCCGATACCCGCGACCGCTTCGCGGCAGGCACGGTGGCGCGGCGGATCCTGAAGCACTTGGAGCAGCCGATCCGAGTGGAGTCGCACGAGGTGTTCGTCACCGCGAGCATCGGCATTGCCACGTTCCCCGGCGACGGTCTCTCGAGCGATATCTTGATCCGCAACGCGGATACGGCGATGTATCACGCGAAGCAGCAGGGCAAGGCGGCGTTCCAGTATTACTCGGCCGCGATGAACGCTGCGTCGGTGGAGCGCCTCACGCTCGAGAGCGGCTTGCGCCGCGCGCTCGAGTCGGGCGGGCTCGAGCTCTACTATCAGCCGCA
>DASUFK010000393.1:0-24590 GCA_036274615.1 Gammaproteobacteria bacterium | reverse complement strand
TCGAGGAGCTGCTCGAGCTCGCGCCCGACATGTACGACATCACCGTGTTCGGCAGCGAGCCGCACGGCAACTACAACCGCATTCTGCTGTCGCCCGTGCTCGCGTCCGAGAAGAAGATCGGCGACATCATGCTGAACACGCGCGAGTGGTACGACGAGAACGGCATCACGCTGCACGCGGGGCGCGAGGTGACGAGGATCGACCGCGCGCGCCGCCGCGTGCACGCGGCCGGCGGCCTCGACGTGCCGTACGACCGGCTGATCCTCGCCACGGGCTCGAACCCGATCGTGCTGCCGCTGCCGGGCAGGGACTTGCCCGGCGTCGTGAGCTACCGCGACATCGCCGACGTCGACCGCATGATCGCCGCGGCTGAGAGCGGCAAGCACGCCGTCGTGATCGGCGGCGGCCTGCTCGGTCTCGAGGCTGCGTACGGGCTGCAGAAGCGCGGCATGGACGTGACCGTGGTGCACCTCACGCCTACGCTCATGGAGCGCCAGCTCGACTCGGCCGCGGGCGACTTGCTGCGCCGCTCGCTCGAGCAGCGCGGGCTCAAGTTCCTGATGCCGGCGCAGACGGCGGCCATCCTCGGCACCGGGCGCGTGACCGGCGTGCAATTCAAGGACGGCGCGGAAGTGCCGGCCGACCTGGTGGTGATGGCCGTCGGCATCCGGCCGAACATCGCGCTCGCGAAGGCGAGCGGCATCGCGTGCGAGCGCGGCGTGCTCGTCAACGACACGATGCAGTCGTTCGACCCGCGGATCTACGCGCTCGGCGAGTGCGTGCAGCACCGCGGCGCGTGCTACGGGCTGGTGGCGCCGCTGTTCGAGCAGGCGAAGGTGGTGGCGAACCATCTCGCGGAGTTCGGCATCGGCCGCTACGTGGGGTCGCAGACGTCGACGAAGCTCAAGGTCACCGGCATCGATCTCTTTTCCGCGGGCGACTTCTCGGGCGGCCCCGACACGGAAGAGCTCGTGTTCCAGGACCCGTCGCGCGGCGTCTACAAGAAGCTCGTGGTGAAGGACAACAAGATCCGCGGCGCAGTGCTCTACGGCGACACCGTGGACGGCGCGTGGTACTTCCAGCTGCTGCGCGAAGGCACGCAGATCGCCGACTTCCGCGAGAACATCCTGTTCGGCCAGGCGCACCTCGGCGACTCGGGTCTCGCCGGCGCGGCCGGCGTCACGAGCCTGCCGGATAAGGCGGAGATCTGCGGCTGCAACGGCGTCTGCAAAGGCGACATCGTCAAGGCGATCGCCGGCAAGAAGCTGTTCACGCTCGACGAGGTCCGTGCGCATACCAAAGCCTCCTCCTCCTGCGGATCGTGCACGGGTCTCGTCGAGCAACTCCTCGCGCACACGCTCGGCGGCGACTATTCCGAGACGCCGGCGAAGAAGCCGATGTGCCCGTGCACGATCCATACGCACGAGGAGGTGCGGCAGTCGCTCGTGCGCGAGAAGCTCAAGAGCATTCCGGATGCAATGCGCTTCCTCGAGTGGAAGACGCCGGACGGCTGCCACAAGTGCCGTCCCGCGCTCAATTTCTACCTGCTCTGCGCCTGGCCCGGCGAGTACGTGGACGACAAGCAGTCGCGCTTCATCAACGAGCGCGCGCACGGCAACATCCAGCGCGACGGCACCTACTCGGTGGTGCCGCGGATCTGGGGCGGCGTCACGTCGCCGCAAGAGCTCCGCGCGATCGCCGACGTGGCGGAGAAGTACAAGGTGCCGACCGTGAAGGTCACCGGCGGCCAGCGCATCGACTTGCTCGGCGTGAAGAAGGAGGACCTGCCGAGCGTGTGGCGCGACCTGGGCGCGGCCGGCCTCGTGTCCGGGCATGCGTACGGCAAGGCGCTGCGCACGGTGAAGACCTGCGTCGGCAAGGAGTGGTGCCGGTTCGGCACGCAAGACTCGACCCGCCTCGGCATCGAGCTCGAGCGCGTCACCTGGGGCTCGTGGCATCCGCACAAGGTGAAGCTCGCCGTGTCGGGCTGCCCGCGCAACTGCGCCGAGGCCACGATCAAGGACCTCGGCGTCGTGTGTGTCGAGTCCGGCTACGAGCTGCACGTGGGCGGCAACGGCGGCATCAAGATCCGCGCCACCGACTTCCTCTGCAAGGTCGCGACGGAGCAAGAGGTCGTCGAGTACTGCTGCGCGTACTTGCAGCTCTACCGCGAGGAGGCGCGCTATCTCGAGCGCACGGCGCCGTGGATCGAGCGCGTGGGCTTGACGCACGTGCGTGAGCGCATCGTCGACGACGCGGCGGGGCGCAAGGCGCTCTACGCGCGGTTTCTCGAGTCGCAGAAGTTTTCGCAGGTCGACCCGTGGGCCGAGCGCGCCAACGGCAAGGACGCGGACGAGTTCGCGCCGCTCGAGGCCGCGCGCGCGGCCGCCGCGGAGACGGCGGCATGAGCTGGCTCGACGTGGGTCCGCTCGCGAGCCTGCCCGCCCGCGGCGCGCGCGTCGTCCGCGTGGGCGACGCGTCCATCGCGGTGTTCCGCACGAGCGCCGGGGAGGTCTACGCGCTCCGCGACGTATGCCCGCACCGCGGCGGACCGCTGTCGCAGGGCATCGTGCACGGCGACCGCGTGACCTGTCCGTTGCACGACTGGGTCATCGACTTGAGGAGCGGCCGCGCTACCGGCGCGGACGAAGGCTCGACGCCGACTTTCCCGGTGCGCGTCGCCGACGGCCGCGTGAGCATCGAAGTCCCCGACACGCTCGGCAGGTGTCTGACACCCTTGGTGTCTGACACCAATGCGCGTGACACCGATGCTCGGAACCAACGGGCCGCTGACGACGCCTGCGGGCTCGCGCTGTTCGAGCGCGCGTGACGGGAGCAGCGATGCCCGCAAGCGCCGTGCGCACCACGTGCCCGTACTGCGGCGTCGGCTGCGGCCTCGAAGTCGAGGCCCGCGCGGAGGCCGCCGTCGCGATCCGCGGCGACGCGCGCCATCCCGCGAACTTCGGCCGCGTCTGCTCGAAAGGCGCCGCGCTCGGCGACACGCTCGGCCTCGACGGCCGGCTGCTCCATCCCGAGATGCGCGGCGAGCGCGTGAGCTGGAACCGCGCGCTCGATGCCGTTGCCGACGGCTTCGCGCGCACGATCGAAGAGTACGGGCCCGACTCGGTCGCGTTCTACGTCTCCGGCCAGCTCCTCACCGAGGACTACTACGTCGCCAACAAGCTGATGAAGGGCTTCATCGGCAGCGCGAACATCGACACTAACTCGCGGCTCTGCATGGCGTCGGCGGTCGCGGGCTACAAGCGCGCGTTCGGCGCCGACACCGTGCCGAACGACTACGAGGACCTCGAGCGCGCCGGGCTCGTCGTGCTCGTGGGCTCGAACCTCGCGTGGTGCCATCCCGTGCTGTATCAGCGCGTGATCGCCGCGAAGGCGGCGAACCCCCAGCTCCGCGTCGTGGTGATCGACCCGCGCCGCACAGCCACTTGCGACGCCGCCGATCTGTTCCTGCAAATCCGTCCCGGCACCGATGTCGTGCTCTTCAACGGCCTGCTCAATTACCTGCGGCGCGAGGATGCGCTCGACTTCGAGTTCCTCGACGCGCACACCGAGGGCTTCGGCGCCGCGATGCGAGTCGCGAAGGACAGCGCCCCCTCGATCCCGGCCGTCGCCGCCGCGTGCGGTCTCGACGGCGACGACGTGATCGAGTTCTACCGCTGGTTCGCGCGCACGCCGGCCACCGTCACCGCGTTCTCGCAGGGCGTGAACCAGTCGACGAGCGGCACCGACAAGGTCAACGCGATCGTCAACGTGCACCTCGCCACCGGCCGCATCGGCAAGCCCGGCGCCGGGCCGTTCTCCATCACGGGCCAGCCGAACGCGATGGGCGGCCGCGAGGTCGGCGGCCTCGCCAATCAGCTGGCGGCGCACATGGACTTCGCGCCCGAGCACGTGGACCGCGTCCGCCGCTTCTGGAGCGCGCCGCGGATCGCCACACGGCCGGGGCTCAAGGCGGTGGACCTGTTCGACGCGATCGACGCGGGCGCCGTCAAAGCGGTGTGGATCATGTCCACGAATCCGGTGGTGAGCATGCCGGACGCCGACCGCGTGCGCCGCGCGCTCGAGCGCTGCGAGCTCGTGGTCGTGTCCGACTGCGTGCGCAACACCGACACGACCGCGCTCGCGCACGTGCTGTTGCCGGCCGCCACCTGGGGCGAGAAGTCCGGCACCGTGACGAACTCCGAGCGGCGCATCTCGCGGCAGCGCACGTTCCTGCCGGAGCCGGGCGACGCGCGCGCGGACTGGTGGATCGTGTCGCAAGTGGCGCGCCGCATGGGGTTCACGGCGGCGTTCGCCTATCAGAAGCCCGCCGACATCTTCCGCGAGCACGCCCGGCTCTCCGGCTTCGAGAACGGCGGCAGGCGCGACTTCGACATCGGCTCGCTCGGCGACGTGAGCGACGCGGACTACGACGGGCTCGAGCCGTTCCAGTGGCCGCGCGCGGCCGGCGGCGGCGCGCCGGCAACGCGGCTCTTTGCCGACGGCCGGTTCTACACGCGCAGCGGCAAAGCGCAGCTCGTGCCGACCGGCCCGCGGCCGCCGGCGCAGTCGCCATCGCTCGAGTATCCGCTGGTGCTCAACACCGGCCGCATCCGCGACCAGTGGCACACGATGACGCGCAGCGGGCGCGCCGCGCGGCTCATGGGCCACAACCCCGAGCCGTTCGTGCAGGTGCATCCGCTCGACGCTGCGCGCTTCGACGTTGCGGTAGGCGACCTCGTGGCCGTCGAGAGCGCGCTCGGCCGCGTGGTGGTGCGCGCGGAGATCACCGACGCGGTCACGCCGGGCCAGGTATTCGCGCCGATGCACTGGAACGCGCAATTCGCGAGCCTCGGCCGCGTCGGGACGTTGCTGCCGGCGGCGGTCGATCCCGTGTCCGGCCAGCCCGAGCTCAAGCACGCGGCAGTGCGCATCGCACCCTACGCGGCGGCTTGGCACGCGTTCGTGCTGTCGCGCGAGCGGCTCGAAATCGCCGGCGCGTCGTACGTGGCGGTGGCGATGGGGCAGGGGTACTGGCGCCACGAGCTCGCGGGCGAGGCGCTGCCGAGCTCGTGGCCCGAGTGGGCCGACGGCTTCCTGGGCCCGCGCAGCGAGCGGCTCGAGTTCTCCGACTCGGCCGGACGCTATCGCGGCGCACGCGTGGTCGGCGAGCGGCTGGTGGCCTGCGCCTTCGTGGCGGCGACCAAGGCCTTGCCCTCGCGCAATTGGCTCGCCGGACTGTTCGCCGCGGAGCGCGTCGACGACGAGGCGCGGCTGGCGATCCTCGCGGGACGGGCGGCCAGGCCCGGCGCCGAGAGCGGGCCCATCGTGTGCTCGTGCTTCTCCGTCGGCCGCTCGACGCTGTTGCGCGCGATCCGCACGCAGTCGCTCGTGTCGCCCGACGCGATCGGCAAGGCGCTGCGGGCCGGCACTAACTGCGGCTCGTGCGTGCCCGAGCTCAAGGCCCTGATCGCCGAAGCCGCCCCCTAGAAAATAGGGACAGGTTACTTTTTCGGCGAGCGTCCCTCGAAAATGGGGACATGCTGATTTTCGGCTGCGCTCCGCGTAAGGTCGGCCTCGGCGTCTCTACAATCCGGCACGAGACGCGGTTCGATGTGCGTCGCCCGCCGGAAGGGGGTTCTCATGGGACCGTCCGCGAAGAACTTGCTCGTCGCTCTCGCTCTCGTGGTGCTCGGTCTCTCCATCGCCGCCGGCGGAATCTACGTCGGCGACAAGGATGACGCGCCCGGCGCCTCATTGATGGCCATCGTGCTGATGCTGGCGTGCATCGCGCTCGCGGTGAGGACGGCGCGGCGCAAGACATAGCGGCCGCGCTCGGCGCCCGAGCCCCCGACGTCGCGCCGGTGGCGAGCGGCATGCGCTCGCCATTGACCGCCCTTTCGAAGTGTATCACTATACGGGTACACTTGAACAATCGCGTCCGCGATGGACATCAAGATCAACCTCGCCGATGGCGTGCCGCTCTACAAGCAGATCGTGAACCAGATCCGCTACATGGTCGCGTCCGGCGTGCTCGCGGTGGGCGACGAGCTGCCGCCGATTCGCGCGCTGGCGCTGCAGATCAAGGTCACGCCCAACACGATCGTCAAGGCCTACGACGAGCTCCAGGCGGCGGGTGTGCTCGTGAAGCGCCACGGCTCCGGCACGTTCGTGTCGGACGTGGGGCCGTCTCGGCTCGCCACGCGCGAGCGGCGGCGAATCATCGAGGAGCGGATCGACGCGCTGTTGACCGAAGCCCGGCATCTGAACGTTTCACTGGACGATCTGTTCAACGCGATCCGCCGCCGGCACGCGTTGATCGCGGCCAAGACCGGCATGGACAAGGCGAGCGGCGAGGAGTGAGCGAATGACGAACGTGGTCGAAGTGCAAGGTTTGTCGCGCCGGTTCGGGGGCACGCTCGCGCTCGACGGCGTGGACTTCTGCGCCACGCAGGGGCTCGTGCACGGCCTGGTCGGTGTCAACGGCGCCGGCAAGACGACCTTGATCAAGCACCTGCTCGGTCTGCTCCGGCCCACGAGCGGCACCGTACGTGTGCTCGGGCTCGATCCGGTGCGCGATCCCGTGAACGTGCTGCGCCGCGTGGGCTACCTCTCCGAGCATCGCGAGATGCCGGAGTGGATGCGGGTCGCCGAGCTGCTGCGCTACACGCAGGCGTACTACCCGAGCTGGGACATGGGCTACGCGCGCGAGCTGCTCGACACGTTCGGCCTCGACCCCACGAAGAGAGTCGGCGGCCTGTCACAAGGCATGCGCGCGCAGACCGGCCTCGTGCTCGCGGTCGCGCATCGGCCTGACGTCTTGATCTTGGACGAGCCGTCGAGCGGTTTGGACGCCGTCGTGCGCCAAGACATTCTCGACGCGATCGTGCGCACCGTGGCCGACGACGGCCGCACCGTGATCTTCTCGTCGCACCTGCTCGACGAGGTGGAGCGCATGTCGGATCGCGTGACGATGATCCACCGCGGCAAGATCGCGCTCGACGGCATGCGCGACGAAGTGTGCGGCGCGCATCACGTCACCCAGCTGCGCTTCGCCGAGCGGCTCGACCGGCTGCCGCAAATCGACGGCGTGCTCGCGGCCTCGGGCGGCGCGCGCTCGTGGAGCGTCGTGCACGCGGGACCCGTGGAGCGGCTCCGCGACGCCGCAGCCAGGGCCGGCGGCGACGTCTCGGAATCGCGCAATGCGACGCTCGAGGAGATCTTCGTGGCGCGCGTCGGGCGCGGTACGCGGGCAGAGGCCGCTTGAGCATGCGCGCGCCGGTAGTAGCGATGCTCTGGGAATGGTGGCGAATCACCTATCGTCAGGTGCTGTTCTTCGGCGTGCTCGCGCTCGCGGGCGGTTGGTCCGTGCTCGCGCGCACGGGCTCCGATCCGCGCGGCGCATTCGTCGTATTCATGTTGATCGTGTCGCTCGCGCCTGCCGGGGCGATGGCCGCGTGGAGCAGGAATCCGTTTGCCGGCTATCCTCTGCCGCTCGCATTCGTTCGCCCGGTGTCCACTCGCCTGCTCGTGGGCGTGCCGATGGCCTACATGGCATTCATCTGCGCCGCGATCTACGCCGTGCCCGCGATCGTGTTGCGGATCGGGCTCGGCGCACCGCTGCCGGTGGCTCCCGTCGCGGCATTGTTGGCTGTCGCGATGGCGCTCTTTTGCGCGAGCAACTGGTTCACGCGCGGCAAGGCCAAGCGTCTGCTGGCCACGGTTGCGTTGCTGATCGCGGCCGGCCCCGCATGGCGCTGGCTCAACCCATGGCACGGGGCCGCGGGCGGCCCGTTCCCGCCGCCGCTCGCCACGGACAGCGTGCAGCTCGGCGTGGAGCGGTACGCGGTGCTCGTGCTCGCAGCGGTCGGGGCGTGGGCAGCCGCCGTGACCGGCGTCGCGGCGCAGCGGCGCGGCGACGACATGGCCGACAACGGACGGTTGACGCCGGCGACGCCCGGCCGCGCGGCGCAGAAGGGGATGGTTGAGCAGTTCCGCGTAGTCATGGACGTCGTGGCCCGGGTTCCGTGCCCGACGTCGTCTCCGCTGGCCGCCGAGATCTGGATCGAGGTCCGGGCACGCGCGTTGCCCGTGATCGCGATGGGGGTGGTGCTCGCGCTCCTCGCGCCCGGCGTCTTGGCGGTGGAGGGCTCCACGGGCGATCGGATCTTGCTCGTGACCTTCGCCGCATTGTCCCTGTCCATCCCGTTCCTCTCCGGGATCAGCACGTCGTTCTGGAATCGCGCGTCGTCGATGCGCGCGCCGATGAGCCCCTTCGAGGCCACGAGGCCGATGGGGACGGCGCGGCTCGTTGCGGTGCAGGTGGGCGTCGCGGCCGCGGGCATCATCGGTGCGTGGGCCGTGATCGCGATAGCCGCGGTGCTGTCCCTGCCGCTCTACCACGACGGCGCCGCGGCGTCGCTGTGGCACGCGCTCGCCGCGCGGCCGGCCGCGCAGGTTGCGGGCGCGGCCGTCCTCGGCGTCGCCGCGTTCACCACGGTGATTGCGCTGCTCGCGACGGTGCGGGCGGTGGGCGCGATCTACGGCCTACGCCTCTGGCTCGGGGCCGTGGCCGTGGTGGCCTACACGATCGCGCTCGCGTTCGCGGTTGCAACGCAGCACTTGAGCGAGGCTGCGATCGGTGTGCACTTGTGGGCGCTCGCGGTTGCGATCCCGGTGGGCACAGGATATGCCGTCGTGCGGGTGCTGGCCGCGCGGGTTCTGCGCGCCGGGCAGCTGCTCGCGATCGCCGCCGCGTGGCTCGCGCTCGCGGGCCTCGCGGCGTTCGTGATGGGCGGGATCGGCGCGGCGCTCGAGCCGCTCGCGCCGGCCGTCGCGGTGCTCACGTTGTCGGCGGCGCTGCTGCCGCTGTCCGCCGCCGTGGCGGCGCCCTGGGCGTACAGCCGCATGCGGCACATTTGAATCGCGAACGGCGACCATTGCGCCCCCGCGCGCACGGCGGCGTGTAAAGCATAGGTAAATTCGAAGCGCGTCTTTTTGCCCTGCCGTGTCTGGAAGGGGCGGAAGGCGCGAGCGCAGCATGGCTCCACGCTTCATCTTGGAGAACGCCATGCTTCGATTCATCCGCACTTTCGCCGTCCTCGCGGCGCTGTTCGCGAGCTTCGTCAACGCCGCCGAGAACGACGCGCCCGTGCGGCGCGACGTCGATCTCGTGATTGCGCTCGACGTCAGCGGCTCGATGTCCGGCCTCATCGACTCCGCCAAGCAGCGCTTGTGGGACGTCGTGAACGAGCTCGGCCAGGCGCGGCCGATGCCCCATCTGCGCGTTGCGATCCTGAGCTACGGCCGGCCGAGCTACGGCGAGCAGTCGGGCTTCGTGCGCGTCGACCTGCCGTTCACGAGCGATCTCGACGCCGTGAACGCGACGTTGTTCGCGTTCCAGACGGATGGCGGCGACGAATACGTGTCGCGCGCGATTCAGACGTCGCTGGACCGCCTTCAGTGGAGCGCGCGCCCGGATGCGATGAAGATCGTGTTCGTCGCGGGCAACGAGTCGGCCGAGCAGGATCCGCGGCTCACCCTCGCGCAAGCGGCGGCCGCCGCGGCGCGCCGCGGCATCGTGGTCAACGCGATCTATTGCGGCGCCGACAGCGACGGCGACGCCGCGGGTTGGCGCAAGGTTCCGGCGGGCACCAACGGCCTCTATGCGAGCATCGACCAGAATGCCGCGGCCGTCGCGAACGTGGCGACGCCGTTCGACGCGCCGCTCGCGAAGTTGAACGACGAGCTCAACGCCACCTACATCGCCCTTGGCGCGGACGGCAAACGCGCGCGCGCGAACCAGCTCGAGCAGGACCGCAACGCGGCTGCGATGAGCCCCGCCGCCGCGGCGAGCCGCGCGGTCGCGAAAGGCGGCGAGCTCTATCGCACCGATTGGGATCTGGTCGAGACCGTGCAATCCGGCAAGGCGCTCGCCGACGTCCCCGTTGCGGACCTGCCTGCGGAGCTGCAAGCGCTCGAGCCGGCGGACCGCGAGGCGTTCGTTCGCGAGAAGAGCGAGCGCCGCGCGGAGCTCCAGCGCGAGATCGGCGAGCTGGCCGCCGAGCGCAGCCGCTACGTCGCCGCCGAAAAAGACAAGGCGGGCGGCCCGCGCGGCCTCGACACGGCGATTCTCGAAGGTGTTCGCGACGTGGCCGAAGCCAAGGGATTCTCGTTCGAGAAGCGCTGAGGCACCCGGCGCCGATCACGAGCAGCGGCGCCCGCGAGCGTGCCGGGCGGCCCCGGCCCGGCACGCTACGCAATTCGAGGGGCGCGTCCCTGCGCCGTCAGAAGCTAGTCGTGATGCCCGCCGTGGCCGTCGTGGTCGTTGCTCTGACCTCGCGGACGTACGTCGATCCAGGCCATCATCCCGTCGTTGAAGTGCTCGAGCACGGCGCAGATCACGAGGTAGCGGCCGGGCTCGGGAAACGTCACGGACTCGATGCGGTTCACCGCCACGGACGGCGCCGCGAACGGCGGCGGCTGGGGAGGCGGCGGATTGGGCGGGGTCACGAGCGGGATCGCGTTCAGTCCCTGATAGAACACCGTCGACGTGCCGGCGGGAACCGTCGGCACCACCGTGCCGCCGAGCCCGTTGCAGCTCGCCTGCGGCGGATTCACCTGGCACTCCTGCGGCACGTTGGCCTTCACGTCGCCGAGCTTCACGCCCTTGCCGTAGACGCGGATCACGTGCAGACCGGCCACGTTGAAGCTGATCACGTCGCCCGCCGAGATCCTGATCGTGTCCGGGATCACGTGGTGGTTCGCGGGGTTGCCCGGTTGGGCGGTATTCAAGCCCGCGCCGAAGCCGATGGTGACGATCTGGCGCTCGCGGCCTTCGTCGGCCGACGCGAGCACCGGCAGTAGCGCTCCCAGGGCGAGCGCGAGCGAAAGCTTGGAAAGCCTCGTGTGGGACATGGACGGTCTCCTTGTTGTTCGAGCGGGCGGTTCGAATTGCGCGCACGAGGCCGGGCGTCGCGTAAGCACGGTTGTGAAAGCGGCGAGCAGGCTCACGGGCGCACCGTTGAGTTCCGCGCCTGGGTCTGAAGGTTCAGCGAACAGAGTGTGGAGCGGGTCAGGACAAGGATGCTTGACACGCGGACGGTTCCGATTCTAGAGTAAAGCCCCATTGACAATTAGAACAGGATGCATGACATGGAACCGCGCAAGAACGGCAGCTTTTGGACGGTGTGCTTCGGCAGCAGCCCGCGTGAACGGCAGACCGCGGGATGGTTCTCGGTCGCGAGTCTGGTCTGGGCGGCGTCGTGGGTGGCGGCTGCCTACATCTTCAAGAACCGCCTCGTCGCGGCGCCGGCGTCGCTGGCCGTTGCCGCCGTGCCGGGGGTATTCGCGGTGACGATGGTGCTCGTCTTCATGCGCTACTTGCGCGAGCTCGACGAGCTCCAGCGTCGCATCCAACTCGGCGCGCTCGCGTTCAGCTTGGGAGCGACGTGGGTCGCGATCGCCACCTATCCGCTGTTCGAGACGGCCGGCGCGCCGAAGGCCGATGCGGCGCCGTACATATTCCTCATGGTGCTCGCGTACATGGTCGGCAACATCGTCGCATGGGTCCGCTACCGATGAGGAACCGGCTCAAGGTGCTGCGCGCCGAACGCGATTGGACGCAGGGCGATCTCGCCCGCGAGCTCGCCGTGTCGCGCCAGACCGTGAACGCGATCGAGACGGAGAAATACGACCCGAGCCTTCCGCTCGCCTTCAAGATCGCCCGCGTTTTTCAGCTCAAGATCGAAGACATTTTCATCGAAGAGGAGACGAACAAGTGAATGCAAGAATCACGGCAAGAACCGCGGGATGGAGCTGTGCTCTGCTGCTGCTCGCGTTCGCGGCATTCGCGCAGCCGCCGGCCGATCTCGCCGGCGACTGGCAAGGCGCCCTCGACGCGAACGGCACCAAGCTGCGGCTCGTGTTCCACGTGAGCGTCGCGGCGGACGGCAAGCTCGCGGCCACGCTCGACAGCCTCGATCAGGGCGCCAAGGGCATCCCGGTGCAGAGCGTGACCGTGGACGGTTCGGCGGTGCGGTTCGACGTGAGCGTGATCGGCGGCGTGTACGAAGCCAAGCTCGGCGACAAGACCACGATGACCGGCCAGTGGAAGCAGAGCGGCCTGGAGTTGCCGCTCGAGCTCAAGCGTCAGTAACGGACGGAGCGCGACCAGCGCGTGGGCGCCGGTCGCGCTTACTGGCTCGCCGCACGCCGGTAGTCGATGGCGATGCCGCGGCTCTTCAGATAGTCGTCGTAGTTGCCGCTGAAGTCGATGATGCCCGTGGGCCTGAGCTCGATGATCCGCGTGGCGATCGACGACACGAACTGGCGGTCGTGGCTCACGAAGATCACGGTGCCGGGGAAGTTCTCGAGCGCCAGGTTCAGCGACTCGATCGACTCCATGTCGAGGTGGTTGGTGGGCTCGTCCATGATGATGATGTTCGGGCGCCGCAGCGTGATCTCGCCGAACAGCATGCGGCCGCGCTCGCCGCCCGAGAGCTTGTCCACGCCCTTGGCCATCTCATCGCGGCTGAAGAGCAACCGGCCGAGCGTGGCGCGGATCGCCTGGTCGTCGTCGCGCGGCTTGCGCTTCGAATGCATCCAGTCGAACACGTTCAAGCCGTTGTCGAACGCGGTGCCGTGGTCCTGCGGCATGTAAGCCGCGTCGGCGTTCTCCGCCCACTTCACGGTGCCGTGGTCGAGCTCGTACTCCCCCATGATGCAGCGCAAGAGCGTGGTCTTGCCGATGCCGTTGGTGCCCACGATCGCCACGCGCTCGCCGGCCTGGATATTCAGCGTGACGTCGCGAAAGATTTGCTTGTCGCCGAAGCGCTTCGTGACCTGCTCGAGGCTCACGGCGAGCCGGTGCAGCTTCTTGTCCTGATCGAACTTGATGTAGGGGCTCATGCGGCTCGAGGGCTTCACCTCTTCGAGCACGATCTTGTCGATCTGCCGCGCGCGCGACGTGGCCTGGCGCGACTTCGAGGCGTTGGCCGAGAAGCGGCTCACGAACGCCTGGAGCTCCGCGATGCGCTCCTTCTTCTTCGCGTTCTCGCTCTGGACGCGCTCGCGCGCCTGCTCGGCCGCGGTCATGTACTCGTCGTAGTTGCCGGGAAAGACCTTGAGCGTGCGGAAGTCCAAGTCCGCCATGTGCGTGCAGACGGTGTTCAGAAAGTGGCGGTCGTGCGAGATGATGATCATCGTGCACTTACGCTCGTTGAGCACGCCCTCGAGCCAGCGGATCGTGTCGATGTCGAGGTTGTTGGTGGGCTCGTCGAGCAGCATCACGTCCGGGTTCGCGAACAGCGCCTGCGCGAGCAGCACGCGGAGCTTCCAGCCCGGCGCGATCTCGCTCATCGGGCCCAGGTGCTTGTCCTCCGGAATGCCGACCGCGAGCAGCAGCTCGCCGGCGGCGGATTCGGCCGTGTAGCCGTCGAGCATCGCGAACTCGTTCTCGAGCTCCGCGGCGTGGAGACCTTGCTCCTCGGTGAGCGACGGCAACGCGTAGAGCCGGTCGCGCTCCTGCATGATCTGCCACAGACGCTCGTGGCCCATGATCACGGTGTGGAGCACGCTGAACTCTTCGAACGCGAACTGATCCTGGCGTAGCTTGCCGATGCGCGCGTTGGCCTGCACCGACACGTTGCCGTGCGTGGGCTCGAGCTCCCCCGCCAGCACCTTCATGAACGTGGTCTTGCCCGAGCCGTTCGCGCCGATGAGGCCGTAGCGATGGCCATTGCCGAACTTGACGGACACGTCCTCGAAGAGCGGCTTTTCGCCGAATTGAACGGTGACGTTCGCGACCGAGATCACGCTTCGGATTCCTGTATACGGTTGATGACGCCGGCCATTCGCGGCGGTCTGGCGCTGCGGCCGGACCCCGGTGTGGCTCCATGGGCCTAGCCCTGGTGCCTGAGCAGCGGGCGGCGAGCCGAGGGCGCGTAGTATAAGGAGAACACGCGGACGGGCAAGTGCGCGGTCCACGCCGCAAGGCTGGCCCCCGCGCAGCCCAGTAACGCCGGGGGGTTGCGCTAGCGGGCGCGTCTGGCCCCGGCGGCGCTGCGCGCCTCGTGCGCGCTCGCAGTCGTCGACGGCCTCGACTGCCTCGCCGGCATCGGCGGAGGGAGTGCGCGCGTCTCGCCGATCCGCATCGGCCAAACGTCGCCCTCCGGCACGCCGCGCTCGAGCGCAGCCGCGAGAAAGCGCGCCGCCAGCTTCTCGGGCGGACCTTCGCCGAGATAGATCGTGCCCCAATGGATGGGCACGAGCACGCGCGCTTTGAGGTCCAAGCCGAGCCGCACGCAGTCTTCGGGCGTGCAATGCACGCCCGGATTATGGAAGCCGCCGATCGACAGCAGCGCGACGTCGAAGCCGCCCCACTTGTCGCCGAGCTTCGCGTGGATGGGGCCGTAGTCGGAGTCGCCGCCGAAGTACACGCGCGCGCCGCTTGGGCCTTCGATCGCGAAGGCAGCCCAGAGTGTGTCGTTGATCACGAACGGGCGCCGTTGCGAGAAGTGGATCGTGGGCAGCGCCGTGAACGTGATTCCCGCGACCGTCGCCGATTCTTCCCAACCGAGCTCGATGACCGTTCCGTAGCCGCACTCGCGGAAGTACACGCCGAGTCCCGAGGGCACCACGGCCGTGATGCGCTCGCGATGCGGCAGCGCTCCGATGGCGGCCAAGTCGAGGTGGTCGTAGTGACTGTGCGAGACGATCACGACGTCGATCGGCGGCAGCTCGTCGATCGCGAGCGCGGGCGGCACGTAGCGCTTCGGTCCGAGCCCCGGCACCGGGCTCGCGTAATTCGACCACCACGGGTCCGCGAGGATCGTGCGGCCGTCGATCTCGAGCAGCACGGTCATGTGGCCGATCCAGGTAACCGAGTTTTGGCCACGCAGCGCGTCGAGCATGCGCAGCGTTTCGCCGTGGGCGAGCACGTGGCCGCGGCCGGAGGTCTGCGACTCGAGCGCGTGCCGGATGAAGCGCGCGATCAGCGTGGGCAGGCGCGTGGCGATGTGCGCGCGTTTAGCGCTGCCTTCGGGATTCTCGTACCGCACCGACGCCTCCGTGCGCGGTTCGTCGTACGGTCGATTATCCGCGGCCGCCTGGGCCGAGACCAGCCCGGTGCGCATTGTATTCATCGCAATTGGTAAGATCCGCCGGGGTGTCGGGCACGCGAGCCACTCGTTGGCGCGCTGCGTTCGAGAACGCACATACAGGGGGTGCATGATGAGAGCCTTTCCGCGCGAGCGGTTTTCTTCCGAAGTGACGCTGACGCCCGAGGCGGTCGTCGCCTTCGCGAGTGCTGCCGGCGACGACAACCCGATCCACCACGACGAGGCGTTTGCGGCCTCGACGCGCTTCGGCCGTTGCACGGCGAGCGGTCCACACACGACTGCGCTATTGCTCGCGCTTACCGCCGCGCACTTCTCGAAGAAGTGCGCGATGCTCGGCCTCGAGTTCTGGGTGCGCTTCCGCCGTCCCGTCTATGCCGACGAGACCATTCGCCTCGAATGGCTCGTGGTGAAGGTCACGCCGAACGAGAAGCTCAAGGGCGACGTCGTCGAGCTTCGCGGCCGCATCCAAAGCCGGGACGGCAAGACGGCCGTCGGCGCGAAGGGCCGCGTGCTCGTCATGGATCGGCTGTAGGCGAGGCGCAAAGCGGTGCACGCCTCGAATCCATCCGCCGAGATCAGACGCGCACGGCTCGACGACGCGCCGGAGATCGCACGACTGTCGGGCGAGCTCGGCTATCCCGTGTCGGTGGACGAGATCACGCAGCGGCTCGCGGTGCTGTTGCGCGACGAGCGCCATCACGTCGCAGTCGTCGGCGCCGGCGAGCGCTTGCTCGCGTGGATGCACGTGGAACAGCGCGCGTCTCTCGAGCGCGGAGAGCGCGCGGAGCTCATGGGGTTGATCGTCGACACGAGCGCGCGCCGGCACGGCTGGGGACGCAAGCTCGTCGACGTGGCCGAACGGTGGGCCCGCGAACGCGGACTCGGATCCATCACGGTTCGCTCGAACGTCGCGCGCGACGGCGCGCACCCGTTCTACGAGCGGCTCGGCTACGCGCGCCGCAAGACGCAGCACGTTTACACGAAGGTGCTTCGGCACACGCCGAGCGCAGGGGAGAGCGGGTGACCGGAGAGCACGCCTCGACCGCGGTGCCGTGGCGCCCCGTGCTCGTGCTGATGCTCATCGCGGCGGGCGCGACCACGGCCGTGGCGCTGCTCTGCTGGCACATGGGCTGGACGGTCACGTCCCCGCAATGGACCGTACTGATGCCGATCGCGATGTGGGCGCCCGCGCTCGGGCGCCTGGTGGCGCGGCGCACCGTCGACCGCGATTTCCGCGCGGTGCTCACGTTGCGCCGCTTGAGCGTGACGGGCGCGTCGGCGATTCTCGCGCCGCTCGCGATCCCGCTCGCCGTGTACGGCGCCGCCTACGCCATCGGCTCGGCCGCCGGTTTCGTGCACTGGAATCCGGGCGAGGGCAAGTGGACCACCGGGACGCAAATCGCCGCGAACCTCGTCATCAATCTCGCGATCCTCGGCGTCTACGGCACGGTGATGGCGCTCGGCGAGGAGCTCGGCTGGCGCGGCTACCTACAGCCGCGTCTCGACGCCGCCGGCGTGCGCTCGAGCGTGATCGTGGTGTGGCTCTGCCAGCTCGTGTATCACGCGCCGTTGATGGCCGGCGCGGGATATCTCGGCGAGGGCAATTTCGCGCAGAGCCTGCTGCTCTTCGCGGTGGGCGACTTGCCGATCACGTTCCTGATCGCGTGGCTCGCCTATCGCGCGCGAACGTTGTGGCCGGCCGTGCTCCTGCACAGCTTTCACAATACGATCTCGCAGTGGCTCTACCCGAAGCTGTTCGCGAGCGAGAGCCCGCGGCTCCTCGACGGCGAAGGCGGCCTCTTGCCGATGCTGGGTTACGTAGTGCTCGGCGCCGCGCTGTTCGCTTGGATGCGGCGGCGCGGGCCGTCGTGGGCGGAGCTCGCGCGCGGCGCGCTCAGTTATCGAGAATCACCGAGAAGCCCGGCGCGGTGAACGCGACCTCGACGGAGAAGTTGGCCACGCCCTTCTTCGCCTTCTTGAGCTTCACGTGCTCGCCGGCGTCGCGGTCCACCTTGTAGTCGGGGCCGAGCACGGGCTCGAGCGCCTTGGCCATGCCCTTCGCGATGTCGTTCTCGTTCATGTGCTTGTGGATCGGGAGCGTGGCCTCGTGGGCGGCGCCGTTCTCGGGAATCAGGCGCACCCGCAGATAGCCGTCGGCATGGGCGCGCGAGTTCACGGTGATCTTCGCTTCCTCGAAATACGTGGTGGTCGGCTGCGTGTCGTCTTTGTTGGCAGCCGAGGCTGAGAACGCGGCGAGGGCGAGGACAGCGGCAGCGGCGAAGCGAGCGACCATCGATATTCCCCTTCGAGCGAATGAATGAACCGCGTGCAGAATAGCGGGCCGAGCGCCCCGGGGCTGAGCGGCGCATCTCGGTTTTGCGCTGTTCCGTGCTACCCTGCGCGGCTTCGAAGAGGGGGTAGGATGAGACCTTGGTTGGTCGCGGCTGCGCTATGCGTCGTAGCCGCCGCGACGAGCGCGGAGCCGCTCGATGTGCCGCTACTCGACGCCGAGCCCGAGCTTGCCGACTTTACGTCCATGACTCCGGCTGAGACCGTGCGCGCCCGGTTCGCCGTCGTGTCCGGGTTCACGCAGCGCTCACCGGACAACGGCGTGCAATCCCGCCAGCGCACCGACGTCTATCTCGGCTACGACGCCCGTAATCTCTACGCAGTCTTCGTCGCGTTCGACGACGAGCCCGAGAACGTGCGCGCCAACCTCGCCCCGCGCGAGAACATCGACTACGACGACCGCGTGGGCCTGCTCGTCGACACGTTCAACGATCAGCGCACCGGCTACGCGTTCCGCTCGAGCCCCCGCGGTGTGCAATGGGACGCGCGCTGGTCGGAAGTGACCAAGGGCGCGAGCTTCGACACGTCGTTCGAGGCGCTCTGGTACACCGATGCGGCGGTAACGTCCGGCGGCTACGTCGTAAAGATGACGATCCCGTTCCGCACCATGCGCTTCCCCGAAGGCGCGCAGCAGCGCTGGAACATCCAGTTCGAGCGCTGGATCCCGCGCCTGAGCGAGGAGTCGTTCTGGCCGCCGTACTCGCAGACCATCGACGGCCGGCTCAACCAGGCGTCGCCGCTCGTGGGCGTGCGCGACGTCTCGCCGGGCCGCAACATGCAGGTGATCCCGTTCGCGTTCGTGCGCAGCTACGACGTGCTCGATCCCGCGCTCGCCGGCGGCCCGAATTTCAGCGAGGACACCGAGAGCGACGTGGGCCTCGACGCGAAGTTCGTGCTGCGCGACAGCTTCGTGCTCGACCTCACGCTCAATCCGGACTTCAGCCAGGTGGAGTCGGATCAGCCGCAAGTCACGGTGAACCAGCGCTTCGAGGTGCAGTTCCCCGAGCGCCGGCCGTTCTTCCTCGAGAACAACGATTACTTCACTACCGAGACGCCGCTCGTGTTCACGCGGCGCATCATCGATCCGGAGGCCGGCCTCAAATTCACGGGACGTCAGGGACCGTGGGGCGTGGGCACGATGCTCGTGAACGACGAGGCGCAAGGCAGCGCGTTGCCGCCCGCACACCCGCTTCACGGCGAGACGGCCGACATCGGCGTGCTGCGCGTGTTCCGCGACGTGGGCGAGCAGTCGCGCGCCGGTCTGCTCTACACCGAGCGCGAGTTCGGCGACACCTATAATAGAGTGGGCGCGATCGACAGCCGCGTGAAGCTCACCGACAACTGGAGCAGCGAGCTCCTGCTCGTGAACACCGAGACGCGCACCGCGGCCGGCGACACCTTCGACGGCCGTCAGACGAACTGGCGCTTTGATCGCAACGGCCGTCACGCGCTCGTGCACACGCACTACACCAACCAGAGCGAAGGCTTTGCGACGCAGCTCGGCATCCTCGGCCGCAACTACCAGCCGGACACGCGCGGCGTGCACGGCAACGTGGAGTACCGCTTCTGGCCCGAGGGCTCGTGGCTCGACCGCTTCGGCCCGCGCGTGTTCTACGCGCATCTCGACGATCAGAGCGGCGAGCGCATCTATTCGGAGATCTCGCCGGCGATGCTGCTTGCATGGGCCGGCGACAGCAACCTGAGCTTCGGCACGAACAGCATCCGCGAGCGGCTGCGGCCGCCCGACTTCCCTGGGCTCACCCGCACGCGCGACTACTCGCAGGAGCGCTGGTACGGCGAGCTCTGGTCGGAGACGTTCGCCAAGATCGGGTTCTATGGCTATTACGACGTAGGCACGGTGATCAACCTCGTGCCGCCGTTCGGTGCCGAGCCCGAGCTCGCCGACCGCAAGTACTGGCAAGCGGAGCTCCGCTGGCGGCCGATGGACCGGCTGCGCGTCGACACCAATTATCTGTTCACCCGGCTCGACGACCGGAACGGCGCCGGCATGATCTTCGAGAACCGCATCCTGCGCTCGCGCTGGAACTACCAGTTCACGAAGGAGATGTCGCTACGCTTCATCGCGCAGCTCGAGGAGACGGAGCCGAACGCGCCGCTCACGCGGCTCACGCACGACCGGAATTTGAACTTCGACGTGCTGTTCCGCTACGTGCTCAATCCGTGGTCGGCGCTCTACGTGGGCTACAACCAGAACCGGAGCAACTTCCAGCTGGTCGAGCTCGACGAGCCGAACGGCAGCGGCCAGATGACGGAGCTCGTGCGCACCGAGGATTTCGCGCGGGACGGCAGTCAGGTGTTCGTCAAGTTCTCGTACCTGCTGCAGCCCTAAAAGGAAAACCCGGACGGCTTGCGCCGCCCGGGTCTCCATCAGTCGATCTCTGTGACTTGAGGACTCAGGTCGCGGCCATCGCCTCGACCGAAATCCGCAGCGTCACGTCCATCTTGAATCCGAACGTTTTGCCGAAGTTGACGCCCCAGTCCTCGCGGTTGAGCTGTGCGCTCGCATCCGCGCCGCAGCGCTCCTTGCCCGCGCGCTGATCCGGCTTGCAGAGGAAGCTGTTGATCTTGAGCGTCAGCGGCTTGGTCACGCCGTGCATCGTGAGCTGGCCGTCGACTTCCGTCGGCGAGCCGTTCACGAACTTGGCGAGCTTGCCCGTGTAGGTGGCGGTGGGGTACTTGGCCACGTCGAAGATGTCGGCCGTCTGCGCGTGGTCGTTCAAAGCCTGGTTGCCGAAGTCGACCGACTTCATGTCGATCGTCATTTCCACCGTGCCGGCGCCCGCGGCCTTGTCGAGCGTGATCTTGCCGGCCGAGGAGTTGAACTTGCCGCGCCAGTACGACATGCCGCCGTTGTGGTCGGCCTCGAAGCTCGGGTAGGTGTGGGCCGAGTCGACCTCGTAGGCCTGGGGCGCCGCGAAGGCGGCGGTGGCCAGCGTTCCGCAAGCCAGTCCCAGCAGTGCGGGAACGAATTTGGTCGGCGTTCTCATCGGTCAGTTCTCCTTGGTTGATCCCTGTTTACGTTAAAGCGAGCAATGGACGGACCGGGAAACGCGAACGAATAACCCCCCGGAGCCTCGCGGCCGATTGTAGCAGTGGAGGGTGGTATTGCGACCCCCCGGCACCGGCCGCTCCGGTCTCCATCGCGCCCGAGTGAAACGGCTTCACCCGCGAGACCAACCGGCAACCGAACACCTTCGCTATGCCAAGAAAAACATAGCGGCGACAGGCCTTTACGAGGTTGCGCCGTCATGGAAATTCGCCGAGACTTCCTGGCTCAGGCCGGGGGGAATCCCGTCCGTTCTTAACCTTTCTTGCGCCGTTCTAGGAGGCTGCAATGGTTCGTCTGAACGTCAACGGGCAAACGCACGAGGTCGGCGACGACGTCGACCCGCAAACGCCCTTGCTCTGGGTGCTACGCGACACATTGGGATTGGTCGGCACGAAGTACGGCTGCGGCGTGGGCCAGTGCAGCGCGTGCACGGTGCACATGAACGGCATCCCCATTCAGTCCTGTCAATTGACGCTCGAGAGCGTCAAGGACCAGAAGATCACCACGATCGAAGGCCTCGCGGGCCCCAACGGCAAGCTCACCCCGGTGCAGCAAGCGTGGATCGAGGAAGACGTGCCGCAGTGCGGCTACTGCCAGGCCGGTCAGATCATGCGCGCCACCGCGCTGCTCGCCCGCACGCCGAAGCCCACCGACGCGCAGATCGACACCGACATGGCCGCGAACATCTGCCGTTGCGGCACCTACACGCGCATCCGTAAGGCGATCCACAACGCGTCGGGCAAGATCGCCAAGGCGGGAGGTGCGTCATGAGCTCGAACGAGAACTTCACTCCGAACGAGTACGTGCCGGAGTATCTGCAGAACCTCGAGCGCGAGCGGCACGCGGCCGCCGTCAGTCTCAGCCGCCGCAACTTCATCAAGATCACCGGTCTCGCCGGCGGCGGGCTCGTGCTCGCGATGTCGCTCGGCACTGCGTCCAAGAAGGCGCTCGCGCAAACCGCCGCGAATACGTTCAACGCCAATCCCTACGTGCAGATCAAGACCGACGGATCGATCGTGCTGTTCGCGAAGAATCCCGAGGTCGGCCAGGGCGTGAAGACGTCGCTGCCGATGATCGTGTGCGAGGAGCTCGACGCGGACTGGAGCAAGGTCACGGTGGAGCAATCGATCATCGACCAGGCGCTCTACGGTGCGCAGGTCGCGGGCGGCTCCACGTCCACGCCCACCAACTGGGACCTGCTGCGCAAGGCGGGCGCCACGGCGCGCGCGATGCTCGTGTCGGCGGCGGCCAAGACCTGGAGCGTGCCGGAAGCCGAGGTCACCACGGCGGCCGGCATCGCGTATCACCGCGCGTCGAACCGTCAGGCCAGTTACGGTGCGCTCGCGGCCACGGCCGCCACGCTGCCGGTGCCCGACGCGAATTCGGTCACGCTCAAGAAGCGCAGCGACTACAAGCTGCTCGGCACGCGTGTCACCGGCGTCGACAACCCGAAGATCGTCACGGGCCAGCCGCTGTTCGGTATCGACCAGAAGCTCCCGGGCATGTTCTACGCGTCGTACACCAAGGCGCCGGCGATCGGCGCGCGCGCGGTGTCCGCGAATCTCGACGAGATCAAGAAGATGCCGGGCGTGAAGGACGCGTTCATCGTGGGCCACCAGGGCGATCCGATCGCCTTCGGCCCGAACGCTGCCGCCACGCTGTCGGGCGTCGCGATTCTCGCGAATTCCACCTGGAGCGCGTTCCAGGCGAAGAAGAAGCTCGAGGTGAAGTGGGACGAATCCCAGGCATCGAGCGACAGCTGGACGGCCAACGTCGCGGACGCGAAGAAGCTCGCGCAGAATCCCGCGGGCGCGCAGCAGCTCGGCGCCGGCGGCGACGTCGAGGCGGCGTTCAAGGACGGCAAGACGGTCGAGGCGATGTACACGTATCACTACGTGTCCCACGCCGACCTCGAGCCGCAGAACTGCACGGCCTGGTTCAAGGGCGACAGCATCGAGATCTGGGCGCCCACCCAGACGCCGCAAGCGGCGGTGGACGCGGTGGCCAAGCTGCTCGGCCTGCCGAAGGAGAAGGTCACCCTGCACCAGCTGCGCGGCGGCGGCGGCTTCGGCCGGCGGCTCGCGAACGACAGCGTGTGCGAGGTGGCGGCGGTATCGAAGCAGGCCGGCGGCGTGCCGGTGAAAGTGCAGTGGATGCGCGAAGACGACATGCATTTCGACTACTACCGGCCGGGCGGCTTCCACTCGATGAAAGCGGCGGTCGACAAGTCGGGCAAGCTGTCGGCGTTCCAGGACCACTTCATCACCTTCACGCGTGACGGCAAGGCCACGGCCGCGTCGGCGAATTTGGCTCCCACCGAATTTCCGGCGAGCGTGGTGCCGAACAACCGTATGCTCCAGTCGATGATCACGTCGCAGATCCCGACCGGACCGTGGCGCGCGCCGGGCAGCAACACGATCGCGTTCGCGATCCAGAGCTTTCTGGCCGAGTGCGCGGCGGCCGCGGGCCGCGACTACCGCGACTTCCTGCTCGAGGTCATGGGCGAGCCGCGAATGGCGATCGCGAACAATCCGCGCTCGCTCAACACCGGACGCGCGGCGGACGTGATCAAGCTCGTCACCGAGAAGGCGGGTTGGGGCAAGCCGATGGAGAAGGGCCGCGGGCTCGGGCTCGCGTTCCACTTCAGCCATGCGGGCCACTTCGCCGAAGTCGCGGACGTGAGCGTCCAGGGCAAGAAGATCAAGGTCCACAAGATCTGGGTCGCGGCCGACATCGGCCCCGTGGTCAACATGAGCGGCGCCGAAAATCAGTGCCAGGGCTCGGTGGTCGACGGCTTGAGCACGGCGATGGGCCTCAAGGTCACGTTCGAGAAGGGCCGCGCGGAGCAGAGCAACTTCGACAAGTACCCGCTCATCCGCATCGACAAGGCGCCCGAGGTGGAGGTGCACTTCCTCCAGTCGGACAACCCGCCCACGGGCTGCGGAGAGCCCGCGTTCCCGCCGGCGGCGCCCGCGATCGCGAACGCGATCTTCGCGGCGAGCGGCCAGCGAATTCGCACGCTGCCGTTCAGCGCGGAGGGCTACACGATCTAAGGGGTTGGCACAGAGGTGTCTGACACCTTTGGTGTCCGGCACCGGTTCAAAGTCGGGGCCGAACCGTCGCGAGACGGTTCGGCCTTTTCGCTCACAGGGGGGCTTGAGGTCTGCGAGCGGGCCGCGGCCGGTGGTTACAGCGTGGCCGGGCGGCGCCGGCCGCCGGAGCGCTCCGCGGCCGTTTGGCACGCCCGGCAACGCGCGGCGTGCGGCACCTTCTCGAGGCGGCGCAGCTCTACCGCGTCGCGGCAGTCGACGCAGACGCCGTACGTCCCCGCGGCGAGCCGCTGGAGCGCGGTCTCCACTTCGAGCAGCTCGGAAAAGTCGCGATCGACCTCGGCGAGCCTCACGGCGGCGAGCAAGTCCGCAGCGGACAGCTCGCCGCTGTCCGGCACGTTATCGCCCGTGGATTCATCGCGCTCCGCGCGGTACTTGCGGAGCTCGCGGGCGATGTCGGCGCGCAAGCTCGGCGTCGCGCTCGCGCAGCCGCCGCTCGGCGGCCGCGTCGAGCAGCTCGCGTTCGGGCTTTCTGCCGTCGGCTTTCGCGGCGTTGCCGGATCCGTTCGTCGCGGGCATCGCGGCGGCTTCGTCGATCGCGGCCTTGAGCGTCTCCTCGACGTCGGCCGCGATGACGCTGAGCTCGTCGTCGGACGAGAGCAGGGCGAGCAGCGGACCGGGCCGGATCATTCCGATCGTCGTGCGTGGGCCGTTCTCGTAGATTGCCACGCGGCACGGCAATGCGACGCTCAAATTGACGTCGGCCGTAAGCACCTCACCGGCGCGCTGGGGATTGCAGATCTCGAGGACGCGGACGTCTTTGTCGATCGGCACGCCTTTGGAGGCGAGCATGGCGCGCAAGTCATAAGAATGCAGCACGCCGTAGCCGCGCTTGCGCGCGAACTTTTCGAGATCCTCGGCCGCGGCGGCGACGCTCTTGTGCGTGTTGGCTGTGTAAAACATTCGAATAGCACCTAGGTTGAAGTGGCGCCCTTGTCTCGC
>DASUFK010000392.1:0-14016 GCA_036274615.1 Gammaproteobacteria bacterium | reverse complement strand
CGCCGTACTTGTCCCAGTCCGTGTTCTCCATCAAATCCTTGAAGCTCGTGGCATACCCCTCGTCCACGAGCAGATAGCACGGCTTCTGCCAGCCGAACACGTTGTAGGTGGGGTTCGCCCACGGCGTGCACTGATAGCTCTGGTTGCCGGCCAGGAAGTCGATGAACATGCTCGACTGGTTGAAGTGCCACTTGCTGCCGCGCTTCTTGCCGATCTTGAAGATCTCGCGGAACAGCTCCTTCGACTTGCGCCGCCCGAGGAACACGTCCTGCCGGGGAGCGTGCTGATAGCTGTAGCCCGGCGACATCATCACGCCTTCGATGCCGAGCGAATTCGCGAAGTCGAAGAAATTGGCCACGTCCTCCGGGTCCTCGCCCGCGTACAGGGTGCAGTTCGCCGTCACGCGGAACCCGCGCGCACGCGCGGCCTTGATCGCCGACACGGCCTTGTCGAACGTGCCCTCGCGATCCACCGCCTTGTCGTGCCGTTCGCGGTTGCCGTCCAGGTGCACCGAGAACGTGAGATACGGCGACGGCGTGTACTGATCGAGCTTCTGCTCGAGCAGCAGCGCGTTCGTGCAGAGATACACGAACTTCTTGCGCGCGATGATGCCCTCGACGATCTGCGGCATCTCCTTGTGGATCAGCGGCTCGCCGCCCGGGATCGACACCACCGGCGCGCCGCACTCGTCGACCGCCTTGAGCGCGTCCTCGACGGACATGCGCTTGCGCAGGATGTCGTCGGGGTAGTCGATCTTGCCGCACCCCGAGCACGCGAGATTGCATTGAAACAGCGGCTCGAGCATCAGCACGAGCGGATAACGCTTATTCCTCTTGAGCTTCTGCTCGAGGATGTAGCGCGCGATTCTGTAAGTCTGGACCAGCGGGATCATTCGCACTCCTTAGTGGATTCGTCCGTCCGTGCTTGTCTGTCTTATCCGTCCGTGCCGGTGCTCGCGAGCATACCGTCGAGGTAGTTCGCCTTGATGTGCACCCATTCCATCTTGAACCAGGGCGTGAACGTCTCCGGCGCCCGCGCGAGCTCGGCTTCGAGCTCGGTGACGCCGATGAAGCGCCAGTCGGCGATCTCGTTCACGTTGACGTCCACCGGGCCATCGTACCGCCCGTAGTAGACCCAGCAATATTCGTGCTCGGCGCCCACCGCACCGTATTGGGCGTGGTACTTGAACTTGTAGAGAAACTCGAGCGGGCAGTCGAAGCCGAGCTCTTGCAACAGTCTTCGAGACACCGCGTGGTCCATCGTCTCGCCGCGGCGCGGGTGCGAGCAGCAGGTGTTCGACCAGTAGTTCGGCCACAGCAGCTTCGACGGGCTCCTCTTCTGGAGCAGCAGCTCGTTGTCGCCGTTGAACACGAAGATCGAGAACGCGCGGTGCAGCGAGCCGTGCCCCGAGTGGCAATCGCCCTTCGAGCGAAAGCCGAGCTCGCGGTCGTGCTCGTCGACGAGGATCAGCTCCTCGCTCGTGTTCGAGACGATGTCCTCACGCGCCATTGAGCTCTGCTCCGAGCTGCACGGGCATCGCCTGGAAGCCGGCGGCGCGAATCGCGGCCGCCACGGCGTCCGTGCCGTCGCTGCCATCGCAAATGGCGACGATCGACCCACCCCCGCCGCCGCCGGTGAGCTTCGCGCCGAGCGCGCCGTTCTCGCGCGCGATGTCGCAGAGCTTCTCGAGCTCGGGGGTCGAAACTTGCAGAGCGTTCAGCATGCCCTGACAAATATTCATGAGCTCGCCCAAGGTTGGCAAGTCGTTGTCTTGGATCGCTTGGATACCACGTAATGTAAGAGCGTCGATCTGGTCAAAGATTCGCTCGTACAGCTTCTTTTCTTGCTGCCACGCGTCGCGGACGCGGCCCACCGTCTTGGCCGTGAGGCCCTCGTACCCCGTCATGCCGATCACGGCCGGGATCGGCTCGCGGATATTGAGCGGCTCCACGAGCGGCGGGTCGCCCGGCCGGAATACGAGCGCTTTGCCATAACACGCGAGCGTGTTGTCGAGGCCGCTCGGACTGCCGTGCGCCACCTTCTCCGACTCGAACGCGAGCGCGTTGACCTGGGCGTCGCTCAGTCCGAGCTTGAAATGCTTGTCGAGGGCCCGGACGATCGCCACCGCCATCGCCGCCGAGCCGCCGAGCCCCATGCTGCGCGGCACTTCGGGGAACACTTCGATGCGCATCGCTCGGCCGGACAAGCCGAGCTGGTCGAGCATCACGCCGGCCGGGCGCTCGAAGGAGCGCCGGTCGTTCGGGTTGCTCGCGAGCCGATACTCCACGCCCCACCGCGGTATCAGCAGGTGGATGCCCTCGTCGCAGTCCTCGACGAGCGCCTTGATCGCGAGCGGAATCGGTGCGGCGATCGCGTGCCGGCCGTAGACGACCGCGTGCTCGCCGAGCAGGATCACCTTGCCGTAGCCCACGCCCATCGCCGATTCCTTGCTGCGCCGGGCACGGCTGCCGGCCTGGTCGCGAGCACGCTCCTGCGTGATCTCGGTGATGAGCTCCTGCGCCTTCCACACCTTGATCACGCCGCTCTGGATCAGACGGTCGAGCACCTCGTCGAAGACCTCCTTCGGCGCTCCGGCCGCCGTGGCCACGCTGCGCGCGTGCAGCGTCATATGGCCCTTCTGAATGCCCTCGGTTGCGAGCGCGCGGATCGCCGCGAAATTCTGCGCGAGCCCGACGGCGCCCATCACCTGCGCGAGCTCGGTGGCCGACTCGACGCCCAGCAGCCGCAGATTGAGCGCAACCGTGGGATTCGACTCGAGCGGCGCGCCCACGATGCCCACCTTGATCGGCACCTCGATGCTGCCGCAGAGATTGCCCGCGTCGTCCGCCCACCACTTGGTGAGCGACGAATAGCGCCCGCCGCGAGCCGCGTACGCATGCGCGCCGGCCTCGATCGCGCGCCAGTCGTTGCCCGTCGCGATCGCGAGCGGGTCGATGCCGTTCATGATGCCCTTGTTGTGCGTGGCCGCGCGGTACGGGTCCACGGCCGCGAAATCGGCCGCCACGATGATGCCGTCGCGCGCCTGCGTGCCCGTGTAGCCGCGGCCTACCAGGCGCTCGACGGGAATCGTGCAATGGGCACGCACGAGCGAGCGGTCGGTGAGGTTCGAGAGAATTCGCAGGAACACCTCGCCGCCCGTGATCGACTCGACGAGCGGCGCAACCCCCTCGCACATGCCGTTGACGAGATTCGCTCCCATCGCGTCGCGCGTGTCGACGAGCAAGTGCACGACGAGCATCGGCTTGCCGCTCGACGGCAGCGGATGGACGAACAGCTCGATCTCGCGGGCGCCGCCGCCGCGGGCCACCATGTTCGGATGGAAGCTGTTGGCGAGGTTGATGATCTCGTGGCGCCGTTCGCGCAGCGCGTGCTTCGCGCGCTCCATGTCCGGCACGTTCACGACCTGGATCTGGCCGATCAGGATCGGGTCCGTGGCCTCGGCGCGGAAACCGCCGCACGAGCGGATCAGCTTGGAGGCGCTGCCGAGCGCGGCGACCACCGAAGGCTCCTCCACGACCATCGGCACGACGTATTGCTTGTCGTTGACGAGCAGGTTCATGCCGAGCCCGAGCGGCAGGCCCATCACGCCGACGACGTTCTCGATCATCTTGTCGGCGGCGTCGAGATCGAGCGTGTGCTGACCGGTGGCGAGGGCGCGGAAATCGGTGGTGTTGAGCAGGCCGCGCTCGTAGACGATGCGATGGCGTTCTTCGACGCTGAGCTTGTAGAAATCTGGAATTCGCAGACGATCCGGACTCACTTAGGACTGCTCCCCCAGGCCGACCCCCGCGTCGACCCCCGAATAGACAGACAAGCCGTGCTCGGCCGGGCGAACTTCGATGACCCGAAAGCCTTCCGCCCCGATCGTTCGGCCGAACGCCGCCAGCGCCTCGAGATCGAGCGCGCAGGCGAGGCCGAGGTCCCCCCCGCCGGCTCCGCTCACCTTGTAGGCCACACCGTGGCGCCGCGCATGCTCGCCGATCCGGAGATGCTCGGCCGTGACGATCTCGGCGCCAATCGCTGACCCTAGATTCTGTAAAGCGCGGCCGTATTCCGAGATTGCTTCGACCAACGCCACTCCATTATTCCCACGGGCCGCCGCGCAACCCGCCTCCGCAATCCGCCTAAGGCCCGCGAGCATCGCGGCGGCTGGGCCCGGGTGCTGCCGCCCCCACTCCCGATAGTGCGCGACGAGCACCGGCGTCGAAGCCGACCGGCCGGCAAAAATACCCGCGAATCCTACACTGTTCGGCAGCCGGACTGAACCAATTTGGGGCTCGCCGGAACGTTGCAGCCGGTATTCGATCGCCCCCCCGAATAGGCTTGCGGCCACGTCCAGACCGCTGCCACGTCCCCCTTGGAATGCGCGGTGCAGCTCGATGAGCTCCGCGGCGGTGGCCGGCGCCGCCCCGGCATAGCGCCGGAACGCACCCGCCCACGCGCACAGCGCGGCGGCGCTCGAGCCGAGCCCGAGCTTCGAGCCGCCGGCGAAGAACGGCGCCGAGTCGAGACACCCGCGCCAGGCAGGCACCGCCGCGAGATCGGGCGAGCTGCCGGTCACGAGATCGACGAGCGGCACGCCGCTCGACCCACCCCGATCGAAGCGGATGTCCTCGGGGTCCGGCATCCGCGTGGTCAGGCGGAAGCCGGGCCCTTCGTGAGCCTCGATGGTGGCCGTTGCGTAACGGTCGACGGACAGGACCAACGCCGGCGCGCCGTCGAGCACCGCGTACTCGCCTAAGGCCACCAGCTTGCCGGGAGCGCGCGCGACGATGGCCCCCCCGCCGGACACCTCAGACAAGCTCCGCGCCGGGGCCGAGCCTGCTGGCGACGACCTCGACGACACCCGGCACCCCGCGCAGGGCAGCGGCCACGCGCGGGCGCGAGGCGGCGGTGCAGATGGCCTTGACCTGGGGCCCGGCGTCGATCGTGAAGAACACTTCGGCCCCTTCGGCGCGAAGGCGGCGCACGGCGTGCAGGCACTCGACCGTGGCGCCGTTCCAGTAGACGAGCCCCGGCCTCGCGGCCAGGGCGGCCGCGTGCATCTTGAGGCAGTTGTGCTCCGCGACCTCGGCGAGCGCCGCGAAGTCGCGCGAGGCGATCGCGGTGCGGGCCGCGTCGAGATCGGGCGGCTGGGTGGCGACCCAGGCGGAATAGTAAGGAGAGAGCTCCGCCGAGCGAGTCATTCCGCTGCGCGAGCCGACCTCCTTCTCGCCCTTGGCGGTGACCGCGATCACCACCTCGAGCGGCCAAGCCGCGCCGTCGAGCAGCGGCTCGGCGTAGCTGTCGCCGCCGTCTGCCGCACGGCCCGCGTGCATCTCCACGAACCCGCCGAACACCGACCGTGCCGCGGAACCCGAGCCGAAACGCGCGAAGATGCTGAGCTCGCGCGGCGAGAGATCGAGGCGCAGCGCGGACGACGCCGCCGTCACGAGCGCCGCGAATCCCGACGCCGACGATGCGAGCCCCGCGCCCGTGGGAAAGTTGTTGGAGCTCACCACCCGCGCGCGCGTGGCGACACCGGCGCGCTCGCGCAGCAAGTCGAGGCATGCAGAGACCTTGGCGCTCTGCTCGGGGCGACGGGCGCCGTCGAGCACGAAGTCGTCGGCGGCGAGGCTGGGATCGAGCTCGATCGAGGTATCGGACCAGAGCGAGTCGAGCGTGATCGAGATCGAGCCCACGGCCGGCACGTTCAGTCGCGTGTCCGCCTTGCCCCAGTACTTCACCAACGCGAAGTTTGCGCGCGCCCGCGCCTTGGCTCGCGCCGCCGCTTCAGACTGACCTGTCGTCTCAAAAATAGCCATGGCCCTTGAACCAATCGATCGCTTCGCCGATGGCGAGCTGCGGCTCGCGCCATCCGTAGCCGAGCTCCCTCTGCGCCTTCGCGCTCGAAAAATACATGTGCTTCCTCGACATCCGCAGGCCGTCGAGCGTCACGCGCGGCTCGCGCCGAGTCACCCGCGCCGCCGCCTCCGCGCCGAGCGCGATCGGGTAGACGAGCCAGTGCGGCAGCTTCACCTTGCTCGCGGGCCTGCCCACGTGCTCGCCCACGAGCTGCAAGATCCGCGCAAGGCTCAAGTCTTCGCCGCCCAACACGTAGCGCTCGCCGCGCCGGCCGGACCTTAACGCCAGCAGGTGGCCGCGGGCAACGTCGTCCACGTGCACCACGTTCAACCCCGTGTCGACGTAGGCCGGCATGCGGCCTGCAGCCGCGTCGAGTATCACCCGGCCGGTCGGCGTCGGCTTGATGTCGCCGGGGCCGATCGGGGTGGACGGGTTCACGGTGACGACGTCGAGGCCGAGCTCGGCCGCGCGCTTGCGCACCGCCTGCTCGGCCAAGAATTTCGAGCGCTTGTAGTGGCCGATCATGTCGTCGACCGTCACGGGAGTGAGCTCGTCGGCCGGCGTGCGGTCGGCGTTGATGCCGAGCACGGCCACGCTCGAGGTGTACACCACGCGCGCCACGCGCTCCGCCGCGGCGGCCTCGACCACGTTCACGGAGCCTTGCACGTTGGCGCGGTACATCGGCGCCGGGTCCGCGACCCAGAGGCGGTAATCGGCGGCGACATGGAACACCGCCTCGCAGCCCCGGGCCGCGGCCTCGAGCGACGCGGGATCCGTGAGATCCCCCTCCGCGATTTCGGCGTCGAGCGACGCGAGATTGCTCCGGTTGCTGCCGCGGCGCACGAGCGCCCGCACCCCGCGCCCCTCGGCGCGCAACGCGCGCACCACGGCCGCGCCCAGGAAGCCGTTCGCGCCGGTAACGAGGTTCATCGCCGCGGCATCGATCAGTGAGCCGGCCGCGCGGCGCGCGCGCGCCTGTTGAGCCACGCCGGCAGCACGATCAACGTCGCGGCCATGCTGACCGCGAGCCCGAGCGCGAGCAGGATTCCCATGCTCGCGGTGCCCACGTGCGACGAGAACGCGAGATTGCCGAAGCTCGCGACGGTGGTGAGGCCGCTCGCGAGCACCGCGCGCATCGTGCTCGTGTCGAACAGTTGCGCGACGCTGTCGGTGCGCATCCGGTGCACCACGTGGATGCCGTTGTCCACGCCCATGCCCACGAGCAGCGGCAACGCGATGATGTTCGCGTAGTTGAGCGGCATGGAGATCAGCACCGTGGCGCCGATGGTGACCACGGCGGCGAGCACGATCGGCACCATCACGAGCAGCACGTCTTTGAGATCGCGCAGCACCACGAAGATGATGGCGCTGACCATGGCCAACGCGTAGAGGAACGCGAGCTCGAACGCGTTCACGACGGTACGCGACGCTTCCTCGTAGACCACGGGCAGCCCGGTGGCCTTCGGCACCACGCCGTGCACCGCGCCGATGAACCGGCGCGCCGCGGCGTTGTCGCTGACGTCCTCGGCGGGCATGACCTCGACGAGCTCGCGCCCTTGGGATGCGAGCCAGCGCTCCGCGAGATTCTCGGGCAGCGCGCTCCGATCGAACGGCTCCGCGTGCAGTCCGGCGGCGAGCCGGCCGAGCTCCGCGGGCAAGTCCGAAGTCAGCGCCGCGTCGAGCGCCTCGAGGCGCCGTTGCCGCTCGGGCGCGCCCTCGCCGGCGAGCGCCGCGTCGAGCGCGGCCGCCTCGGCGTGCAGCCCGGCCGCGGCCGGGGACGCGGCCGAGCTCGCCGTCAGGCTCGCGACCGCGCTCCGCATCGCGTCGGCCGGCGCGCGAACGGGCGCGAGATCGCCGAACTCCGGGCCGAGCAATAGCGCAAGGTCCTCGAGCACTCCCACCTTCTCCGCTTGATCGCCCGGCACGAGGCTCGCCACGGTGACGACAGCGCGCACCTCCGGAAGCTTGCGGAGCTCGGCCGCCCAGCGCTGCGCGGTGGCGTCGTCGGGCGCCACCGCGTCCAAGTTGAGCAACGGCGCCTCGCCCGCGGCCGCGAGCTCGAGCAGCGTGCTCACCGACTCGCTGCGGGGATTGCGCAGGTGGATCGGATTGCTGTCGAACGTCACGAACGGCAGCGCGGCAAGCGAAGCGGCCAAGACCACGACGGTGACTCCGAGCACCACGCGCGGCCGGCGCTGCAACGGCACGAAGATCTTGGGGTCGATGAGCGTCTTCGCCGTCTCGCGCTCGCCCTTCGGCGCGAACTGCGCCACGAGCGCCGGCAACAACGTCACGCTCGCGAACAGCCCGAAGAACACGCCGGTGCCCGCGATCAGCCCGAGCTCAGAAACGCCGCGGAAGGTGGTCGGGATGAACGAGTAGAAGCCCGCGGCGGTCGTCACCGCGCACAACCCGAGCGACGAGCCGACGCCGCGCATCGTTTCGACCAGCGCGTCGTGGGTCGAATGGCCTTCGGCCAGCAACTCCTTGTGGCGGAGCAGCACGTGGATCACGTAATCGCTGCCGAGACCCACGTTGAGCACCACGAATGCGATCGACAACAGGTTCAAGTGCCCGACCGTTATCGCGGCGAACGCGGCCGTGAGCGATAGGCCGGAGAGCAGCGTGACGATCGAGATCACGAGAAAGCGCCACGAGCGCAGCGACGCATAGAGCACGATCGCCACGAGCACCATCGTGGCGATCGCGCCGAGCGCGGCGCCCTGACTCACGCTCAGGAGCTCCTCGTGCTCCATCGCCACGGTGCCCGTGAGCCGCACGGTAACCGGCTCGGGCTCCTGCGCATTGAGCTCTGCCGCGATCGCGCGAATGCCCGCGAGCGCCACGCTCGCCGGCTGCATGCGCGTGTAGTCGAGCTCGGGCTGCAGCACGATGATCTTGCGCGTGGCCGGCGCGGCGCCGCCGAGGAGGCTGCGCCACGCGAGCGGCTGCGGCGCTCCGGCCCGCGCCGACGCCAGAGTGCTCGCGAGCGCGGAATAGAACGGCTCGAGCCCGGCGGCGTCCGCGCCTCCGGCGGGCGCGCTTGCGGGCCGCGGCTCGAGCGTCCTCGTGGCCACGTCGAGCACGGCCGCGCCGTCGAAGCGGCTTTGCAGGAGACCGAGCAGCGGCTGAGCGGCAGCCAATCGGTCCGCAAGCTGCTCGAGCTCGGGCAGCGGGAGGTACAGCAAGCCGTTGCGCTCGAAGAACTCGCCTTCGCCTTGCAGCAATATCGAATGGTATAAATCGGGACGCTTGCGCAGTTCGGCGAGCAGCGCCGCGGAGAAGGCGTCGGCGCGCGCCGCGCTCGGCGCGTCCACCACGATCAGGAGATTGCGGTCGCGAACGGGAAACGCGTCGCGATACTCGATGAAGTCCCGCCGCCACGCGAGCGTGGGCGAGATCATGTTGGCCGTGTCGGTGTTCACGCCGAGGTGTCCGGCTGCGTAGTACGCCGCGAGACCGGTCGCGAGCAGCGACGCCACGATGGCGAGCTTCGGCCGGCGCAGCACGGCCGTCACCCAGTGCGCAAGAGCCGAGCCGAAGCGATCCGCGAGCGCCGACATCGAGATCTAGCCCGCGGCCGCCGGCGCGGCCAGCACGCGGCTCGCGGCCGTGAGCGCGGCTGCACGATCGAGCGCGCGGCTCGCGGCGCGATAGCGTTTCGCGAGAACGAAGAGCGCGCGCCATTGCAGCGGCTTGACGGCGGCCGCGAACGCCGCACCGAAACGGCGGTCGCCGCGCGCGTCCACCCACGCCACCGCTGCCGGCGGGAGCACATCCGCTGCCGTGTCCACGACGACACGCAGCGCGATGAACGGCACGCGGGCGCGCGCCGCCACTGCGGCGACGGCCGCGGATTCCATGTCGACGGCAACCACGCCGAGCGCTGCGGCGGCGCTCTTCGCCGCCGGTGTGGCGAGCGGCTCCGCGACGGTGAGCAAGTCGCCGTCGTCCACGCCGAGCTCGCCGCGCAGGGAGTCGGCCACGCCCGAGCGCCAAGCGCGATGGGTCGGATACACGGCTCCATCGTCGCCGCGCACGCGGCGCGGCACCACGACGGTTCCCGAGCCGAGCCGCGCGTGGACGCCGCCGGCGAGACCCCATGACACCAGCGCGTTCGCTCCCGCGGCGAGCGCGGCCCTGGCGTTGTCCGCGGCGCGCGCGGGACCCGGCCCGCTCTGCGTGATCGAGACGTCGCCGGCGCCGGCAAGCGCGAGGCGCCGCAAGCTCGCCTGCTCGACCGAGAGCGCGACGATGATGGCGGCGCGACCGGCGGAGAACGACACTGCGCGCGTCAACCGGCGTCGGCGCGCGGCACGGCAGCGGCGAATGCCGCGACGCTGGCTTCCGCGCGGTTCGCGAGCGGCAAGCCGTGGGCCGCGCGGTCGAAGATCAAGCGCAACGCGCGATTGGAGAGCAATGTGAGGTTGGTGGCGAACACCGTGGCTTTGACCGTGCGGCGCGAGACCTTCACCTCGTTGCCGGAGCGGAACGTGGGATGGTGGTGGATCTTGCGCAGCGTGAGCACGGCGAGACCGATGGCCCAGAGGCAGAACCTGCGAATGCCGGACTCGCGCTTCGGGATCAGGCAGGTGTACTCGAGCGCGTTGCGCAGGTGGGCGTGGCCGATGCCGATGAGCTCGTCGAGCCCCTCCCGGAACGTGGGCGTGGTGTGCAGCTGCTCGAGGCGCGCGAGATCGAAGTTGCCGCCGGCGAACACCGAACGCGGCAGCCAGCATGCGCCCGCCTGCCGGTCGTCCCAGATGTCCTTCAGTATGTTGGTCATCTGCAGGCCCTGGCCGAACGACACGGCGAGCTTGAGCATCGCTTCGCGGTGCTTCACGAGCTCCGGACAGTGCAGGACGAATAGCTCGGTGCACATCTCGCCGACGACGCCGGCCACGTAGTAGCAGTACGACGCGAGCTCCCCAAGATTGGCGAGACCGCGCAAGCTCTTGCCCCGCTGAAACTCCGGCATGCCCGAGCACATGATGCTGACGCAGCGCGTGAGCGCGGCCTGCTCCGCCGCGGAGAAGCCGTGCGTGACGCGCAGCACGGCCGGGGTGTTGCGCACGAGGTCGCGCTCCGCCGGCAGCACGCGATCCGACAAGAGCGGCAGGAGGTCCGCGGCGAACGCGTCGGCGCGCTCGGTGCCCATGACCAGCGCGACGAACCGTGCGTGGAACACCGACTTCTGCACGCTGTCGAGCCCAACGTCGTCCTCGATCGTGTCGGCGAGCCGGCACAAGAGATACGCATTCGTCATCACGCGCGCGAGCCGCTGCGGCAACACCGGAATCGTCAACGCGAACGTGCGCGACACGCCAGGAAGAATGTGAGCCTGGTAAGCGAGATCGTTGCCCGCGGCGCTGTCGATTCGGCTCGATTCGGTGTCCACGAATGCTTGCGCCGTGCGCGCCGGTTCGGTGTTAGGATGGCCCGGTATGATAGCACGGGCCTCGAAGGACGCATTTGCGCAGCGCCTGGACGAGTACCGCGCCCGAATCGACCGACACCTCGCCCACATCCTCCGCAGCGACGGCACCGTTCCCGCTCGACTACGCGACGCGATGGAATACTCCGTGCTCGGCGGCGGCAAACGCGTGCGGCCGTTACTCGCGTACGCAAGCGGCGAGCTCTGCGGCGTGCCGCCCTCCACGATCGACTCGATGGCCGCGGCTGTCGAGCTCGTGCACGCTTACTCTTTGGTGCACGACGATTTGCCGGCGATGGACGACGACGACCTGCGGCGCGGCCGTCCCACCACGCACCGCCGGTTCGACGAGGCCACCGCGATCCTCGCCGGAGATGCGCTCCAGGCGCTCGCGTTCGAGATCCTCTGCACCGACCCCACGCTCGGCGAGCGCCCCGGCGCACAGACGCAGGTGATTCGGTGGCTCGCGAGCGCGGTGGGTCCCGCCGGCATGGTGGGCGGTCAGGCGCTCGACCTAGAGGCGGAGGGCCGGCGCATCGACGAGGCGGCCCTCGAGGACATCCACCGCCGCAAGACCGGCGCGCTGATCCGCGCCGCGATCATGATGCCGAGCGAGCTCGGCGACTTCTCGCTCGCGCAGCGCGCGAGCCTCGACGTCTTCGCGCGCGACATCGGTCTCGTGTTTCAGATCCGCGACGACATCCTCGAAGTGGAGCAAGACACGGCCACGCTCGGCAAGAACGCCGGCAGCGACGCGGCGAACGACAAATCCACTTACCCGTCGACGCTGGGAATCGAAGGCGCGCGGCGCCGCGCCGAAGAGACGCAGCGTCGCGCCATCGACGCTCTCCGCAGCTTGGGCGATCGCGCCCATGGGCTCCTCTGGCTCTCCGATTTCATCCTCACCCGCTCGCACTGAAAAATAGGGACATGTTACTTTTTTAGAGCGGGCTTCCCTCGTCTGGAGAGCCCGTGGGCGAAAAAAGTAACACGCCCCTATTTTTCAGTAGGTGATGAGGCTGACGACGGGGACGCCACCGAGCTTCGAACGGCCATCGAGAAACGAAAGCTCGATGAGCACCGCGCAGGCGGCCACCGTCGCACGCTGCGCCACCACGAGCTGCGCCACCGCCGCCGCCGTGCCGCCCGTGGCGATCACGTCGTCGATGATGAGGTAGCGGCCGCCGGCCGCGATCGCATCCTCGTGCACTTCGAGATGGTCGAAGCCGTACTCGAGCTCGTAGCGCATGCTGACGGACTTGCGCGGCAGCTTGCCGCGCTTGCGCACGAGCTGCAGCGGCAACGCCAAGGTTTGCGCGAGCGCCGCGCCGAAGATGAAGCCGCGCGACTCGATCGCGAGCAGACCGTCGGCGCGCATGCCGGCAACGCGCTCGGCGAGCGCCTCGACGGCGGCGCGAAACGCGCCCGGGCTCGCGAGCAATGGCGTGATGTCCTTGAACACGATGCCGGGTTTCGGAAAATCCGGCACGTCTTTGATGAACGTTTTGATCTCTTGCAGAGTCATTGCTGGGCCGCGCTCCCTAAGCGACAATGCCGCGCGGCAAATACTAGCAAACCTCCCCAACCTTCAACTCATGAGCTTTTCGCAACGTTGCGTGTCAGGTGCGGTACGCGTCCTGAACGCAGGCGGCAGTGCTTTGCGCCGGCTCGGCGCAAACCCGCCGTCGCTCGACGCGGAAGACTTGCTGCGCGCGGCACGCGCGCGCGCCGGGACGAGCGCGTTCGGCCCGTGGCGCTTCGACGAGCCGCTCGAGCGGCTGCTCGCGTCCTATCGCGACGAGGCGCGGCTCACGACGCTCGGCCGCATCACCGCCCGCGAGCTCGTGGTCACGCTGCTCGAGAACCTGCTGTTGCTCGAAGCCGAGCGCACGCGCAATCCGCGGATCGAGCAGCAGCGCGTAGCCGACCCGGTATTCATCGTGGGCCTGCCGCGCACCGGCACCACGCACCTGCACGGGCTCGTCACGCAGGATCCGCGCAACCGCGCACCACTCACGTGGGAAGTGATGTTCCCGGCCGCGCGCGGCGCGCGCGAGGCGGAGACCGCGGCCGTGCGGGCGCGCACGGCAAGCCGGCTCGACTGGGCGAACCGGCTCGCGCCGGAGTTCATGCGGATCCACCCGATCGACGCCGATCTGCCGCAGGAGTGCATCGCGATCCAGGCGCAGATCTTCATGAGCATCCAGTTCCATACGACGCACGCCGTGCCGTCGTACGAGGACTGGTTCGAGCGCGACTCGCAGGACCTCTCCTACGGATTCCACCGCTACCTTCTTCAGCATCTGCAAGCACAGCGGCCCGGCGACCGCTGGGTGCTCAAGGCGCCCGGCCACCTGTTCGGGCTCGGCGCGCTGCTTCGGCGCTATCCGGGAGCGAAGATCGTGCAGACGCACCGCGACCCGCTGCGCGTGATGGCGTCGATGGCGAGCCACGCGTACGTGCTGCGGCGCGCGTTCAGCGACGCCGCCGACGCGAAAGCGATCGCGGCCGACTGGTGCGATCGCTGGACGCGCGCGCTCGAAGACTTCCTCGCGGTGCGCGATCGCGCGCCGGCCGAGCAGTTCCTCGACATTCCATACGAGTCGATCGAGCGCGCGCCGCTCGAAACCATCGAGCGCGTCTACGAATTCCTCGGATGGCCCCTGTCCGAGGAAGCGCGCGCCGCGATGCAGCGGTTTCTCGACGCGAACCCGAAG
>DASUFK010000391.1:0-8052 GCA_036274615.1 Gammaproteobacteria bacterium | reverse complement strand
CGAGATAGCCGCGAAGCTGCTCCACCTCCGCCTCCTTCGCCTTGAGCGCGCGCGCGCTCGCGGCCAGCCGCTGAGCGGCTTCGGTCTCGCGCAGGTCGGCGTAGTCGGACAGCGGCTCGAGCCGCGCGGGGTCATTCATCGTGAATCCTCGTGTTCATCGCTCGCTCATTGAGCCCCGCGTTCGCCGGGCTTGAGCAACGTTTGCAGCGCGGCCACGCTCTGCGAGAGCGTCACCGACGTGCCCGAGTCCTGCGACAAGAATCGCTGGATGCCGGGCCAATGCTGAATCGCCTCGTCGACTCGCGGGTCGCTGCCCTTCACGTACGCGCCCACCGTGATCAAGTCGCGGTTCTGGGCATAGCTCGAGTTCAACTGTCTGAATCTCCGGATCAGGTCTCTGTGCTCCGGCGTCGTGATCAGCGGCATGAGCCGGCTGATCGACGCCTCGACGTCGATCGCGGGATAGAGCCCCGACTCCGCGAGGTCGCGCGACAGCACGATGTGGCCGTCGAGCACGGCGCGCGCCGCGTCGGCGATCGGATCGTTGCGGTCGTCGCCCTCGGTGAGCACGGTGTAGAACGCCGTGATCGACCCGCCGTTCGCGCCGCCGTTGCCCGCGCGCTCCACGAGCTGCGGGAGCTTTGCGAACACGGATACGGGATAGCCCTTCGTGACCGGCGGCTCGCCGATCGCGAGAGCGATCTCCCGTTGAGCCTGCGCCACGCGCGTGAGCGAATCCATGAGCAACAGCACGTTTTTGCCGCGATCGCGGAAATACTCCGCGATGCTGGTGGCGAGCAGCGCGCTGTGCACGCGCTCGAGCGGCGGACGGTCGGCGGGGGTTGCGATTATGACCGAGCGCTTGCGCGTCTCGGCGGTCAAATACTGCTGAACGAAATCCTGCACCTCGCGGCCGCGCTCGCCGATGAGCCCAACCACGATCACGTCGGCGGTGGTGAACCGCGTCATCATGCCGAGCAGCACGCTCTTGCCCACGCCGCTGCCGGCGAAGAGGCCGAGGCGCTGGCCGCGGCCCACGGTGAGCAACGCGTTGATCGAGCGCACGCCCACGTCGAGCGGCTCGCGGATCGGTTTGCGGTCGAGCGGGTTGCGCACGCGCGGCTGGAGCCGGATGCGGTCCTCGCAGCGTAGCGGCCCGCGGCCGTCGAGCGGCTGTCCCGCGCCGTCGAGCACCCGGCCGAGCAGGCCGTTGCCCGCTCGCGCCTCGAACACCTTGCGCGTGGGGATCACGCGCGCGCCTGGCGTGATGCCGTCGAGCTCGTCGGTGGCCACGAGCAGCAGCGAGCCGCCCGCGAAGCCCACGACCTCGGTCTCTGCCGCCCGGCCGTCGTTCTGCATCACGAGGCAGCGGCTGCCGACCGGCGCCTCGCAGCCCGTGGCTTCGAGCGTCATGCCTGCCAAGCGATTGAGCACGCCGTGAGCGACGAACCCGCGCGAGCGGAACGGCGCGGCGCGCAGCGCTTGAAGATTGCGGGCGAACCGCGCGTTGCGGTTGGCGGCGTCGAAGGACCCGGAGCTCGGCATCGCTGGCGTCCTTGGGCGCTAAGCGGACACGGGGGCCGCGCCGCCGTCGCCGCGCGACGCGGCGATGATCTCGGCGCAGCGCACGCTCAGCGCGCCGTCGACGAGCGACGGGCCGCTGGCCAAGCGCACGTCGCCGCGCGCGAGGCCGGAGTCTTCGGCCACGGTGAAGCGGAGCTCGCCCGTGTGCTGCGCCTGCGCGCGCACGAGCGCCGCGTCGTCGGGATGAAGGTACAACGTCACCTCGCGCGCGCTCGTGGCGAGCACCGCGAGACAGTCGTGAATCGCCGCGTGCAGCACGGCGGGATCGGCCGCGATCTCACGGCGCACCAGATGCGTAGCCAGCGCGATCGAGAGGTTCACGAGCTCGTCCTCGACCGCGCGGTCGAGGCTCTGCATCGGTTGCGCGAACGCGTCGACGAGCGCGCCCAAGCGCGTCATCCGCGCCGCGAGCTCGTTCTTGCCGGCCGCAAGGCCTTCCTCGAAGCCGCGCTTGTAGGCTTCCTCGTGTACCTGACGCTGCAGCGCGTCGAGCTGACCGGCCGTGAGAAGATGCGCGCTGCCCTTGCCCGCGCCGCGCAGCGCGTCGGCCGCGCTCGCGTCCACGGACGGAAAGTCCCACGCCGCCGCACCTTGCGCGTCGGCCTTGTCGATGATGCGCGGTCTCGACTGCGTCGACACTTACACGAACTCCTCGCCGCCGGCGGCGATCGTGATCTGGCCTTCCTCCGCGAGCTTGAGCACCACGCCCAAGATCTCCTTCTGCGCGGCCTCGACGTCGGACAGCCGCACGGGACCCTTGGCGGCGATGTCGTCGCGCAGGATCTCGGCCGCGCGCTTCGACATGTTCTTGAACACCTTCTCGCGGATCGCCTCGTCGGCGCCCTTGAGCGCCGTCGCGAGCACGTCCGCCTGCACCTCGCGGAGGATCGACTGCATGCCGCGATCGTCGAGCTTGAGCAACTGCTCGAACTGGAACAGCGCGTCCTTGATCTGCTCGCCGAGCGCCTGGTCCTGAGACTTGATCCCGTCGAGCACGGTGCTCTGCACCGGCCCGAGCAGGTTGATCATGTCGGCCGCGGCCTTCACGCCGCCGATTCGCGCGGTCTTGATCGCCGCGACTTCCTTGGTTTGGCGCTCCACGAGCGCGTCGAGCTCCTGGAGCGCGGCCTCGGGCACCTCGTCGAGCCGCGCCACGCGCAGCGCGATCTCGGGCTGCACCGCCGCGTCGAACCGCCGCAGCACGTCCGCCGCCTGCTGGGCGGGCAGGTGCGCGAGGATCGTGGCGATGATCTGCGGATGCTCCTTCTTGATGACCTCGGCCACCGTGCGCGGCTCCATCCACTTGAGCGCATCGATGCCGGTGGACTCGCGGCCCTTCAGTATTCGCCCGAGCAGGTTGCCCGCGCGGCGCTCGCCGAGCGAGTCGTTCAACACCTTGCGGAGGTAGTCGCTCGTGCCGATGCCGATCGACGTCTTGCGCTGCACGGCCACCAGCAGCTCGCCGAGCACGTCGGCAACGCGGTCGCGCGGCACGTCGGAGAGCGACGCCATCGCGGTGCCGAGCCTCTGCACCTCTTGGACGTCCATGTGCTTCAGCACCGACGCCGCCGTTTGCTCGCCGAGCGTGAGCAGCAGGATCGCCGCACGCTCGGTGCCCTTGATCTCGGCCTTGGACGCCGCTGCTTCAGCCATTGTCTTCGGCCACCCAACCGCGAACCACTTGCGCTACCTGCCGCGGATCCTGGCCGGCGACGCTGCGCGCCGCCGCCATTCGATCGTCGTACGAAAGCGGCAATCCCATCCCGCGCCCGCCGGGCGCCGGATACATCTGCGCGGAGTACTCGAGCGCCGCGGGCGCCTGCGCCACCGCTTGCGGGCGCGTGAGCACCGTCATCATCGGCTTCAACACGAACCACGCGAGCGCGAGCACCAGCAGCGCGCCGAGCGCTTGGCGCGCGATGCTCCACACCTGCGGCCGCTCCCAGATCGCGGGCGCCGGCGGGTTCTGCACTTGCGCGGCGGGCTGGAACGCCGAGTTCTGCACGGAGATCGTGTCGCCGCGCATCTCGTCGAAGCCCACGGCCTGCTTCACGAGGCTCGTCATCGACGTGAGCTCGGCTTCCGTGATCGGCGTGCCGGCCCCGCGGCCGTTGGCCGCCGGCTTGTTGTCGACGAGCACGCCGATCGACAGGCGCTTGATCGCGCCGACGGCCTGCTTCGTGTGACTGATCGTCTTGTCGAGCTCGAAGTTGCGCGTAGCCTCGCGCGACGTGGACAGCGGTTCCGCGGGCGCGGCGCCGTTCGCGCCGGCCGCGGTCTGCGCCGCGACCTGCGGCGGCTGGTTGCTGAGCGCACCCGGCACGCCCTGCACGCCGTCGCCGCGGCGCGAGTCCTCGCTCGTGTGCTCGCTGCGCAGCGCCTGCACGCCGGGGTCGTAGCTCTCGCGCGTCTGCTCGGTGACCGTGAAGTCGATGTCGGCCGACACGCTTGCACGCACGCGGTCCGGTCCCACGATCGACGCGATCAGCGTCTCGATCTTGGTGGTGAGCTCGCCTTCCACCTGCTTGCGGTAGTCGAACTGCGAGCCGGTGAGCGCGGACGTCTCGTCGGCCGCGCGGCTCGTGAGCAGCGCGCCCGATTGGTCCACCACCGTGACACGCGACGGCACGAGGTCTGGCACGCTCGACGCGACCAGATGCACGACGGCCTGCACTTGCTCGTCGTCGAGCCGCCGGCCGGAAAAGAGCTTGAGCATCACCGACGCGCTCGGCTCGCGCTTCTGCCGCAGGAACACCGACTGCGGCGGCAGCGCAAGGTGCACGCGCGCCGACTCCACGGGCTGCATCGCGCCGATCGTGCGCGCGAGCTCCGTTTCGACGGCGCGCACGTACAGCGCGTTCTCCATGAACGGCGTCTGGCCGAACGTGCTCTTGCCCGGCATCTCGTCGATGCCGAAGCCGGCGCCGCGCGGCAGACCGGAGCTCGCGAGCTGCATGCGCACTTCGTACTTGCGCTCGGCCGGCACGAGCACGCCGCCGGTGCCCGGGTCGACCTTGTATGGCACGTTCGAGCCGTCGAGCACGGCGGTGATCTCGCCCACGTCGCGGTCGCTCAGTCCGGAATAGAGCGGCGTGTAGTTCGTGCCCTGCGACCAGAGCACCAGCGCCACGCCCGCCGCAATCGCGGCCGCGAGCCCCACGAGCAGCAGGATCTGCTTGAGCGCGGGCGGCAGCATCGCGTAGAGCGGCGCGGTGGCGGCGGGGGCTTGTTCGGTATCTGCCATGTAGATTCTCGTGCCTCAGTTAGATGGGCATGTTCATGATTTCTTGATAGGCGTTGACGAGCCGGTTGCGGACCTCGGTCATCGCCTGGAACGACAGGCTCGCCTTCTGCAGCGCGATCATCACCTCGGGCAGGCTCACGTTCGCGTCGCCGCGCTCGAGCGCCGCGGCCATGTCCTGCGCCGTGGTCTGCGCCCGGTTCACCGCGTCCATCGACGCCTTGAGCAAGTCGCCGAAGCCCTGGCCGTCTTGCGCCGGCTGCTCGACCGCTCGCGCGTCGGCGGTGGCCGCGAGCTTGCGCATCTCGGCGAGCATCTGAGTCATCTGCACTCCGCTCATCGGCGCGCCCTCTAGACCCGGTCGCCGGGCACGTGGATGCCGGCCGCGCGGATCTTCGACAGCTTGTAGCGCAGCGTGCGCTCGCTCACGCCGAGCTGCGCCGCCGCGCGCTTGCGCGCGCCGCGATGCGCCTCGAGCGCGGTGACGATGCGCCGCGTCTCCTCCTCCCAGAGCTCGTCCGCGAGGCCTGCCGCTCTGGCGCCGGTAGCGCCGGGATCGGACGCTGGGCCGTCCCGCGAGTCCGAGCCTGCTCTGTCGCCCTCGACGATCAGGTGGCGGGGCTCGATCGAAGGCTCGCCCTCGGAGAGCACGAGCGCGCGCTGCACCACGTTCTCGAGCTCGCGCACGTTGCCGGGCCACGAGTGCACGGCGAGCCGCGCGAGCGCGGCGGCCGACAGCGTGCGCGGCGTGCCGGTCGAGCGCGCGGCCACGAACTGACGCGCGAGCGCCGCCACGTCTCCGGGCCGCTCGCGCAAGGGGGGCAGCTCGAGCGGGAACACGCTCAAGCGGTAATACAGATCCTCGCGGAACTTGCCGTCGCGCACCGTCTGCTCGAGGTCGCGGTTGCTCGTGGCGAGCACGCGCACGTCGAGCGCCACGGCCTTGCTCGCACCGAGCGGCTCCACCTCGCGCTCCTGCAGCACGCGCAGCAGCTTCGCCTGAAGGCTCAAGTCCATCTCGCTGATCTCGTCGAGCAGCAGCGTGCCGCCGTTGGCTTGCACGAACTTACCCGTGCTCTTGGCCTGTGCGCCGGTGAAGGCGCCCTTCTCGTGGCCGAACAGGATCGCCTCGAGCATCTGCTCGGGAATCGCGGCGCAATTCACCGCCACGAACGGGCCCGCGCTCCTGCGCGAGCTCGCATGAATGAAGCGCGCGAGCACTTCCTTGCCGGTGCCGCTCTCGCCGGTGAGCAGCACGGTGACCTCGCTCTGCGCAACCCGCGCCGCGAGCGCGAGCATCGCGCGGCTGCGCGGGTCCTCCGCCACCGGCGCGGACGACGGCCGCTGCGGGGCGCCGGCCGGCTTCAAGTACCGCTCCACACGCCGCTCGAGCTCCTCGGCCTCGAACGGCTTCACGAGATAGTCGACGGCGCCGTCGCGCATCGCGGCCACGGCTTGCTCGATCGTGCCGTACGCGGTCATGAGCAGCACCGGCGGCGCGGGCTGACGTTGCTGGAGCCGGCGCAGCAGCTCGCGGCCGTCCATCGGCTGCATCTGCACGTCGCTGAGAATGAGGTCGACGGCTTGATCGCCGAGAACCTTGAGCGCCTCGCCGCCGTCGCCGGCCGCGAGCACGTCGAACCCGGCCGTCTCGAGCGTGGTGACGAGCGCGTCCTGCAGCGGCCGGTCGTCCTCGACGACGAGAATCGTGGCGCGTTGGCTCATGCCACTTCCCTCGCGGGCTGCGCAGACGGACTCGGCGGCGGCTCGACCTCGGTGCGCCGCGGCAGGTCGAGCTCGATCTTCGTGCCGCGTTCGGGCGTGGAGTCGAGCGCGAGCGCGCCGCCGTGCGCTTCGGTAACCGTCTTCACCACGGCCAGACCCAAGCCGGTGCCGGCGGGCCGCGTGGAGAAGAACGGCTCGAACACCCGCGACTGGATGCTCGGCGCGATCCCCGGGCCGTTGTCGTGCACGCTGAGCTCGACGCGGTCGCCGCGCACGCGTGCCTTGAGGGTCACCACCACCTCGGGCGACGACTCGAACGCGTTGGTGATGAGATTCGTGAGCGCGGCGGTGAGCGCGGTGCGGTTGCCCTCGAGCTCGACGAGCACGTCGGTGCCGTCGATGACCAGGTGCGCGTTCGCCGGCTTCACCGCGAGCGCCGCGTCGAACACCGCGCGGAACAAGTCCGCGATGCGCACGCGCTCGCTTTGGCCCGTGCCGCGTGCGAACACGAGCATGTCCTGCACCAGCCGGTCGAGGCAGTGCAAACGCTCGATGCCCTTCTCGAGCAGGGTGGCGCGTTGGCTCTCGTCGCGACGCGAGCGGCATTGCGACAAGTAGAGCAGCGCGCCGGCGAGCGGTGTGCGGATCTGATGCGCGAGGCTCGCCGCCATCTTGCCGATGGCGCTCAAGCGCTGATTGCGCGTCACGAGCTCCTGGAGCGCACGCGTCTCGGTGGCGTCGCTCAACAGAATGATCTTCGCGGCTTCCTGCGGCAGCGGGCTCGCGGCGAGCGTCACGCGGCGGCCGTCGCGCGTGAGCCAGTCGCCGCCGGCGGCGAGCGGATTGGTGAGCATGTTGCGGGCGACGGCCGTCCACGGCTGCCCCGTGAGGCCGGTGCCGAGGATCTCTTCGGCGGCGCGGTTGGTTTCCTGGATGATGCCGGCCTCGTCTACGACGACGACGCCCGCGGGCAACGTCGCGAGCAGCGATTGCAGACGCTCGGCCGTGCGCTCCGCGGCGTGCGCCGCGCGCTCGCGCGCTCGCCGCGCTTCCTCGAGCTCGGCCGTGAGCGCGCCCACACGCTCCTGGAGCGCCTGGTAGGTCCCTTCGAGCTCTCTCGACAGTTGATTGAACGTGCGGAAAGCTCGTTCGAGCTCGCCGCGTTCGACTTCGTCACGCGCCAATGTTTCGGCCATGGAGTTACCTCGCGGAACGGGAGAGCAAGTTCCATGCCGAGCAGGAACGTCGAAGCAAATCCAGGAGTTATCACGGCGGCGCCTCGCGATCGTCAAAGAGTTGACGCGCTGCCGACGGCAATCCGCACGCGCGTTGTGACACGTATCACACGGCGCGGCGCGCACGTGGCGGCGCGGATACCGAAGGGCGTGCTACGCCACGGGCTTCCGGCGCCCGCGGCGCTAGAAAGAGCGGTTGAACGAGCGGACGATTAGGAGGCGACGCGCGCCTGGAGCTCGTACTTGCGAAGCTTCTCGACGAGCGTG
>DASUFK010000390.1:0-7768 GCA_036274615.1 Gammaproteobacteria bacterium | reverse complement strand
AGTCGGCGAGATATTCGCCGCGCTCCACGTGCTGCCCCGGCGTCACGCGGATCGAGTTCCAGTTGAGATGCGCGTAGAGCGACATCGTGCCGTCGTCGTGCAGCACGCGGATGATGTTGGCGCGCGGCCCATCGACCTCGGGGTCGAGGCCCGAGTCGTGGAACTCGCTCGCCACCTCGATCACCACGCCGCCGCGCGCGGCGAACACCTGCGTGCCCACGGGCATCACGAAGTCGACGGCGTGTAGGCTCGCCGCGTCGCGGTGCGTGATCGCGGCCGGATAGGCCTGCGACACCTTCACGCGGCTCGCGATCGCGTACGGCAAGCGGTATGGAAGGTCGGGGGCGTGCTCGGCGTGCGGGTCGCCCACCATGTACGCGAACTCGTACTCGAACGTGGACGCCGCGTCCGGATCGCCTTTGCTCACGGTAAGCAGCTCGGTCTCGGCCCGCGGCGGCAGGATCCGCCAGCCATCGCTAGGCACCTCGTCGCCGAGATTCGCCATCTTCGCGAGGTGGAACTTGAGCTGCACCGGCGCGAAGAAGGTGTTGTTCGCGACGAGCACGACGCCGCGGCCTTCCGCCTCGCGCCGGAACAAGCGGATCTCGGGCCGCTCGAACCTGCGCTCGAGCTCGCGCTCGTCGTAGGCCTGGCCGGACGGCGGCGCGCGGTCGGTGTAGACGAGCACGCCGTTCGTGTCCGTGTACTTGTAGAGCTTCTGCGCGAAGGCCGTGGCGGCGCAAGCGAGCGCGGCGGCGCCGCAGGCGGCGAGCGCGGCGCGGGCGAGCGCGGGGGCTAGCGTGACGGGCGCGCGGCGGTCCATCGCGCGGCTCGCGGGGTCAGCGGTTGTCGACGTCGTCGACGTCGGCCTGGCCCGCCCAGCCGCGCCGCAGGTGCGACCAGGACATGCCGGCCGTGAGCACGGCCGCGAGGAGCGCGAGCACGACCCACTGGATCACCTGGGTGTGCGTGGACATGTCCACGACGTACTTGATGAGCGCCCAGAACACGGTGGCCGCGAGGCCGAGCGCGAGCACGATGCCCCACACGCCGAGCGAGCGCGCCGTCGAGCGCAGGTAGAACACCCAGCCGATCAAGAGCACCACGCCCACGAACGCGACGAGCGGCAACAGGCTCCTGCTCTCCACGCGCGCGTATGCCCACTCGATGTAGTTGTAACGCGTGGGATTCCAGGTGAAGCAGATCAGCGCGAACGCGAACAAGAAGCGCGTTGCGATGCCGGACATCGTGATCGTTCTCATGCGTGCGCCCCCCGCGCTCGCCAGCGTGGCTCGGCGGCCTCAGTTCAGCTCGTACCGGCGCCAGTCGTAGCCCTCGCGCCGCAGCTCGTAGCTCGGCCAGTACTCGGGGTCGAGCTCGAGCGTGATCACTTCGGGCACGTCGTTGAAGGTCATCGTGTTGAGCCGCACGAACGCCTGACCCTGGATCGTGCTCGCCACGCGGATGAACGAGTCGATGTCGGGCGTGGGCTTGCCGTCCACGGCCACGATTCTCCGGCCGGCGAACAATCCCGAGCGGCTCGCCGGCGAGCCGAAGTTGAAGTACGACACGTACACGCCGCCGCTGCCGATGCCGCGCTGCACCGCGAGCTCGCGATGCGGCGGCTGCAGCAGCGCGCCGCCCCACGACACCACGTGCTCGATGCCGAGGCCGTCGAGCGCCACGGTGTTAACGCTGCCGCTCACTTCCTTGCCGTTGCGCAGCACGGTGACGTTCACGCTCGGCTTCTGCACGCCGCGCTCGACCTCGCGGAAGGTGTTCGCGAGCTGGCCGTCGATGCTGAGCAGGATGTCGCCCGACTTGAAGAAGTCCGCGGCCGGCGAGCCCGCGACGGTGGTGGCCACGGTGAGCACCTCCCGCCGGTCGGGGTTGTGCGCCTCGTAGCGCTGCACCCAGTTGTCGGGCAGGTCTACTTTGCGCGCCGTCGCGAGCGGCAGTCCCTGCCACTCCACTTCGATCGAGCGCAGCATCTCCTTGGCGCGCATGTGCTCGAGCATGTCCACGATCACGTCGGACTGGATGCCCAAGTTCACTTGCGTGAGGTCGCGGCCGGTTTGATAGGCGAAGCTCGCCCACATGCCGAGCACGCGCCCCTGGAGGTCCACGATCGTGCCGTCGAAATCGGTGGGGCCGTTCACGAGGGTGACCACGTCCATGTTGGTCTCGCGGAACCGCAAGGTGCGCGACAGCGGGAACTGCGCGGCAGCGACGTTCGCCACCTCGCTCGACTGCGACAGCATCTTGAAGTCCGGGCCGAGGCCCACCACGGCCACGCCCTGCCCCGGCACCACGTTCTTCGGCAGAAAGGTGGCGCTCTTCACCGGCGTGTTGCCGATGAGCTTGGGGTCGTACGACACCACGGCCAGGTTGTGCAGCGGGTGGATGTACTCCACGCGGCCCGGTACCTCGAGCGAGCCCGCGAAGGTGAGCCGCACGTCGCCCATGCCTACGGGCACGGTATTGCGGTCGACGATCACCCAGCCGCGCTCGGCGTCGGCGACGAGACCCGTGCCGTAGTAATAGCGGTCGGCCACGCCCGACACGGTGTACGGCATGTCGAAGTTCACGAGCACGAGCGACGGCGAGATCGCCTGCACGTGCTTCTCGTTCTGCCGCGGGAAGGTGGTGCCCTCGCTCGGCTGCTCGGGCTCGGCCGGCGGGCTCGGCTTCAGGTCCGTGCACGGCCACACGCCCTTCACGTCGTCGCGATGGCAGCGCTCCGCGGGGAACCAGCGGCGGTCGTTCTTGATGATGCGCTGCCGCTCGCTCTGCGGGTCGTCGAAGCTCACGAAGCGCACGGTGGCCTGCGCCTGGTCCGGCAGTTTCTCGAGCACGCGCTCGAGATCGTCCAGGTCGTCGATCGACTCGGTGCCGATGCCGGTAACGATGCTGCCGCGGGGAATCGCGGCCTTGCCGAACACGTAGCCGGGGTTCGCGACGTACACGCCCTCCACGGGCCGATAGAAGTGGCGCGCGAGCTGATAGGACAGCTTGTGGAAGACACCGTCGCCGTACTCGATGTACTCGGCCGGCGTGATCGCATGCAGGTCGCCCACCGGCAGCGCGTGCGACACGCGCATGCCGCCGCGCTCGACGGTCACGTCGATGCTCTTGCCCACCGTGGCGTCGAGCGCCGCCGCCATCGGCACGAACTCGGCGATGAGCTGGCCGCCGATCTCCACGAGGATGTCGCCCGGCTCGAGCTGAGCGGCGGCCGAGGATCCGGGAATCACCTGCTCCACCACCAGCATGCCGGTCTGGTTCGGGAACTTGGCGCGCACGCGCGCCTCGGTCTCGCGCGTGAGGCCGAGCCGGCGCAGCTCCGCGAACGGCTTGTGCACGAACTCGGTCTCGAGCGTGCCGCGCGGCACGGGCACGCCCTTCTGGACGTCGGCGAGCGCCACCTGCACACGGTCGAGCGGCAGGAAGAAGCTGGTGGCGGACTGGCTGTTCGCCCCGGCGTTGAGCGCCACCACCTGGCCTTCGATGTCCACCACCGGCGAGCCCGACGAGCCGCCCGACGTGCCGGACGCGGCCTGTAGATAGAAGGTGTTGAAGTCGTTGTAGTTACCCCGGCCGTAGTTCGGCGCCTGGCGGTCGAGCCGCGCGATGGTGCCCGCGAGGAACGACAGCTGCTCGCCGGCGTCGTTGCCGACCACGCGGATGTCGCGGCCGATGGTGGCGCCTTCGGGCGCGAGCTTGAGCTCGGTGGGCTTGATGAACTTGAGCTGGCTCGGGTCGTATTTGAAGAAGCCGAAGTCGTGGACCGGATCGCGGTACACCGGGATCAGGTCCACCTCTTCTTGATTACGGAAAACGGCCTGCGCTCGCACGGGGCCGGGCGTGACGACGTGGCGGTTGGTGAGGATGATGCCGCGCTGCGCGTCCACCACGAAGCCGGTGGCCTGGCTCGAGGAGTTGCGCTCGGTGTCGAACGAGCGCGTGCTGTCGATCTGGATGGACACCACGCCCGACGCGATGTGGTCGAGCGTGCGAGTCCACACTTGCTCCTGCGCGCCGGCCGGCATGGCCGCGAGCGCCGCACATAGAGCTACGCCGCGGAGAACCCCGTCTCTGATATGTCGCATGGCACCCGATTCCATGATTCGCAACGCAGCCGTTGCTACGTGGCGTGTGACCATCCTAGCCGGTTTTTGCTCCCGGCGTTCAGGCGGAGCGCACGTTCCATGAAGAGCCGCTTGGCGGCGGCCGAGGAGTTCACGGCCCCGAGCCCGGCCGAACGGATCGGTGCGGCCCAGGCCGGCAGCCCGAACAGCCGTTGCAGCGCGTCGAGCGCCACGAGCATCTGCAAGTTATCGCCCTTGCGCTCGCGCTCGTAGCGGCGCAGGACTTTGCGATCGCCGGGGTCCTCGCCGGCGAGCACGGCGTCCTCGATCGTGGTCGCGAGGGCGGCGGCGTCGAGTAATCCCAGGTTCATGCCCTGGCCCGCGAGCGGGTGGATGGTGTGCGCGGCGTCTCCGACGAGAGCGGCCCGCGCCGTGCAGTAGCGCAATGCATGGAGCGCCTGCAGAGGAAAGCCCGCGCGAGGCGCGCCGTGCTCGAGCGCGCCGAGAACGCCGGCGCTCGCGTCTTGGAGCGCCGCGAGGAAGTCGGAGTCGGACGCCGCGAGCAGCTCGGCGGCGCGCGCGGCGGGCAGCGACCACACCACGGAGCTGCGGCCGTCGGCGAGCGGCAGGAACGCGAGCGGACCGCCGGAGAGGAACCGCTGCCACGCCGTCTCGCGGTGCGGCAACGCGCTCGCCACGTGCGTGACGATCGCGGTCTGGTCGTAGCTGCGCGCCGCCACGGGCAGGTCGAGCAGCGCGCGCAGCGCCGAAGCGCTGCCGTCGGCGGCCACCACGAGCGCACCTTGCGCCGTGCCGCCGTTCCCGAGCCGCGCGGTGACGCCGCGGCGGCCCACGTCGAGCGCCGTGATGCTTCCGCCGATCGCGAGCTCGGCGTTCGGCGCCGCGGTCACCACGTCCGCGAGCACCGTGCGCAGCAAGTTGTCCTCGACGATGTGCCCGAGGTCGGGCTCGGCGATGTCGGCGCAGTCGAACTCGACCGAGGCCGGACCGGAAGGATCGGCGCCTTCCCACACGCGCATCCGCCGGTACGGGCTCGCGCGCGCCGCCGCCACGCGCTGCCACACGCCGAGCGCGTCGAGCAGCCGCTGCGACGCGCGCGACAGTGCGTACACGCGCAGGTCGGTATCCTCGGGGCGCCAGCGCGGCAGCGGCCGCGCTTCGAGCACTTGCACGCGCAGCCGGTCGGCGCAGCGGCCCGTGGCGAGCAGCGCCGCGACGGCCAAGCCGACCGTGCCCGCGCCCGCGACGAGAACCGTGGGTGTGCGTTGCCGCGCCACGCGCGCTCCTTAGACGAGCCGCAGGCCGCGCGCGAGTCGCGGCAGCCGTCCGGCGCGGCCCATCGTCTGGCGCGACAGCGCGCGCTTCGCGCCGGGCACGAGGTCGAACGCCATGAGGCCGAGCCCGCGGCCGATGCCGAGCGCCGGCCCTTGCTCGCCGAACAGGCTCACGAGACCGTGGGTGAAGCGCAGCACGCGGCGCTGATCCGCGGCGCGCCATTCGCGATACCGCTCGAGCACGTCCTCCGCCCCGATGTCCGCACGCGCTGGCTGTCTGGCACCCGTGGTGTCTGACACCACCGGTGTCTGACACCCTTGGTGTCTGACACCGTCTTCGGCGGCACCGTCTTCGGCGAGGCGGTCGGCGATCACTTCGGCGAGCGTGGCGACGTCGCGCAGCGCGAGGTTGAAGCCCTGGCCGGCGACCGGGTGCAGGCGCATCGCCGCGTCGCCGATGAAGACCGTGCGGCCGCGACGCTGCTCGTCGGCGGCGATGCGCGCGAGCGCGTGCAGGTGCCGCGCGCCGACCCGCGTGATGCGGCCGAGACGGTAGCCGAACGCGGTCTGCAGCTCGTCGCGGAAGCGCTCGTCGGGCAGCTCGGCGACGCCGCGCGCGTCGGCCGCGGGCAGCGTCCAGATCACGGCCGCGCGGCCGCCGGTGAGCGGCAGCATCGCGATCGGCCCGCGCTTCGTGAAACGCTCGAACGCGCGGCCCGCGAGCGGCGCTTCCACGCCGATGTTGAAAATCACGGCGCATTGCTCGTAGTCGTGCTCGTCGACGCCCACGCCGAGCGCCTGACGGAGCGCCGAGCGCGCGCCGTCGGCGGCCACGACGAGCCCGGCGCGCACGGCGTAGGGCGCGCCGTCGCGCGGCTCGACGGTGGCGGCGGCGCCGTGCTCGTCCATCGCGAGCGCCGTCACCTTCGCGGGCGCCACGCAGCGAAACCGCGGCGCGTGCGCGAGCCGCTCCCAGAGCACGCGGCCGAGCGTCTGGTTCTCGATGGTGTAGCCGAGTGCGTTGACGCCCTCCTCGGCCGCTTCGATGCGCGCAGCGCCGAACCGGCCGCGCTCCGATACGTGGATCGAGCGGATCGGCTCCGTGTAGCCCTTGAGCGCCGGCCAGAGCCCCAGACCCGCGAGAATCTGCTGCGAGCCGTTCGCGAGCGCGGTGACGCGCTGATCGAAGCTCGGCTGCTCGAGCGCGCGCACCTCGTTGGCCTCCACGAGCACCACGTCGAGCGGCAGCTCGGCGAGCGCGCACGCGAGCGCGGAGCCGACGGCGCCGCCGCCGACGATCAGCACGTCGCAGGTAGCGCCCGCGGCGTCGCCGGTCACGAACGCGCGCTCATGTGGCTTTCGATCTCGTCCACCGACGTGGGCACGCCGAGAGTGAGCACGTCGGGGCCGTCGCGCGTGACGAGCACGTCGTCCTCGATGCGGATACCGATGCCGCGCCAGCGCTTCGCCACGTTCTTGGCCGCCGGCGACACGTAGATGCCCGGCTCCACCGTCATCACCATGCCGGGCTCGAGCAGCCGCCATTGCTCGCCGAGCTTGTAGTCGCCGACGTCGTGCACGTCGATGCCGAGCCAATGACCGGTGCGGTGCATGAAGAACTGCCGGTATTCCTGCGACTTGATCAGCGCCGGGACTTTGCCCTTCAGCAAGCCGAGCTCCCTGAGCCCCTTCGTGATCGTCACGACGGCCGCGTCGTGCGGATCGTTCCAGTGGTTGCCCACCTTCGCCGCCGCGGTCGCCTTGCGATTCGCCTCGAGGCACACCTCGTAGAGCTCGCGCTGCGGCTCGCTGAACTCGCCGTTCACCGGGAACGTGCGCGTGACGTCCGACGCGTACATCGCGAGCTCGCAGCCCGCGTCGATGAGCACGAGCTCGCCGTCCGCGAGCTCCGCGTTGTTCGCGCGGTAGTGCAGCACGCACGCGTTGGCGCCCGCCGCCACGATCGGCGGATACGAGCAGTCCGCGCCGTGCCGGCGGAACTCGTGCAGGAACTCGGCCTCGAGCTCGTACTCGACCATGCCGGGACGGCACGCGCGCATCGCGCGGCTGTGCGCTTGCACGGCGATTCGCGCGGCCTCGCGCATCACGGCGCTCTCGGCGCGCGACTTGAAGAGCCGCATCTCGTGCAGCAGGTGATCGAGCGCCACGATCTCGCTCGGCGCGTGGCCGCGCTGGCGATTGGCGTTGAGCGTCTGGATGAATCCGAGCAGCCGCTGGTCGAACTCCGGCGCCAGGCCGATCGAGTAGTACACGCGATCGGTGCGCTCGAGCAGGCCCGGCAGGATGTCGTCCAGGTCCGTGATCGGGAACGCGTCGTCGGCGCCGTAGCGCTCCACCGCGCCCTCGGGCCCGGCGCGCGGGCCG
>DASUFK010000389.1:0-7540 GCA_036274615.1 Gammaproteobacteria bacterium | reverse complement strand
GTGCCGCCCGCGGGGTCTCTGATGACCTTCGCGCCGGCCGCGACCGGCCCGGGCAACGCCGACGCGGGCAAGCTCGTCTTCGACACCACCTGCGTGTTCTGCCACGGCGAGCAGGGCGACGGCGGCCACAACGGCCCGTCGCTGCGCGAGATCAGAAGCAGCGCGCTGGTACTGCAGACCGCGAGCGAAGGCCGCAACGCGATGCCGTCGTTCGCCGCCACGCTCACGCCGGAGCAAATCCGCGACGTCGCCGCCTACGTCACCCAAAAGCTCGCCGCGCCCGCCAGTAAATAGGGACATGCTGGCTTTTCGGTTTTTGATCCCGGCGAAGGCGTAAGCCTCCAGCGCGACGAAAAGCAGCATGTCCCTATTTTCAGGACGTGCACTTGTCCGGCGGCAAACGTGCAATCGCGCAGCCGCGCGACCGAAGACTCCGCGCGGACCTCAGCCCGGCTCGGCGGTCGCAACCGCCGGCGCGACGGCGGCAGGCGCCACCCGCGGCAGCCGCTTGTTGAACTGCCAACGAAGCAGCGCATAGCTCACGCACGCCTGGAACCAGACGGTAGCCACCGACAGATACCAGAGCTGCTGCAAGTGAAAGCCGGGCTGCCTCGAGAAAATGATCGCGAGCGGCACGAATACGGCGAGACGCGCGGCGGAGCTCATCATCGCCGGCGTGGTGTTGCCGAGCCCCTGGAACATGCCGGAGCACGTGAACACGACACCCTGCGCGATGAACGTCCAGGAGATCGTGCGCAGAAAGGTGGCGCCGACCTCGCGAGCCCCTTCCTCTTGCGTGAAGAAACCGACGAGCAGCTCGGGCCGCCACTGCAAGAACACCGTGACGCCGACCATGACGACGCTGTTGAGCAGCGTGGCCTTCGCGAGCGTCTCGCGCACGCGCGCGGAGCGTCCGGCGCCGAAGTTCTGGCCCGCGATCGGACCCGCCGCGAACGCGATCGCCATCGCCGGCATGAAGATCGATTGCATGATCCGCGAGCCGATGCCGAATCCGGCCTGCGCCGCCGCGCCGAAATCGCTGATCACGGCGTACACCACGCCCATATAGATGAATAGCAGCGCGAACTCGCCGCCCGCCGGCAAGCCGACCGCGAGCATCCGCTTCCATACCGCGAGCTGCGGATGCCACAACGAGGAGCGGAACGACACGTATTTTTCGAGCCGCAGGAAATACATCCCGAGCAGGATCACGCCCACCACGATCGACACCGTGCTCGCGAGCCCCGCGCCGGCGACGCCCATCGCGTAGCCGGTGCCCCAGCCCGCGATCAGCACCGGCGCGAGCGCCGTGTTGAGCAGCACGGTGAGCGCTTGAATCGCCATCGTGGGCTTCACGATGCCGGTGCCGCGCAGCGCCGAGCCCATCACCACCTGCGCGAAGCCGAGCGCGAGCCCCGGCAAGAACCAGTAGAGATACGTGGTGCCCGCGAGCTGCGTGGCCGCGTCGGCGGCGATGAGACTCACGTACCGGCCGGTGAGCGCGTAGCCGCCGACGAGCGTCGCGCCCGCGCACAGCACGGCGAACAGCACCGACTGGTTGAACACGAGGTTCGCGTCGGCCCGGTCCTTGCGGCCCACGGCCTGCGCGATCAGCGCCACGGCGCCGACGCCGAGCACCTGCGTGAGCGCCATGATCACGAACATCAACGTGCCCGCCGCGCCGACGCCCGCGACCGCCGCGTCGCCGATGCTCGCCACGAAGTAGAGGTCCACGAGGAAGTACAGGGTCTGGAACACCATGCCCGCCGCGATCGGCGCGGCCATGGAGATGATGTTCCTGGTGATCGAGTCCTGGGTCAGGTCCTTCATAAGAGTCAGGCGGCCCCATCGAAAGGTCGCCAAGAATACTCGCAAGGTGCGGTGAACGCGACGCCCGGCACGCTGTGACGCAGGGCGTAGTGCGAGGCCCCGGCGAGTCCGCTATGCTCGTGGCGTGAGCAGTCGTTTTCGGCCAATCTTCGCAGCCTTTTCCGCGCGCCGCCGGCTCCGCGAGCTCGGCGTGGCGGTCGTGGCCTTTTGTCTCGTGGGGATCGCCTACGCCGCGATGCCGTGGCGCGCCTACCCCGGAGTGGAGCACGACGCCAACGACGACCTGCCCACCGATTACATGGTGCCGGCGGAGTGGACGTTCGCGCGGCTCATGTATCCCGAGTACAGCCCCTATCGCAGCTTCCGCTACGGCGGCCGCGCCGACTGGACCCAGGGCTACACCAGCTGGACGATCGACTATCCGCAGGGCGACCGGCACATCTCGCAGATGGTGCGGCGGCTCACGGTGTTGGACGCGCGCTCGGTCGAGCAGCCGGTGAATCTCGACGACGACGACGACGTGTTCGACTGGCCGTGGCTCTACGCCGTCGAGGTCGGCACGTGGGATCTCTCCGACGCGCAAGCTGCGAAGCTGCGGGAGTACCTACTGCGCGGCGGGTTTCTGATGGTCGACGACTTCCACGGCCTCGAGCAGTGGGCGATCTTCACGGAGAGCATGCGGCGCGTGTTCCCCGACCGCCCGATCGTCGAGATCCCGAACGAAGATCAGATCTTCCATACGTTCTGGGACCTCGACGACCGCCAGCAGGTGCCGGGCGCGCGCTTCCTGCAGACCGGGCTCACCTACGAGCAACCGGACGACCCGCTGCCGCACTGGCGGGGCATCTACGACGACAAGGGCCGGCTCATGGTCGCCATTTGCTACAACATGGACCTCGGCGACTCGGTGGAACACTCCGACAACCCGGCGTATCCGGAAGAGTTCTCCGCGCAAGGCATGCGCACCTTCATCAACTACATTCTCTACTCGATGACCCACTAGGTTCGGCCCCCGGAAATTAGGGACATGTTACTTTTTCGCCGGCACTTCGCACGGCACGGCGACCCGCGTATTTGGGCGAAAAAGTAACATGTCCCTAATTTCCGACTGCGTCGTCGTCGGCGCGAGCTTCGCCGGGCTCGCGAGCGCGCACGCGCTCGCCCGCGCCGGCCTGCGCGTGACGGTGCTCGAGAAGAAGACCGACGCCGGCGCCAAGCTCCACACCACCGGCATCATCGTCAAGGACGCCATCGACCAGATCGCGATGCTCGACACGCTGCCCGCGGGGCTCGTGCGCCGCATTCCCGGGGTGCGGCTCTACGCGCCGAACCTTCGCCACGTCGACCTCGCGGCGCCGGGCTATTACTTCCTCGCCACGGACACGCCCGGCGTCATGCGTTGGCTGGCCGCGGAAGCCGAGCGGGCCGGCGCGCGCATCGCCTACGGCAGCACGTTCAAGGACGTCACGCGCGTGCAGAGCGGTTTCGACGTCGGCGCGCACGGCACGACGCGCTTCCTGATCGGCGCCGACGGACCGAAGTCGCGCGTCGCCCGCGCCCTCGGCTTGGGCATAAGCAGCCGCTTCCTCGCGGGCGTCGAGCACGAGTACGCGGGCGCCACGATCGAGGAAGCGGACAAGCTGCACTGCTTCATCGACCGCGACATCGCGCCCGGCTACATCGGCTGGGTGATCGCCGGCGTCGGCGCGGTGCAGGCAGGGCTCGCGCGCCGTCAGGGCGGCGCGCCGTTCAAGCCCGACGAAGCGATGGCGTCGTTCCTGCGCAAGATCGCGCCCGTCATCGACCTCACCCGGCTCACACCCACCGGCGTGCGCGCGGGCCTGATCCCGTGCGGCGGCGTGGTTCGGCCGGTAGCCACCACGCGCGCGCTGCTCGTGGGCGATGCGGCCGGGATGGTGTCGCCCGTCACGGCCGGGGGAATCCACACGGCGCTAAAGCACGGTCTCGCCGCCGGCCACGCCGTCGCGGATTTTTTGAGCGGCAAGGCGGAGGATCCGGCGACCTGGTTCGTGCGCTCGTATCCCGCCTTCCGCACGAAGCGGCTGCTGCGCTTCGCTTTCGACCACTTCCAGAGCGACACCGCGTTCAACCTGCTGCTCGCCACGCGGCCGATGCGCGCGGCCGCGGGTCTCGTCTACTTCCACCACAAGGGCGTGTTCGACGCGGCGGCGCCGGCCGAGCCGCTCGGCGAGGCGCATCGCCGGACGCCCTGAGAACGCCATGTCGATCGAGTTCCATCGCCGCATGCTCGCCGACCGCGTGCGCCACGAGGCGTTCAGGGCGGCGCTGCGCGCCGCGATCGTGCCGGGCGCGAGCACGGTGGCCGACATCGGCGCGGGCACCGGCGTGCTCGCGTTCTTCGCACGCGAGCTCGGCGCACGCGAAGTCTGGGCTTACGACCCCGGCGCGGCGCTCGAGCTCGCGGCGGCGGTGGCCGAGAGCAACGGCATCGACGGGGTGACCTTCGTGCAGGAGCGCTCGCTCGACGTGGACGCGCCGCCGCCGGTGGACGTCGTGGTGGCGGAGGTGCTCGGCAACTTCGCTTACGAGGAGGACGTGCTCGAAACGCTGCGCGACGCGCGCCGGTTCCTGAAGCCGGGCGGCACTCTAATTCCGCATTCGATCACGCAATGGGCCGCGCCCGTGACGAGCGACCGCTTCGACCGCGACTTGCGGAGCTGGCGCGACGTGGGCTTCGGCCTCGACTGGTCCCTCGCCGAGCACGTCACGCGCAACAACATGTACGTGTTCGCGATCGAGCCTGGAGACCTCCTCGACGCGCCGCCGAAGTCGTGGGACGCGCTCGACTTCTCGGGCGAGATCGACAGTCGCCGCCACGGCTCCGTCGAGTGGCGGCTCGCGCAGGATGCGAGCGTGCTCGGCTTCGCGCTGTGGTGGGAGTGCACGCTGTCGCCGGGCGTGGTGCTGTCGACGAGCCCGTTCGCTCCGCACACGCACTGGGAGCAGATCTATCTGCCGTTGCTCGCCCCCGTTGCCGGCGCCGCCGGCGACGACATCTCGCTCGAGGTGTCCAGCGAGACCGGCGGCGGTGAAAGCGGCATCGACGTGCGCTGGACCGTGGAGCAGCGCCGCGGGGGCGTGCTCGTCGCGCGTCAATCGCTCGATCTCGGTGCGGGCTTCCTGGGCTGAGCCGAGAGCGAGACCGGCACGCTTCGAGGCCCTAGGCTTCCCCGACCGCGAGCACCACCTTGCCGCGCACGTGCCCCTGCTCGAGCTCGGTCTGCGCCTCCCGGACGGCGGCGAGCGGATATACCGCGTGCACGTGCGGCGTGACCTTGCCGTCGTCCACGAGTTGCGCAATCGCGGCGAGCTCCTCGGCGTTCGGCTTGGAGAGGTAGAGCTCGCCGATCGCGCGGCGCGACCGAGCCATCTCGACCGACGGCTGCGACACCGTCGACACCATCGCGCCGCCCTCCTTGAGCACCTGCCACGACCGCTCCTGAGTCTCGCCGCCGATGAGATCGAGCACCACGTCCGCGTCGCGCACTCTTTTCTCGAAGCGCTCGTGGCGGTAGTCGACCGCGCGGTCGGCGCCGATCTCGTGTGCGAAGTCGACGTCCTCGCTGCCGACGGTGGTCGACACCGTGGCGCCCTTCTGCTTCGCGAGCTGGATCGCGAAATGTCCGACGCCGCCCGCGCCGCCGTGCACCAGCACGTGCTGACCGGGCGCGAGCTTGGCGTGATCGAAGAGCCCTTGCCACGCCGTGATCGCCGCGAGCGGCACCGCGGCGGCCTCGAGGTAGTCGAGCCGCTCGGGCTTGCGCGCGAGGTCGCGCTCCTTGACGATCACGTACTCGGCGTAGCCGCCGTGGTTGCCGTCGAGCAGCGCGTACACCGCGTCGCCCGGCCGGTAGCTCACCACCTCCTCGCCGCAGCGCGCGACGGTGCCCGCCACGTCGCGGCCGAGCGTCACCGGCAGCTGCTCGGGCTTCACGCTCGGAATCTCGCCCTCGCGCATCTTGTAGTCGACGGGATTGACGCTCACCGCACGCACGCGCACCAGGATCTCGTCGCGCTGCGGCTCGGGGATCGGAATCTCGTCGATGTAGAGCACGTCGGCGGAGCCGAAAGAGCGAATACGTGCGGCTTGCATGCTGACCTCCTTGTCGGTGAGCGTTCCCCCAACCCATCGGTGCAAGACATATGCCATGACAATTGGTCGTGTCTCACTTTGGCTTTGGCTTGGTGGTGGCTGCGGCCGTACCTCGAAGGGTCCTCCCGAGACACGGCGGAAGAGCGTCCTTGCGCCTCCTCGCCGCACATCCCTGTGCGGCGACGGTCTCGGGAGGACCGTTCGAGGTACGTCCGCCGCCCTCACGTTCGGCGCGCGGCCGAAGCGAGGTCCGACCGCAGCCCTTACGCGTATCGCATAGCCGACATGACGTGCGACCGCCGCAACGAGCCGAGCGCGCGGCCAAAGTGAGCGGCGGCTAGCGGTTTCTATTTTGCTTGGAGGGTGAAGCGGGAGCTGCCGAGGTCGGTGCCGCCGCGCGATACGGTGACCGTCACGTTCCAGGTGCCGGCCATCGACAGCTGACCGGTGCCGACGTAGCGGCCGCCGCCCTGGTGCTCGAGCGCGGACGTGCTGTGCATCTCGGGCATGTTCATCGACGGCATCGCGGGCATGCGGAACGTTGCGGCGACGGTGGCGTCCGTGACCGGCTTGCCGTCCTGCGTCACCACGGCCTCGACCTTGTTGTCGCCCCTGGCGGGGGCGGCGAGCGACCTGAACGCGATTGCGAGACCGCCGCCCGGGGGTTGGGCGGTGGTTGGCGGCGATTGTCCGCAGGCAGTGCCGAGCAGAAGCATGGCGGCGACTGCGGCCGCGGTTCTGAGCAACGAACGGGTTTGGTTGTACATGACGTGGTCCTCAATGTCTGCGGGCTGAAGCGCCGCGTTTCGGCGGAGGCGGCGGCCGCGGCCGCTCCGGCAAGGCCTTCGCGAGATACGCGGCCAGCACCGGGATCTCTTCCGGCGGAATCATCGCGCCCGCCCGGTTCATTCTACGGATACGATCGGTCCAGCCGTCCTCGGTGGCGCCGGAGTTGCCGACCCAGTGCAGGCTGTGGCAGTGGTCGCAGCGCGCGTAGACGAGCGGCTTGACGGGGTCGTCGGGCAGCGCGGCACCATAATCCTCGGGCAGCGTCTCGTCGATGCCGGGCTGGGGCTGCAATTGCTGCGCGGGGTCCGGATGCGGCGCCTGCGCCTCGGCGGCGGCGAATAGCCACGCGGCCGCCACGGCCGCCGCTGCGAGCGCCGCGGGTCTCATGCGCGCCCCCGGCCGCGAAGGTCCTGACCGATCGCGAACAAGCACGGGATCAGGAACAGCACGTAGATCGTCGACGTGAGCATGCCGCCGATCGTGGGCGTAGCAATCGGTTTCATGATCTCCATGCCTAGGCCGGTGGAGAACATGATCGGCAGCAGCGACAGCACCGTGACGGCCACGGTCATGAGCTTCGGACGCAGACGGAGCACGGAACCGTCGAGCACGGCGTCCATGTAGCTCTCGCTCTCCGCGCGGTGCGCGAGCGCGCGGCGGATGAAGATGATCATGATGATGCCGGTTTGGATCGCCACCGCGAACAGCGCGATGTAGCCGATCACCACGGCCGTCGTCATCGGATACCCGAGCAGCTTTTGCAGGAACACGCCCCCGACGAGCGCG